>DASSRW010000208.1:0-43244 GCA_035701545.1 Pseudolabrys sp.
CCGCGCCAGCCGTAGATCGACTGATCGTCATCCCCGACGCAGCAGATGTTTTTCTTCTCCCTCGCCCCGCGCACTTCGCTGTCATCACCGGGCCGGCGCACCGAAGGGGAGTTCACGATGCCTTCGGCATTGTGTTGTGCGCCGTGACCCGGTGATCCATCGTCTTCGCGAGATTCGATGGATTGCCGGGTCAAGCCCGGCAATGACGAAGAGGAGGGGCGCGCCGATGCTTCTTCTGTCATTCCGGGGCGACCCGAAGGGTCGAACCCGGAATCCAGAGGCTTAGCCGTGTCGCTGGATTCCGGGTCCGCCGCTTCGCGGCGTCCCGGAATGACGAAAGAGGACGGCTGCCCGGTTTCTTTTTCTGTCATTCCGGGGCGCGCCGAAGGCGCGAGCCCGGAATCCATAACCCCTGTCCCGCTGTCATCAACACTGTCATGGCCGGGCTTGTCCCGGCCATCCCGAGTGGCGGGCAGCGTGCTTTCCTCATCGGGATCACCGGGACTCGCCGCTTCGCGTCGGCCCGGTGATGACAAGGAGAGGGCGGCGCTTACGCTCTGCGGCTGCGCCAAGAGCCGCAGCCACAGATACTGCGCGACGTTCGTGTCCTGATACTCGTCCACCAAAATGAATTTGAAGCGGCGCTGATAATTCGCCAGCACGTCGGCGTGCTCGCGGAAGAGGCGGATGGTCTCGAGCAGCAGGTCGCCGAAGTCGACGGCGTTGAGCGTCTTCAGCCGCTCCTGATAGGCGGCGTAGAGCTTCTTGCCCTTGCCGTTGGCGAAGCTCGCCGCTTCGCCGGCCGGCACCTGCGCGGGCGTCAATCCTCGGTTCTTCCAGCCGTCGAGCAAGGTGGCGAATACCCGAGCAGGCCATCTTTTTTCGTCGAGCTTCTCGGCTTCTAAGAGCTGTTTGAGGAGACGAATCTGGTCGTCGACGTCGAGAATCGTGAAATCATTTTTCAGGCCGACCAGCTCGGCATGCCGGCGCAAAATTTTCACGCCGATTGAATGAAACGTGCCAAGCCACGGCATTCCCTCGACAATCTGCCCGACCATCCTGCCGACGCGCTCTTTCATTTCGCGCGCGGCCTTGTTGGTGAAGGTGACGGCGAGGATTTCGTTCGGGCGCGCCCGGCCGAGATTAAGAATGTGCGCTATGCGCGTTGTAAGGACACGCGTTTTTCCGGTTCCGGCGCCGGCCAGAACGAGCACGGGGCCGTCCAGCGTCTCGACCGCGAGGCGCTGTTCCGGATTTAAATCAGCAAGATAGGGCGCACTTCTCGCGTTGAGCGCGCGCGCCGCGATGCCGCCTTCAGCAGGCGTGTGCAAGTCACTGAAAGCGGGCAGCTTTTTCGGCTCGGCCATTCGGTCCGCGGGATGAGGGTGAGGGCGCTGCGCCAGGCGCCGGCGCGATTCTTTTCATCCCAAAGATGGCACCGCCGGGGCCGAAATGGGAGGGGCGGCGGCGGAAACAGGCCGGAACACACAGGTGATCCGCCTTGTGGCGGCGGAGCGTAGCCGGCTCAACGCCGGCAAAGGCCGGATTGACGCATTGTTCTCCGCGCCCCGATCGGATTTCATCGCTCTCCGCGCCTGCATCGAATTTCCGGAGCAATGCCCGCCACCCTCAAGGCCAAAGTTCTCGTCGTCGGCGCCGGTCCCGTCGGCCTGACGCTTGCGCTCGATCTCGCTCAGCGCGGCATCGAGGTCACGGTGGTGGAGTGCCGCGCGGCGCACCAGCCGCCGCCGGTGAAGTGCAACCAGATTTCGGCGCGCTCGATGGAAATCTTCCGGCGCCTCGGCCTCTCGCACAAACTTCGCGCCCTTGGCCTGCCGGCGGACTATCCGAACGATGTCGTCTCGCGCATCACCGCAACGGGAATTGAACTTGCGCGCGTGCCGATCCCGGCGCGCGGCGAACGCTTCAACGGCGCGCGCGGGCCGGACACCAGCTGGCCGACGCCCGAGCACACGCACCGCATCAACCAGATTTACTTCGAGCCGGTGCTCTCCGCGCATGCGGCGAGCCAGCCGCGCATCCGTATTCTCAATCGCACGATGGTCGACGGCTTCACGCAAGATGAGGACGGCATCGTTGCCGATGCGCATGGGCTCGACAGCGGCAAGCGCATCACGATCGCGGCCGATTATCTGGTCGGCTGCGACGGCGGAAAATCGATGGTGCGCCGGAGCATCGGCGCGAGGCTTGACGGCATGCCGGCGCTCCAGCGCGTGCAATCGACGTACATCCGCGCGCCGGATTTGCTGCGCCGGCTGCCGGGCAAGCCGGCCTGGCTTTACTATTCGCTCAACCCGCGCCGCTGCGGCATGATGATGGCGGTGGACGGCCGCGAGAAATGGCTGATCCACAATTATCTCTACCGCGGCGAGCAGGACTTCGACGCGGTCGACCGCGACGGGGCGATCCGCGAAATTCTCGGGCTTGGACCGGATTTCCGCTACGACGTGATCAGCAAGGAAGACTGGACCAGCCGCCGGCTGGTCGCCGAAAAATTCCGCGACCGCCGCGCGTTCATTTGCGGCGACGCCGCGCATCTGTGGGTGCCGCACGGCGGCTACGGCATGAACGCCGGCATCGCGGACGCGGCGAACCTGTCGTGGATGCTGGCGGCCGTGCTGAACGGCTGGGCGCCGCCGGCGCTGCTCGATGCTTACGAGGCCGAACGCCACCCGGTGATCGAGCAGACCTCGCAACTCATCACCGACATCGCGCAAAGGGTGATGATGCACCGGCGCGAGATATCCGCCGACATCGAGCGGGACGACGCCGTCGGCGAGGCGGCGCGCACGCGGATCGGCAGCGCCGCCTACGACATCGACGTGACGCAGCAATGCTGCGCCGGCCTGAACTTCGGCTATTGCTACGAAAATTCGCCCATTGTCGCGCATGACGACGAGACGCCGCCGGCTTACCGAATGGGTGAATTCACCCCGTCATCCGTGCCCGGTTGCCGCACGCCGCATCTCTGGCTCGGCGAAGGCCGCTCGCTTTATGACACGCTGGGGACGGGCTTCACGCTGATCCGGACGGACCCACGAGCCGAAGTCGATGGAATTTTCGACGTGGCTGCGCGCAGGCAGATGCCGCTCGCCGTGCTCGACCTCGATACGCCGGAAGCGCGAGAGCTTTACTCGCACAAGCTGACGCTGGTGCGGCCCGACCAGCATGTCGCTTGGCGGGGAGATGCGGCGCCGGCCTCACCGGCCGCGTTGATCGACCGCGTGTGCGGAGTCGCCGCATCGTCGCATGCGTAAGCCTGTCGGCGTCAGGCTGGGTAGAATCCATCTCCATAGCCCGTCACCAGAACAGGCATGAAGTTCTGCGTCCGCAGATCATCGAAGACATTCTGATAGCCGGCGGCAGTCAAGCCATGGCGCGCCTGCCATTGTTCTGACGCTTGTTGCCGCCAGATCGCAGCATAGCGGGCAATGCCCGTGTCGCTGTAGCCGCTCACGCAGGTGAGTTTTCTCCCGGCCGCGACCTGCTGGTCGAAGGTCTTTTGATAGGCGCTCGAAGTAAGCCCGTGGCGAGCCTCCATGGTCACACCGTCCTGCCTCTCCCAAATTGCGGCAAACAGGACATCGACGTTCACGCGATAACCGGACACATGAGTGAGAATGAAGCCTTGCCTCAGCATATCGTCGAAGGTCTGCTGATATTGTGCGCGCGACATTCCATGGCGCGCCTGCCAGGCGGAGCCCGGACGCTGCTCCCAAATCGCAGCATAGCGCGCCTGTCCGTTCTCAGCGTATCCACTGACTGTTACGAGGCGGAAGCCCTGCTGCACGAGGCTGGTGAATGTTGCCTGGTATTGATCCGGGGTCAGCCCGTGCCGTGCCTGCCACGCCGGCCCGCCGCGCTTATGCCAGATTGCGTTGAAACGCGATCCTTTGCCTTCGCTGTATCCGCTCACATAGGTCAAACGGAATCCTTGCTGCAGCAAAGAGTCGAAGGTTGCTTGATATGTATCGGCGTCGATTCCGTGTCTTGCCTCCCATGCGGTTCCGTCGCTCTTTTCAAAAATGGCAGCAAATCTTGTGGCGAACCGTGACATGGTCACCGGCTGGCCGCCGGTATTTCCAGCGGCATTGTAGATATCAGCGAAATCCAAAGTCGCATCGATCTGCGTGCCTGACAGCGTTCCGGGCAAAACCGGAGCGGTCGTGGGTGCCATGAACAGACGGATGTGACTACCGCCATCCAGGAACTGACCGTTCACGTCGTGGGCACCGTCGGCGAGATAGGCCGTCCCCAGCTTCGTTGGCTGCCCGGGCGCGGCGAAATCCTCAGAACGGCGCAACAGCATACGGAAGGTGTTGTTGCCGATCGTGACCCACCAATTGCCGAGCCAGCAGGCCTCGTTCTGCACGAACTTCGAATCAATCACGTCCTTGAGGTAGTAGCCGCTGTTGATGTCCCATTGAGGATCGTTGGCATACTGAATCTCGATGAACTTGTTTTCGCCCCAATGATTTTTGGCGAAGAACACCTTTCGATTGCGATCGAAGCCGATGAGCAGAAGCACGTGGCCTCCTACCGGAGGTGTTTTGTGGGTCACATCGCAGATGACCTCGTGATTGGCGAGCAGCGTATTCTCCAGCGCTTCCACGCTGGGGTTTTGCCCGAGACTGGCCCAGTCGGTCGCCCGGTAGCGGGCGTTCACGCGGGCAACCAGCGGAATATGCTGCTCGCAGAACTCGACCGCATCGAAGTCAGTTTGACTCTTCAGCGCCTGCTCGTTGGCAAAACCCAGAACCGGCAGAATTGCATCGAGACTTGCCTGGCTTTGAAGATAGGGAGCGGCATCTTCCGGCGCTGCCGCGTTCTCAGAGAGCTTCTGGGCGATATCGCCGCTGCCCTGAAAGCCGGTCAAGGACGAATTGTTTTCGACCGGCGTTTGCACCGGTCCTCCGGGGGCGGTCCGGTTCAGCGCAAACGACTTTCCCATATGGAAGACGTACTCTTCCGATACATCGATCAGAGCGTTGAATTTCCGGCGATAGGCGGCTTCAAGCGCAGCCGCGCCGGCAAAAGCCCAGCACGTGCCGCGATCGTTTTGCATTTTGAACGGAGACTGCCATTGCGCAAGAGAAAAGACGCCGCTTAGGGCTTGCGCTATGGCAGTAGCGCCCTTCAATTGCAACTTGCCAAGTCTCGTTGCTTCGGCGACCGAGACGTCGATTGCTGCGCGATGCGTCTCGAGATCGAGGACGGGGAATACGGGATGCGGAGAAGTAAGGGGTTTTTCGGCGAGACTGATTGCGGTAACCGGGGCCATTGTGCGCCTCCTTGGATACGAAATCGTGGATTGTGCAGTTGTGCTTGATTGTCGGCTTGCTGCTCGACAATCGATCAGATCACAATCTTGAATCCAATGTCGTCGCTCAATTGGATGATGCTCGAATGACACAGAATTTGCTCAGTCAGTTTTTTTCTGCGTCTGCAATTCAGGTTTTGCGCAATTTACGATCAATTGTCGCAAAATGAGCGCGCATGTTCTCAAGCGCGAACCAATCAACTCGATAGAGGTACTGCGGTTGCGCCGAAGAGCGTTGTGAGGGGATCACAGGCTGTGAATTGAAAGCTGCTCACATGGCATTGCGCCATAAACGGATCGAGCTCCATTTTTAGCGAGCGTAGAGTGGCCAACGCGTCAGCGCCATGCCCACTGGATCGCATGCGTTTGCGGCGGCGTAGCGGTGGGCTTCGCTGCGCTCAGCCGCACCCTACGGAAACTGATGCTGGAGCGCACACCTCAGGGTGACGGAGATAAGCCAGATCCGCACCTCAGGCTGACGGTGCAGCCACCGTTGCCTCTTCGGCTTCCTCGGCCCGCTTCGAGTGATCCGCCGCGATCATCATGTAGACGGCGGGCACGACGAACAGCGTGAACAGCGTTCCGATCGACAGGCCGCTCGCGATCACGAGGCCCATGTTGAAGCGCGACACCGCCCCGGCGCCGGTCGCGATGATGAGCGGAACGACGCCAAGCACCATGGCCGCCGTCGTCATCAGGATCGGCCGCAGGCGGATGCCGCACGCCTCTTCGATCGCTTCGCGTTTCGACTTGCCCTGCTTTTGCAGCTCGTTGGCGAACTCCACGATCAGGATGCCGTGCTTGCTGATGAGGCCCATCAGCGTCACCAGGCCGACCTCGGTGTAGATGTTCAGACTTGCTCCGCCGATCCCGATGCTGATGAAGATGAGCGCGCCGGCGATCGACATCGGCACCGACACCAGAATGATGATCGGATCGCGGAAGCTCTCGAACAGCGCGGCAAGCGCAAGGAATATGATGATCAGCGCGAAGCCGAACGTGACGACGAAGCCGCTCGATTCCTGCTCGAATTGGCGCGACAATCCGCCGTAATCGACGGAGTAGCCCTGCGGCAGCGTGCGCTCGGCCAGGTTTTGCAGATATTGGAGCGCGTCTGCCTGCGCCACGCCGGGCGCGGCGACGCCCTGGATCGTGGCGCTGTTGAGCTGCTGGAAGTGATTGATCGACTGCGGGATCGTCTCCGTCTTGATCGTCGCGATCGTCGAAAGCGGAATGGGGACGCCGTTCACGGTGGCGACGTAATAGTTGAGCAGCTGCTGGACGTTCGCCCGGCTGGCGTGCTGCACCTGCGGAATCACCTTGTACGAGCGCTGGTCGAGGCTGAAATAATTGACGTAGCCGCCGCCCAGCATGCTGGTCAGCGCGGCGCCGACGTCGCTCATGTTCAGCCCAAGCTGCGCGGCCTTGTTGCGGTCGATTTGCACGATTGCCTGCGGGCTGTCGATCTTCAGATCGCTGTCCAGAAAGATGAACATGCCGCTCTTGACCGCTTCTTGCAAAAACTTCTGCGCCACGTTGTTCAGCTTGTCGAAGGAATCGGTGGTTTGCAGGACGAACTGGATCGGCAGTCCCTGACTGCCGGGAAGGGGCGGCAGCTGGAACGCCGCGATGCGCGCGCCGGCGATGCCGTTCAGCTCGTTCTGAATGACGGGCTGCAGCTCGTTCGTCGTCTTTGTCCGTTCATCCCAGGGCTTGAACACCATGCCGGCGAGCGACATGCCGGGCGTGTCGATCTGGAAGACGTGCGCGGTCTCCGGGTGCTTGGCGAAAATCTGATACACCTGCTTTGCATAAACGAGCTTCTGCTGCAGGGTCGCGTTGGCCGGCACGGTTGAGGACGCGATGATGATGCCCTGGTCTTCCTGCGGCGCGAGCTCGCTCTTTGCGCCGGCGTACAGGAAATAGATGCTGCCGAGCACGATGGCGGCGAACACTGCCGTCACCGGGATGTAGTTCAGGCTGCCGTGCAGCCCTCGCTCGTAAAGATTGCGAATCCGGTCGAAGGCTCGATCGATGAAATCCGTCAGCCGGTCCTGCCAGCCGGGATTGTCCGGGTCGCGCGGCCTGAGAATGCGCGAGCACATCATCGGCGAAAGCGTCAAGGCGATGATCGCCGACACCGTCACCGTTCCGACCAGCGTGAAGGCAAACTCGGTAAACAGCGCGCCCGTCAGGCCGCCCTGAAAGCCGATCGGCACATAGACCGCGACCAGCACGACGGTCATGGCGATGATCGGGCTGCCGAGCTCGCGCGCCGCCAGGATCGCCGCCGGTATCAGGCGCATGCCTTGCGCGAGATGCCGATTCACGTTCTCGACGACGATAATGGCGTCGTCGACCACCAGGCCAATCGCCAGCACCAGCGCGAGCAGCGTGAGAAGATTGATGGAAAAGCCGAGCGCGAGCATCATCGTGAACGTGCCGATGAGCGACAGCGGAATGGCGACGATCGGAATGACCACCGAGCGGAACGAGCCGAGAAACGCGAAAATCACCAGCGTCACGATGATGAGCGCCTCGCCGAGCGTCCAGATCACTTCGCGGATCGAGCTGTCCACGAAGGCTGTCGAGTCGTAGATGATGGCGCCGCGCAAGCCCTGCGGCAGTTGCGCCCGAATGGTCGGAAATTCCTTTCGCACGCCCGAGATGACGCTCAAGAGATTGGC
This sequence comes from Pseudolabrys sp., assembly GCA_035701545.1. Taxonomy (GTDB): domain Bacteria; phylum Pseudomonadota; class Alphaproteobacteria; order Rhizobiales; family Xanthobacteraceae; genus Pseudolabrys. The sequence continues at coordinate 8,029 of DASSRW010000208.1, forward strand.
GCCCGGCGCGACCTGGATGCCGATATAGACCGCCTGCTTGCCGTCGAAGGCGACCTGGGTGTCGTAGTCATCGGCGCCAAGGGTGACATTGGCGACATCCTTCAGGCGCACGATGGCGCCCCTGGACTGCTTCAGCACGAGATTGGCGAATTCGTCGGCGCTGTGCAGGCTGGTCGAGGCGGCGAGGTTGACCTGCACCATCTGCCCCTTGGTGGTGCCGAGCCCCGAGATGAAGTCGTTGGCTTGCAGCGCCCGCGCCACGTCCGTCGCGGTCAAGCCGTAGGCGGCGAGCTTTTCCGGATCGAGCCAGGCGCGCAGCGCGAAGTTCTGCCCGCCGAGGATTTCCGCCGTCTGCACGCCGGGCACGGCCTGCAATTTCGGCTGGACCACGCGGACGAGATAGTCGGTGATCTTGTTGCGCGGCAGCACGTCGCTGTCGAAGCCCATGTACATGGCGTCGACGGTCTGCCCGACCTTGACGGTGAGCACCGGCTGCTGCGTGCCGGAGGGCAGCTGGTTGAGCACCGATTGAATCTTGGCGTTGATCTCCGTCAGCGCCTTGTCGGCGTCATAGTTGAGCCGGAGGTAGACGGTGATCGTGTTGACGCTGTTCTGGCTCGTCGAGCTCATGTAGTCGATGCCGTTCGCCTGCGCGATGGCGTTTTCGAGCGGCGTGGCGATGAAGCCGGCGATCACGGCGGGATCGGCGCCGTAGTAGGTGGTCGTCACCGTGACGACGGTGTTTTCCGTGCGCGGGTACTGCAAAATGGGCAGCGACGTGACGGCGCGGATGCCGAGCACGAGAATCATCAGGCTGACGACGCTCGCCAGCACCGGACGCCGGATGAAGATGTCGGTGAAATTCATGTCTGCCGCGCCCGTCGCGATTCAGGACGGCGCGCCGACGTTCGCACGCCGCTGTCCTGATGCCCCGGCAAGTGCCGATCACTCATTGGCCAGTTTCGGATTGGGATTGTTGGGCGGCTGAACGGCGTTGTTCACGACCACCGGCGAATCGTTGTGCAGCTTGACCTGGCCAGACGTGACCACGGTGTCGCCGTCCTTGACGCCGCTCAGAACGGCGACCTGGTCGCCGCGCGTCGCGCCGGTGGTGACGAAGGTCTGCCGCGCGACAAGCTTCGGATTGCCGTTGGCATCCTTGCCCTTCTCGTCGATCAGATAGACGATATTGCCGTAGGAATTGTACGCGACCGCGGTCTGCGGAAGCGTGACGAAACGCTGCGGCGCGCCGGTGTCGATATCGACCGTGGCGTACATGCCCGGCAGCAGCAGGTCGTCCTTGTTCGGCAACTGGGCGCGGATTTGCACATTGCGTGTGGCGGTGTCGACCTGCGAGTTGATGGCGAGGATTTCGCCCTGGAACGTGTGGTTCGGAAACGTGTCGACCTTCGCCGTGATTTTCTGGCCGATCCTGATTTCCGCCAGCGCCTTCTGCGGCAGATAGAAGTCGATGTAGATCGGATCGAGCTGCTGAAGCGTCACGATCGGCGTGCCAGCGGCGAGATACTGGCCGACGTCGACCTGACGAATCCCGAGCCGGCCCGAAAACGGCGCCCTGATCGCCTTGTAGTCGACGGTTGCCTGCTGCTGCGCGACCAGCGCTTCGGCGTTCTTCAAATTGCCTTCATCCGTATCGAGCTGTTGCTGGCTTACCGAGCTGCTCTTGACCAGGATGCGATCGCGCTGGACGTTGATGCGGGCGAGGTTGGCCGTCGCCTTGAGCGCGTTCAGGCGCGCGATGTCATCCTCGTTCATCAATTGCAGCAACAGGTCGCCTTTCTTCACGTCGGTGCCCGACTTGAAGTGAATCTCCGATACGATGCCGGCAATCTGCGCGCTGAGATTTGCGCCGTTGACGGCGCGCACGCTGCCGACCGCCTCCAGCCTCGATTGCCATTCCTGCGAATGCGCAACCATCGTCGAGACCGTTTGCGGCGGATTCGAAAGCTTGGCGAGATACTGCCGTATCATGACGGACTTGAATGCCTGGAAGCCGAACACGCCGCCAAGCACCAGGCCGGTGATCACCAGCATGATCACCATGCGTTTGAGCATTGCGTTCTTTGACCCTTGGGTTGGCGGCCCCCGCTTCGGGTGCAAGCCGCGTAAAACAGATGCAGCCAAAGGCTGCGTCACAAAGGCGGAGGTGGTTCCCGCGACGGTGTAGCTAGGCAGCGGAACCGGCGTCCGCTACCCCTGCTTTGGCCCGATTTGAGGGCGGGTTGCGCGTGAACGCTTCCGCGAGGCGTCGCGAGGCCGCGCGATTCAATAGTAAAACCAAAACGTTGCAAAATAGTCACGCCGGCGGAGAACCGTTCAATTCGAGCTGAAACGGCAGCCGCCGCTAAACTTCATCGCGCAGTTCCCCGCCAAGAAGGCCGGCCAGCGTTGCGGCTACCGCGCCGAACAGCAGGGCTATAAAGGTCCAGAATGAAAAGTAGGCCGCCGCCTTGCGGGCCTCATCGGTGACGGTTGCCGCCTGACCGGCCGCGCCGGCATGCGTCGACAGTATGCCGCTGACGGCCAGCACCACGGTCAGGATGCCCACGCCGATGACCCAGGCCATGAAGCCGTGCGCCGCGTCGCGAAACTGGGTTTCCGGCCCCGGAATGTGGTCGCGGATGCGCAGCCGTGCCGCCAGATAGCCGCCGACGGCATAGGCGACCGTCTCCGAGAACACGAGCCAGATTGCTCCGGCGATGGTCATGGTCGTGGTGCTTGGGCCGGAGTAGGGACTCGAAATCGCAAGCCCGATGCCGGAACCAAGCGCGACCATGAGGAAAGCGACCGCCCAGGCGGCGAGGGCGCCGGCAATGACAACACCCCACGTGAAGGCCGAGCGGGACCCTCTCGTCTGAACGACTTCAACGTTTTCGCCGACGATCGCGGTCTCGCTCATGCTCGCCTCCCGGCCGCTCGCGGCCTGTTCCGTGCGGCAATTCAACCGGGCATCTGGACGAAGGTTCCGCGATACCGGGCGCGGTCGGAACAATGCCTGCCCGCGGGCATTTAGGGACAGCGCAAGGCAAGAGAGGAAGCAAGCCATGCTCGGCTGGGTGGTCACGTTTCTCATTATCGGTCTGATCGCCGCGATTTTCGGCTTCGGCGGAATCGCCGGCACGTCGTTTGCGATCGCGAAGATCATCTTCTTCATTGCGCTGATCCTGCTGCTGATCTCGATCGTGTTCGGCACGATCCGGCGGCCGCTTTAGGCGGCGATCAGCTTTTGTCCGGCATCGCGATGCGGCGGCCGGCGGCTTCCGGACGCGGCAGCCGCGAATGCGCGGCCTTCATGCGCGCGAGCGCGCGCAGCGCAGGTTCTCCGAACGGCGCCACCTTTTTTGCCGTCATGTCCACGTGCAGGGTCATGTTTTCCGACGTCGCCGACACCCAGCCTTCGGTGGCGTGGAAGAGCTGCTCGAAATAGTGCACGCGCTTGGTATCGAAATCAAGCAACTGAAAGGTGACGCGCACCGGGTCGTCCGCGTGCAGCTCGCGCAGGTAGCGCACGTGCACTTCGGCGGTGAAGGTCGAATGCCCGTGCGTTTTCAGGTAGTCGAGCCCGATGCCGAGGAGCTCGTAGGCTTCGTCGACCGCGCGGTCGAACAGCACGTTGTAGTAGGCCATGTTGAGATGGCCGTTGTAGTCGATCCAGCCCGGCTCGACCCGCATCATCGACGAGACGAACGGCGCGAAGAACACGGGCTCGAGATCGAGGCGGTCGAGCATCATGCGCTGATTGGATAGACGGCCTTCTCGCCGCTCAAGACGCGCGCGACGTCCGATGCGCACTTGGTTTGCAACTCGTTAAGCGCTTCGATCGAATAGAACGCTGTGTGCGGGGAGACGATGACGTTGTCGCGCCCGAGCAGGGGGGAATCCCTGGCGAGCGGCTCGCTCGCCACCACGTCGAGCGCGGCGCCGCCGACCTGGCCGGAATCGAGCGCGGCGATGAGCGCCGGCTCGTCGATCAGCGGCCCGCGCGCGGTGTTGACGAGGTAGGCGCCTCTTTTCATTTTGGCGAAGGCGTCGGCGTTCATCAGGCCGCGCGTCGCCGGCGTCAGCGGCGCGTGCACGGAGACGTAGTCGGCGGTCCTGAGCAGCGTGTCGAAATCGGCGCGCTCGACGTTCGCCACCTTGAACAGCTCAGCCTGTGCGTAAGGATCGAACGCGACGACTTTCATGCCGAACGCCTGCGCCTTCGGCGCCACCAGCCGCGGAATGTTGCCGAAGCCGACAAGGCCGAGCACCGTGCCTTCGATGCGGCGGATCGGCACCACCGCCGGCATCTCCCAGCGGCCGGCCTGCACCAGTCTGTTCGAGAGCGGGATCTTGCGGATGAGCGCGAGCAGCATGGCCATTGCGTGGTCGCTGACCTCGCGGATGCAATAGTCCGGCACGTAGTTGACGGCGATGCCTTTTTCCTTGGCGGCCGGCAGGTCGATGTTGTCAACGCCGAGCCCGAAGCGGCCGATCGCCTTGCAGCGCGTGAGCTGGCGCAGCAGCGCCCCGTCGAGCTTGGCATAAGTGACGAGGATCGCGTCCGCGTCCCGCGCAACCGCGAGGATGTCATCGGCGCCGCTGCTCTTGGACATGCGGAAGATCGGGTTGAGCCGCGCCAGCGCGGCCTTGGCCGGATCGAGGGAAGGGAAAACGCTGTCGGTCACGGCGATGACGGGGCCGCTCATGCACTGCTCCACTGACGTAAACGCGGGCGCCACGCTACGACAGGCGGGCGCTCGGCGTCCACTTTGTTAGCGCAATCCAGCCTTTCGGAACGCCTCGACGTAATGGTCGCGCTCGCTCGCGTGACGGATCGGTATGTTGGCGGCGATCCATTCGAGCGTGACATTCGGCTGTGCGCGCTTGAGGTCCTGCAGGGCGAGCTTGGCGGATTCCATTTCGCCGGCCATTGCGGCTGCGGCGGTCAAAACGCGATGCGCGCCGACGAAGTCGCTGCGCTGGCGTATGGCTTCCCGCGCGAGCTTGATCGCCTCGGCGTAGTCGCGGCCGACGAAACGGGCATAGGAGGCGATGCCGCAATAAATCGCGTGCAACGGATCGCGCGGGCTGAGGCGAATGGCGCGGCGCGCGGCTTCGTCGGCCTCCTGCCAGCGGCTGTTGTAGGAAAGGCAGAGCCCGCAATAGGCCTGCGCCATCGCGAAATTGGGATTGAGCCGGAGCGCGGTTTCGTATTCGGCGAGCGAATCGTCGAAACGGCGCGCCATCAGGTAAACGTGTCCGAGCGCAAGATGAGCCCAGGCGTCTTCGCTGTCGCTGCGTATGGCGGCGAGCGCAGCCCGCTCGGCGATCGGCGCCGCTGCCGCCATGTCGGCCCAGCCCATGTGCGCGCTGAACATGTAGCTGTTGGCGAGCACGCCGAGCGCCTGCCCGTAATTGGGATCGATGCTGGTCGCCTTTTCGAGCAGCGCCTGCGCGACGACATTGTCCTGGCGGGTCACGCGCCAGTAGTGGCCGAGCGCGCGCATCACCAGGTCCCATGCGTCGAGGCTGTCGGGCGGCTTGCGCTGCGCGCGGAAATTTTCCGCGGCGTAGATCTGCGGTTCGATCGCGGCGACGATCGCTTCGGTAATCTCGTCCTGCACCGCGAAGACGTCGGACAGATTGCGGTCGTAGCGTTCGGCCCAGACATGGCCGCCTGTCGCCACATTGTTGAGCTGCGCCGTGATGCGCACGCGGCTCTCGTCCTTGCGCACGCTGCCTTCGAGCACGTAATTGACGCCCAATTCCTCGCCGATCTGCGCGAGGTGCACGGCCTTTCCCTTGTAGGCAAACGATGAGTTGCGCGCGATCACGAAAAACCAGCGCAGCTTCGACAGGGCCGTGATGATGTCTTCGCTGATCCCGTCGGAGAAGTAGTCCTGCTCCGCATAGCCGCTCATGTTGACGAAGGGCAGCACGGCGATCGCCGGCCGGTCCGACAGGACGGGGCGAACCGGTTCGGGCGGGAGGCTCGCCGGCATGTTCGCCAGATCGATCAACTCGCCGACGAAGCGGACGCCTTTGCGTGCAACGGTGCGAATGAGCCGCTGCTCGTCTCCGCTGTCGCCGATCGCCTTGCGCGCGGCATTGATGCGGCTGGTCAGCGTTGAGTCGGAGACGATCCGCCCACCCCAGACCGAGGCAATCATGTCGTCTTTGCTGACCACCCGCTCGCGGTTCTGCACCAGATAGACCAGTAGGTCGAACACCTGCGGCTCGACCGGCACTTGCTCCGAGCCGCGCCGCAGCTCGCGGCGGTCCGTATCAAGCGCATGATTGGAAAAGAGAAATTTCACGGCACAGTCCCCGTCCAGGACTACAAGCCCGCTCTCACGAAATAATCAAGCCTGCGTCGTGGACAAATCAAGCATAGGGCAAAGCCTTCGATCGGGTTTGTCGCAAAGATCACAGTCCGCAAGCTCATCAGGAGAAAAGGATGAACACCGCAACACAAGCCGTTCGCAGCGCTGGGCCGCAGGCGAATGTCGCGACAATGCCGGACCTTAACGCCCTGAAGGCGCGGCAACACGCCGCCTGGTCCTCGGGCGACTATGCCCTCATCGGGACAACGCTCCAGATCGTGGGCGAGGACCTGTGCGAAGCCCTCGATCTGCGCGCCGGGCAAAAGGTGCTCGACGTCGCCGCGGGCAACGGCAACGTTACGCTCGCCGCTGCGCATCGCTGGTGCGATGTGACATCGACCGATTTCGTGCCCAGTCTGCTTGAGCGCGGCCGTGCGCGCGCGGCAGCCGAAGGCCTGACCATTGAATTCGCGGAAGCCGACGCCGAAGCATTGCCCTTTCCCGATGGCAAGTTCGATGCGGTCGTTTCGACCTTCGGCGTGATGTTCACGCCCAATCAGGAAAAGGCCGCCGCGCAGCTTCTCCGCGTCTGCAAGCCGGGCGGCAAGATCGGCCTCGCGAACTGGACTCCGGAAGGCTTCATCGGAGAAGTCTTCAAGATGCTCGGCAAATACCTGCCGCCGCCCGTGGGCATCAAGTCGCCGCTGGCGTGGGGAACGCACGAGCGGCTGAGCGAATTGTTCGGGCCCGGCGCAAAGTCGATTCATGCTTCGCCGCGCCATTTCAATTTCCGCTATCGGTCGGGCGCGCATTTCGTCGATGTGTTCAGGACCTATTACGGGCCGATGCACAAGGCCTTCGCCGCGCTCGAGGCGACCAAGCAGGATGCGCTGAGAAACGATCTTCTGGCGCTCATCGAACGCAAGAACAAGGCCTTCGACGGCACCATGGTGGTGCCGGGCGAGTATCTCGAGGTCGTCGTCACGAAACGTGATCGCTGAACTACAGGACATAAAGTCCGATCGATGCCGGCGCGTCATCAGCGCGCGCCGGCCCCCAGGTCAGAGAAGGAGCTTGAAAATGGGCCGCGTATTCGCATTCCTTTATGGAATTGTCGTCTATCTCTTCTTCTTCGCGACGTTTCTGTATGCCATCGGATTCGTTGCCGGCGTGGTGGTCCCGAAAACGATCAATACGGGCCCGGCGACGCCGCTCGTCATGGCGATCATCATCAATCTCGTGCTGATGTCGATCTTCGCCATCCAGCACAGCGTGATGGCGCGTCCGCAGTTCAAGCGGGTGTGGACCAAAATCGTGCCCGCCGCAATCGAGCGCAGCACCTACGTGCTGCTGGCGAGCCTCGCGCTCGCGCTGCTGATCTGGCAGTGGCGCCCGATCCCGAACGTGATCTGGCAGGTGCATGACCCGCGGCTCGACACGGCGCTGCTCGCCCTTGAGGCGATCGGCTGGGGCATCGTACTGCTCAGCACCTTTCTCATCAACCACTTCGAGCTGTTCGGGCTGCATCAGGTCGCCAACAATCTCGTCGGCAAGGAAATGCCGGTGCTGCGCTTCCGCACGCCGCTGTTCTACAACTTCGTGCGCCACCCGATTTATCTCGGCTTCATCATCGCCTTCTGGGCGACGCCGATGATGACGGCCGGGCATTTGCTGTTTGCGGCGGTCACGACGGCCTACATCTTTGTCGGCATCGCGCTCGAGGAACACGATCTGATTGCGGTGTTCGGCGATCAGTACCGTGACTATCGCCGGCGCGTCTCGATGATCATCCCGCTGCCGCGCAAGTCGGCAACGGACAAGACGCGCATCCGGCCGGCGCCGTAGTGGGCTTCGCCGCCCCCGGGCCAGCAATCGTTCACCCCTGCCGCGCCCTCTGCTAACGTCCGATCGAACCATCGGATCTGGCAGAGGGATGCTGCATGGACTTGACTGAGGTCGCTGCCGAACGCCCCCGTAACCGGGCGGCCCTGGAAAAAGCGGTCGCGGCGCTTGCGTCCGCGTTCGGCAATCGCGTCGTCACCTCGCAAGCCGTGCGGGAGCAACATGGCAACACGCTCACCTGGGTCCCGAACCAGCCGCCTGACGCGGTCGTATTTCCCCAAAGCGTGGAGGACGTGCAGCACATCGTGCGGGTTTGCGCGAGCCACGAAGTGCCGGTCATTCCGTTCGGCACCGGCACGTCGCTCGAGGGCCAGGTCAACGCGCCGGCGGGCGGCGTCTCGATCGACTTTCGCGATATGAACCGCGTACTGGCGGTGCACGCGGAAGACCTCGATTGCGTCATCGAGCCCGGCATTACCCGCAAGGCCCTCAACGAGCATTTGCGCGATCAGGGCCTGTTCTTTCCCATCGATCCCGGCGCCGACGCTTCGCTCGGCGGTATGGCGTCAACGCGCTGCTCGGGCACCAACGCGGTGCGCTACGGCACGATGAAGGACAACGTACTGGCGCTTAAAGTGGTGACGGCGACAGGCGAACTGATGACCACGTCGCGCCGGGCCAGGAAATCGTCGGCGGGCTACGACCTCACGCGGCTGATTATCGGCGCCGAAGGCACCCTCGGCATCATCGTCGAGTTGACGTTGAAGCTGCACGGCATCCCGGAGGCGATCTCCGCCGGCATCTGCCCGTTCCCGACGGTGGAGGCGGCGTGCAACGCGACCATCCTCACCATCCAGTCGGGGATTCCGGTTGCCCGCATCGAATTGCTCGACGAATTGCAGGTGAAGGCCGTCAATGCCTTCTCCAGGTTGAGTCTGCCGGAGACCCCGATGCTGCTGGTCGAGTTCCACGGCAGCGAGGCGGGCGTCGCCGAGCAGGCGACGCGCTTTGGCGAGATCGCAAACGATCTCGGTGGCGGCCCGTTCGAGTGGGCGACCAAGCCGGAGGACCGGACACGGCTGTGGCAGGCGCGCCATGACGGCTACTGGGCGGCGCGCGGCCTGCGGCCGGGGGTCGACACGCTGGCGAGCGACGTGTGCGTGCCGATTTCGCGACTTGCCGAATGCGTGGTCGAGACGCAGCGCGACGCCGCCGAAAGCGGACTGCTCGCGCCGATTCTCGGGCATGTGGGCGACGGGAATTTTCATATGTCGCTGCTGGTTGACATGCAGGATGCGCAGGAAGTGCAGAAGACGAAGGAGCTGCTGGAGCGGCTGGTCCAGCGCGCGCTTTCCATGGATGGAACCTGCACCGGCGAGCACGGCGTGGGGCAGGGCAAGATGAAATACCTCTTGGCCGAGCACGGGGAGCCGGCGCTCGCCGCCATGGTTGCGATCAAGCGGGCGCTCGATCCGCACAACATCATGAACCCCGGCAAGATCGTCGCGCTCGGGTGACTAAATACCGGCGATAGACGCCCGCGACATAGAAATGCCTCCAAAACCGTCAGAAATGGCGTAGAATCTCAGCCTGTCGAAGCGCGGACGTGGGTCGGCCCTGCGGAGCCGCGCCGGAGTCGTGCGTGCAGACAACCCTGCTCGGATTGGCTATTGCAATCATCCTGGCGCTTGTCGCGGCGCTGGTCGGTCCTTTTGTGATCGACTGGAGCAGCCATCGCTCCGTCTTCGAGAACGAGGCAAGCCGGTTTGTCGGAACAAAGGTCCGTGTGGCGGGCGCAATTGACGCGCGTCTGCTGCCGTCGCCGCGCCTCGTCCTGCACGACGTGACGATCGGGCCAAACGGAGGCGACCAGGTGCGCCTTCAGTCGGTTGCCGTGGAGTTCGGATTGGGCCCGCTGATGCGCGGCGAGTGGCATGCGACCGAGATGGATGTCGGCGGCCCGCAATTGAATCTGGGTCTCGACAAGTCCGGGCGACTTCAGATGCCGGCCATCGCAGTCAAGTTCGATCCGGACGCGTTCTCGGTCGACCGGCTCAGCATCCACGATGGAAAGATTGTGCTCAAAGACGCGGCGAACGGCCGGAACCTGGTGCTCGACAAGGTCTGGTTCAACGGCGACGCGCGTTCGCTGCTCGGTCCCGTCAAAGGCGAGGGCGCTTTCAGGCTTGGCGACGATCTCTATCCCTATCGGTTGTCGGCGAGCCGCCTGGGCGACGACGATACGCTCAAGCTTCGTCTCAACATCGATCCGGTCACTTATCCGCTCAGCATCGAAAGCGACGGCACGCTGTCCTTTGCCAATGACACGCCGCACTTCGACGGCACGCTGAAGGTCGCGCGCCCGGTCGCCATCGCGCAGCGCGGCGCCAATTCCGTGACGCAGCCCTGGCGCGTGGACGGCAAGATCAAGATCAGCCCGTCGAGCGCGCTGATGGAGCAGGTTGAATTCCAGTACGGTTCCGACGCCCAGGCGATCAAGCTCACCGGCACGGCCGATCTAGAGTTCGGCGCGCAGCCGCATTTTGAAGGCGTGCTGTCGGCGCGCCAGATCGACGTCGATCGCGCGCTGGGCAGCGGCAACGAGACGCTGCCGCCGGCCGCGGCCTTTCGCAAGCTGGCCGAATGGGGCGCGGCCGCGTTCCGGCCGACCTTTCCGATCAGGCTTGGGCTCAGCATCGATCAGGTGACGCTCGGCGGCAACACCGTGCAGAGCCTCCAGGGCGACATCTCGACCGACGCCAAAGGCTGGAATCTGGAGCGGTTCGAATTCCGTGCGCCGGGTTTCACGCAGGTTCGGCTGAGCGGGCAGCTCGTGGTCGATGCGGCGGGTGTGACCTTCACGGGGCCGGCGGCCATCGATGCCGACAATCCACGCAAGTTTGCATCCTGGCTCACCGGCAAACCGGAAACCGCCAAGGGGCAGCCGCGGCCGCTTCATGTGCGCGGCGACATGGTCCTCGGCAGCGAAAAGATTGCGGTCGAGCGGTTGCAGGCGAACTTCGACCGCGAGGCGATCTCCGGGCAACTGGTCTATACGTTCGCGGCGGGGAAACATCCCTCACGGCTCAATGCGTCGCTGAGCGCGCCGGAGCTGGACCTCGATGCGGCGCTCGGCTTTTCCAAGGCCTTGTTTGCCGGGTCGTCGATCGAGCGTCCGCACGACGTGACCGTTGCGCTCGATATCGGCCACGTGACGCTTGGCGGGATCGAGGCGCGCCAGGCGACGGCGCGGTTGCGCGTCGATGCCAACGGGCTTGACGTGGAGCGGCTCGCGGTTGCGGATTTCGGCGGCGCGGCTTTCTCCGCCAGCGGACGCATCGACACGTCGACCAAATCGCCGCACGGCAGCATCGCGGTCGATCTCGATGCGCGTGACCTCACGAGCGCCGCCGCCGTTCTCGCCAGGTTTGCCCCGGGTCTCGCGGAAAAACTGCCCGCCGCACTGGAAGCGTCGCCCGCAAAGCTGCACGCCGATCTGAACCTCGCGCCCGCCGGAAAAACCGCGGAGGTGAGGTTGGACATTCGCGGCACGCTCGGCGGCGTTCAGGTGGCGCTCAACGGCGCAGGCGCAACGGATGTCGACAAGCGCGACCTCGGCAATGTCCGCGTCACCGGCAAGCTTGCCGCAAAGGACAGCCGCGCGCTGGTTGCCTTGTTTGGCCTCGATCGGCTGGTCGCGGTCGGCAACGGCGCGGGAACGCTGACGTTCACGGCGCGTGGGCCGGCCCACGGCGACTTGCGGATCGACGGCAAGCTCGCTGCGGACGGCCTCGATACGTCCGCGGACGGGACGATGCGAATTGACGCGAACGGCATTGAAACAGCGTCGATGCGCCTGTCGGTTGCCCACGCCGATGCGGCGCCTGCAATCGATGCAATCGGTGCTGCTCCGGCGGCGCTGCCGGTGGCGTTCACCGGCCGCGTGACGCTGTCGGGGTCGGATGTGAAGTTTGCCGATCTCGACGGCACGATCGCCGGAACGCACCTGCGCGGCGACCTCGGGCTTGCGCTCGGCGCGCCGGCGCGGCTGAGCGGCGAGATCAATGCGGATCGTCTCGACGCCGCAGCGCTCGTCGGCGCCGCCGCCGGTTTTCCGCGTGGGCGCGAAAATCCGGCCTGGCATTGGACGAGCGATCCGTTTGTGCGCGGAGCCTTTGCGCCGATCGAGGGTCAGATCACCGTGAAGGCGACCCGCGCCGCGCTGACGCCGCGCCTCACCGCGCGCGAATTGCGCGGCACGCTTGAATTCGGCAAGGACGAAATGACGCTCGACAATGTGTCCGGCGATCTCGCCGGAGGGCATTTTGCCGGGCAACTCGCGTTCCGCAAGTCGGGCGAGGGGCTTGCCGCTCATCTGAAGGTCGCGCTCGACGGCGCCGATGTGACCGCGATGCTGCCCGCTTCGACGCGGCCGCCGCTCGCCGGCAAGCTTGCGCTGAAAGCCGAGCTCGACGGCAGCGGCATGAGCCCGAGCGCGCTGATCGGATCGTTGCACGGCAGCGGCAGCGTCGGCCTGACGAGCGCGCGGATCGCGGGGCTGAACCCGCAGGCCTTCGATGCCGTGGCAGGCGCCGTCGACAACGGAATGCCGGTCGACGCGGCGAAGATTTCCGACGTGGTCGGACGCGCGCTCGAGAGCGGCCGTCTTTCGGTCGCCAGCATCGGCGGCAACATTGCAGCCGCCGCCGGACAAATCCGGTTGAACGAGACGTCGGCGCACGCGAGCGATGCCGACGTCGCGGTCACCGGCACATTGGATCTGACCGACGGCACGATCGATGCACGGCTCGTGCTTTCGGGCGCCGACAGATCGGCCACCAGCACGCGGCCCGATATTTTTCTGGCCGTGAGGGGACCGCTCTCATCTCCCTCGCGCAGCGTCGATGTGTCGGCGCTGACCGGATGGCTGATGCTGCGGTCCGTGGAGCATCAAGCCAAGAAGCTGGAATCGATCGAACGCGATCGGGCGGCCGCGGTCGAGGCCGCGCCGAAACCGGCGGCCGAACCGGCAACGCCGGTGAGCGAGCCCCCATCACCCGCTGCAATCGACGCCGAGCCGAAAGCCGCCGCACCACAGCGTGCTCCCGCGCCGCCGCCGGCGGCCCGGCACATGCCTTCCACGGTCGCGGAAAAGAAGCCGGTTGTTCACGCGCCGGTGAAACGGCATACGGCGCCGGCGCTGCCGCCGCCGCTGGTGATCAGGCCGGCGCCAAACCCGGCGCCCGAATTTTCCGTTATCTCGCCGAACTGATGGCCGCGGCACGCACGCCCGTCGTGACGTCGCGCGGCGCGGCAGCCTGGCCGTGGCTCTGGCCACGATAGTGGTCGAGCACATAGAGCCGGATGGCCGAAGAAAGATTGCCGTGGTGGCGGCCGGAGTCGATCGTCGCCACCAGATCGGACAAGGTCATGTCGCGTCCCCCGGCGATGTCTTTCAGGCCCGCCCAGAACGCATCCTCGAGGCTGACGCTGGTCTTGTGGCCGGCAATCACGATTGAACGTTTGACCACGGGGGATTTCATCGCTCGTCTCCTGGGTCGATCCGATGCGCATCCAAGTCGTGACGGGTTTTTTGAACGCGTGCGGCGTCAAGCTTTCGCTCCGTATTGGAGCGACCGTGGGCGAGCCTATTTGCCGCGGCGCGCCGCTCCTCCTTCTGGCGGAGAGCGCGCTTGCGCGCCGTGCGCAAATTGACGATCTGTCCCATCTGAAGCTCGAGCCTGGTTGGCCGGTTCTGCCGTCGCTCTGCGGAGATGGACTCCGCACTGGAGTCCCAGCCCGTTTGTCAGCGCGTGTGCGATAATGCGAAAATTCTTCGCGATAATTCAATACACGGTTAGTTGAAAGCAAATCCAAAAATTTGCATCTGTTATGGAATACCTGCCGACCGTCGGTGTTATGCAGCCTTGGCCAAATATCGGTAGATCGATATTTCAAATCTATTCCAGTGAGTGCAAAGTTATACTTCAAAATTGTGTCGTAGGACTCCGAAACAATTGAGGTGCGCGCTGTTCATATGATGAAAATACCGCTTCCTTTGCTAGTAATTTTGCGTGCGAATACATGCGCCCTGCTTTCCGTCCTTTTTGTCTGAAGTCTCGCGGCGGCTGGCAATACATCTCAACTGCAATTGCGGCGACCATCGCTCCGGCCGACGCGAGGTTACAACGGCCGGGTCATTTTTTCGGGCCGCACCAGCCGATCGAACTCTTCGGCGGAGATAAATCCGAGCCGAATGGCTTCCTCCCGCAACGTCGTCCCGTTGGCATGAGCGGCCTTCGCCACCTGTGAGGCTTTGTCGTAGCCGATGCGGGGGGAGAGGGCCGTAACAAGCATCAGCGAGCGTTCCAGCAATTCCCGGATGCGCGGCTCATTGGCCTCGATGCCGATGACGCAATTGTCGGCGAACGAGCGCGCCGCATCGGCCAGCAGCCGGATCGACTGCATCATGCAGTAGGCGAGCACCGGCTTGAAGACGTTGAGCTCGAAATGACCCTGCGACGCCGCGGTCATGATCGTCGTGTGATTGCCGAAAACGCGACAGCACACCATGGTCAGGGCTTCCGTCTGCGTCGGATTGACCTTGCCTGGCATGATCGAGGAGCCGGGTTCGTTCTCCGGCAGGATCAATTCGCCGAAGCCGGAGCGCGGGCCGGAGCCGAGAAACCGGATATCGTTGGCGATCTTGAACAGCGCGGTCGCCGCCGCGACGATCGCGCCATGCGCGAACACGTAGGCGTCGTGCCCGGCCATGTGCTCGAACTTGTTCGAGGCGCTGACGAACGGTAGCCGGGTGAGCGCGGCGATCCTCTTGGCGAAACGGGCTGCAAACTGCTTTTTGCTGTTGAGCCCGGTGCCGACCGCGGTGCCGCCCTGCGCCAGCGGATAAAGCTCCTTCAGCGCCAGCCTGACGCGGTGGATGCTGGATTTCACCTGCGCCGCGTAGCCTGAAAATTCCTGCCCAAGCGTCAGCGGCGTTGCGTCCATCGTGTGCGTGCGGCCGATCTTCACGATGCGCGCGAACTCCTTGCTCTTTTTTTGCAGCGCGTCTTGCAGATGAGCGAGCGCCGGATCGAGCAGCGTTGCGATGCCTTGCGCCGCCGCGATGTGCATCGCGGTCGGAAAGCTGTCGTTCGAGGACTGGCTCATGTTGACGTGGTCGTTCGGGTGCACCGGCGCCTTTGCGCCGAGTTCGCCTCCGAGCGCCAGATTGGCGCGGTTGGCGATCACCTCGTTCACGTTCATGTTGGTCTGCGTGCCCGATCCGGTCTGCCAGACGAGCAGAGGAAACTCATCGTCGAGCTTGCCGTCGAGGATCTCCTGCGCGACCTGCGCGATGGCTTCGGCGCGCCGCCGGTCCAGGGAGCCGAGATCGCGGTTGACCTCGGCGGCCGCCCGCTTGATCAGCGCGAGCGCGCGCACGACTTCGATCGGCATGCGTTCGCTGCCGATGCGAAAGTTATGCAGCGACCTTTCCGTCTGCGCGCCCCACAGGCGGTCCGCCGGAATTTCGATCGGACCAAAGGAGTCGCTCTCCGTTCGTTTCCTCGCCGGAGAGCGATCTGTTGTGTTTTTGACCATTCCGGATCCTGGCCGGTCCATATCGGGTTTGCGTTACGCCAATTTATTTTTTGCGAAATCGATCAAGGCTGACGACCTCCGCGCCGCCGCCTTCCGGGTCGCTCGGCTCTTTTTCCGGTGTTGACGTTTGCGGCTCTGCCGCCGCCGGCACATTCGATGCGCGCCCCTTGTTCTCGGGCTTCTGCGCGTTGGCCGGCGCCTTGTTGTCCTGCCGTTCGACAACTTCCTCGAATTGCAGGCCGAACTGAACCGAAGGGTCAAAAAATGCGTTCACGGCCTCGAACGGTACGCCGACGCGCTCCGGCACCCCGCTGAACGAAAGGCCTACTTCAAAGCCTTCGTCGCTCACCGTCAGATCCCAGAACTGGTGTTGCAGGATGATCGTCATCTCTTCCGGAAACTGCTCGCGCAGGCGCGGCGACAGCTTCACGCCCTCCGCCGCGGTATCGAACGTGATGTAGAAATGATGCTCGCCGGGCAGTCCCTTTTTGGCCACGTCCGCCAGCACATTGCGCACGACCGCGCGCAAGGCCTGCTGCGTGAGAAGGTCGTAGCGAATGTGGTCGGCCATCGGTCTTGCCTCTCGGGCCCGGCATGGGGACTCGCGGGCGGAATGCTAACGCGGCGGAGGGCGAAAGCTATCCCTCCCGGCGGCGCCGGACGCACAAAAAACGCGCATGAAAGTGGAGGCTTCTGTTGCCAGGTGCCTCCGGACCCCGCCTGGCGCTGCTAAGACGTCAGGACTTTGAGTTCGGTCTTACAGACTGCGTTACGCAGCCTGAGCAACCGGAGCATAGTTGTCGTTGGCAACTATGAATTTGGCCCGATAACGGCGGAACCATGCCGAGCAAAAGCGCGCCCTTTACGCCCTCGTCGATCCTATTTCGGCCCCGTGGTCAGGGTCAGTAGTCGGTCGTCAGTCATCAGAAATTGCTCTCACTGATTGCCGACCTCCGAATACTGTCCCCTGGAATTGGTGGAGCCGCCGGGTACTGCCCCCGGGTCCGAAAGGTTTATTACGACGGCCGTTTATCGCCATAGCCGGCTTGCGCCGGCACCTCGCAATATAAGGCGTAAAGATTGACGAAAAAAGAGCGCCCAGCCGCCTGAATCCATTGACGAATCGGACCGCGAAGGTGTGGTCGTATCGGCGCATGGGTGGCAGCCGATAATTCGCATGGTTGGAAAAGACACGGCAGAGTAATGCTTCGCCCGATGCCCGACTCCGCCAGCGCCGCCGCCAAGGTCGAGCGGCCCTCCCTCACATCGCTGTTTTTCTCCTTCGTCGGGGTTTCGCTTTCCGGGTTCGGCGGCGCCTTGCCCTGGGCGCGGCGGATGATCGTCGACCGCCGCGGCTGGATGACCGCCGATGAGTTCAACGAGGCATTTTCGCTGGCGCAGTTCCTGCCGGGCGCAAACGTCGTGAACTTCTCGATCGTGTTCGGTCAGCGCTTTGGCGGCGCGCCCGGCGCGGCGGTGGCGCTTGCCGGACTGCTCGGGCCGCCGGTCGTCATCGTGACCCTCATCGGGGTGCTCTACGCCTATTTCGGCGATATCGACGCGCTCGGGCGCATCCTCAGCGGCATTTCATCGGCGGCGGCGGGCCTGATCATCGCGATGGTCGCGAAAATGGGCGCGCCTCTTTTCCGGCGCGGATTGAGCTTCGCGCCTTTCGTGGCGCTGGCCGGCTTTGTCGCGGTCGGTCTGCTGCGCTGGCCGTTGCCGCTGGTGCTGATCGGCCTCGCTCCGATCAGTGTCGCGCTTGCATGGATGCGCCGATGAGGGACGACTCCGGCTTCGGCCCGCTGCTGACGCTCGCCAGCTATTTCGCCGTGCTGTCGTTGTTCGCCGTCGGCGGCGCCAACGCGGCCGTTCCCGAAATGCACCGCATAGCCGTCGAGGTCATGCACTGGATGAACGACCGGCAGTTTGCCGACATGTACGCCATCGCCCAGGTATCGCCCGGTCCCAATGTCATCATCGTCACGCTGATCGGGTACCACGTCGCGGGCCTGGCCGGCGCCGCGGTCGCGACGGCCGCGATGATCGCGCCGCCTTGCGTGTTCGCTTTCTTCGTCAGCCGCACCTGGGATCGCTTCAAGGAGAAGCCTTGGCGCGCCGCCGTGCAGGCGGGCATGGTGCCGGTGTCGCTCGGGCTGGTCGCGGCGAGCGCCTTCGTCGTCGCGCGCGCGGCCGATCACACTGCGGCCGCCGCGGCGCTGACAATTGCGACCGGCGTCACGGCCTATTTCACCCGCATCAATCCGCTCTGGCTGTTCGCGGTCGCCGGCGCGGTCGGTCTCGCCGGCTATCTCTGATCGCTATTCCGCCGGCGAGGACTGCGGCGTGGTCGGCACCGATTCCGGCTCGCGCGTGATCTTGGCGCCCGCGCGCGTGCGCATGACGCCGCGCACGTAGATGAAGATCTGCGCCAGGATCAGGATGCAGCAGAGCCCGATGAAGACCGCGCTGATCGGCCGCTCGACGAACACGCCGATATCGCCGCGCGAGATCAACATCGCCCGGCGGAAATTCTCCTCGAAGCGCGGCCCGAGCACGAAGCCGAGCAGGACCGGCGCGGGATGGAAGCCGAGCAGCAGCAGGATATAGCCGAAGACGCCGATCACCATCGTCTCGCCGACCTGGAACATGTCGTTGTTGGCGCCATAGACGCCGATGCAGACGAAGAAAAGGGCGCTCGGATACAGATACTTGTACGGGACCGTCAGCAGCTTCACCCACAGGCCGATGAGCGGCACGTTCAGGATGACCAGCGCGATATTGCCGACCCAGAAGCTCGCGATCAGGCCCCAGAAAATGTCGGGGTGCTGGCTGATGAGCTGCGGGCCGGGCACGATGCCCTGAATCATCAAGGCGCCGAGCAGCAGCGCCATGGTCGTGTCGCCCGGAATGCCGAGGCTCATGGTCGGGATGAAATCGCCCTGCACGGACGAGTGCGTGGACGCTTCGGGACAGGCGACGCCTTCGATGGCGCCGGTGCCGAACTTGCCGGGATTTTTGGAGATTTTCTTCTCGGTTGCGTAAGACACGAACGAGGCGATGGTCGGGCCCGTGCCGGGGATGAGCGAGCAGAGGCTGCCGATCAGGGTGCCGCGGAACATCGGCAGAAGCGACTTTTTCAAATCGGCGCCGCTCGGCCACATGTCGCGCACGCGCACGTTCGAATACTTCAGGTCGATCTTGATTTCCTGATTGATGCTGCGCATGAACTCGGCGATGCCGAACAGGCCGAGCGCGAGCGCGACGATCTCGACGCCGTCGTAAAGCTCGAGGACGCCGAATGTGAGGCGTGGCACGCCGGTCTCGAGGTCGGCCCCGACCAGTCCAAGCAGCAGGCCGAGCACCGTCATCGCGATGCCCTTGAGCGGCGAGCCGCGTGCGAGCGTCGATCCCGCAAGCAGACCGAGGAGCATCAGCGAGCAGACTTCCGCAGGTCCGAATTGCAGTGCGATGCTCACCAGTGCGGGCGCCAGGAAGATCATCTCGGTGATGCCCCAGGAGGCGCCCACGAAAGAAGAGATGACCGTGATGCCGAGCGCGGTGCCGCCCTTGCCCTGTTTGGTCAAGGGGTAGCCGTCCAGACATGTCACCGCGTGCGGCGGGTGACATGGCAAGTTCAAAAGAATTGAGCAGATCGCGCCGCCGTATTGGCCGCCGTAATAGATGCCGGCGAGCATCAAGATCGCCGCGACCGGTTTCATGCCGAAGGTCAGCGGCAGCAGGATCGAAATCGTCGCCAGCGGTCCCATGCCGGGCAGCACGCCGACCATGTTGCCGACGAGCACGCCGAGAATGCACCACATGAGATTGTGCGGCTCGAGCGCAACGCCGAAGCCGTAGGTTAGATCCGAGAGTGCCGTTTCAATCACGAAAGCCCCCACTTCAAGACTGGCATCGGCATTTTCAGGAGATAGGAGAAGAGAACGACACCGAAGATGGTGACGCCGACGGCAAGAACGAACGCGCTCTTAAGCGAGGTGGAGCGGTCGCCGAGCGCGGAGACGAACACGCAGGCGAACGTCGCCGGCACGAGTCCGCCCAATTTGCCGAAGATGATGAAGAGGGCAGGACCCGCAAGAATGCAGAACCAGCCGCGCCACTCGAGTCTTTCGGGAAGGATGTGCTCTTCCTCATCGCTTGTGCCGAGCGACGTGCCGGCGATCAGGAGGCCGAGAAAAATCAGCAAGATGCCGAGGGCGACCGGAAAAAAACCGGGGCCCATCTGGCGCAGCGTGCCGATGTTGTAGTTCTGGCCTTCCACCGCCGCGACGAGGCCGAGCAGGATCATCAGGCCGCCAGCGTAATAGTCCTTCTTCAGCTTGAAGATGCTACGCAAGTGCGCTTCCCCTCTGGGTTTTTTGCCCACTAGATAGGGCCTCATGCAAACGGTCAATATGCCGGGCGGCCGTAGCCCGATTATTTGCCGGAGCTCGTCCGTAAAACACGCAAATTACGGCAAACTCCGCACCGGCCGCAATCAACGCCGGCTGTGGAACGTCTCGATCGCGCGCAGCCGAAAACCGAATCCTTCCCATCAACCAGCAACGAGCGAGATTGTGCCAGCGATCAGCACCGCCGTCAGGACGCAGAAAGCCGTGATGTTCACGTCCCAGCGGCGCGCGATGATCGGCAGCGGGGCCGCAAACGGCAGATAGCCGTTGTCGTCGAAGGCCCGTCCGCCGTAGATCGGCATGGCGAACGCGGCGACGAAGAACGCACCGTAAACGATCGCGCCCATGATGCACGCCAGATACAGGCGTTCCGCCGCCAGCGGACCCGGTATCCAAATAAGGCCGAGCGCCAGCAAGCCGAAGCCGACGTAGCTCGAGATTTGCCAGACCACGTGGAAGCGGGCGTGCGGCGTCCAGGCGGGGTTTGTGGCGTGGGTCTTGTTGAAATCCGCGAGCACGGTGACGAACCCGTAGCCGAGCGTCACCAGCGTCAGCAGGATACGCGCGACGATAAGATGGTCGAACACACTGGCCATGACGTCTCCCCCTCAAAGATCGCCGCCATGTTAGCAGAATGCGGGTGGGTCCGGCGATTGCCGAGCGGCTGGCCCGGGGCCAGGCGTCTCGGCCGGGTGTCCGAAATGCCTTGTTTTTGGATTTTGCCGCCGCGCCGGCCGGCTTGCCGGCTGTTGACAGATCCGGCGCCGCGGTTGCTGCGGGACCCGGACTTCCCCATTTTAGGCCCGCGCAGCAAAGGACGTTTATGCGTCAGTACCACGACTTGATGAAACGCATCCTGGCCGATGGGGTCGAGAAGCGCGACCGCACGGGCGTCGGTACGCGCTCGATCTTCGGCCACCAGATGCGTTTTGTGCTGAGCGAAGGCTTTCCGCTGCTCACGACCAAGAAGCTGCACCTGAAGTCGATCGTCCACGAATTGCTGTGGTTTCTCGCCGGCGACACCAACGTGCGCTATCTGCAAGAGCACGGCGTGCGCATCTGGGACGAGTGGGCCGACGAGCGCGGCGACCTCGGCCCCGTTTACGGTCAGCAGTGGCGCTCATGGCCGGCCCACGACGGCAAGACGATCGACCAGATCGGCAATGTGGTGAACATGATCCGGCGCAACCCGGATTCGCGCCGGCTCATCGTCACCGCCTGGAATCCGGCGGACGTTGACAAGATGGCGCTGCCGCCGTGTCACTGCCTGTTTCAGTTCTATGTCGCCGACGGACGGCTTTCCTGCCAGCTCTACCAGCGCTCGGCCGACGTTTTTCTCGGCGTGCCGTTCAATATCGCCTCCTATGCGCTGCTCACGATGATGATGGCGCAGGTGACGGGATATCAGCCGGGCGATTTCATTCACACCTTCGGCGACGCGCACCTTTATCTCAATCACCTCGAG
Organism: Pseudolabrys sp.; assembly: GCA_035701545.1. Classification (GTDB taxonomy): domain Bacteria; phylum Pseudomonadota; class Alphaproteobacteria; order Rhizobiales; family Xanthobacteraceae; genus Pseudolabrys. The sequence goes on from DASSRW010000208.1 coordinate 29,676, forward strand.
CAGGCGCGGCTGCAGCTTGCGCGCACGCCGCGCGCGCTGCCGACGATGCGGCTCAATCCGGCGGTGAAGGACATCTTTGCGTTCCGCTACGAAGACTTCACGCTCGAAAACTACGATCCCTATCCGCACATCAAGGCCGAGGTGGCGGTGTGAGCGTCACGGTCCGGGTGGCGGAGCCGGCAGATTCCGCGCTGATATTATCGCTCGTCCACGAGCTTGCCGACTATGAGCGCCTTTCGTCCAAGGTGGACGCAACGGAAAAGCAAATCGCCGCCGCGCTGTTTGCGCCGAAGCCGCGGGTGTTCTGTGACATTGCGGAATGGAGCGGCGAGGCGGTCGGCTTTGCCGTGTGGTTCCTGAACTTCTCGTCTTTTCGCGGCCGTAACGGACTCTATCTCGAAGATATTTTTGTGCGGCCGGCTTACCGCGGCAAAGGTATTGGCAAGGCGCTGATGCGGGCGCTGGCGCAACGCTGCGTCAGCGAAGGCTGGCCGCGCTTCGAATGGGCCGTGCTCGACTGGAACAAGCCGTCGATCGAATTCTACAAATCGATCGGCGCGAGCGTGATGGAGGATTGGCGGATCTGCCGTATGAGCGGAGAAGCGTTGCAGCGCTTCGCGCGCGAGGACGCGCAATGACGAGTATCGTCATCGTTGCCGCCATCGGCGAGAACAACGTCATCGGGTTTCGCGGCGGCATGCCGTGGCACTTGCGTTCCGATCTCGCGCATTTTCGCGCGCTCACGATCAACAAGCCGGTAATCATGGGCCGCAAGACCTTCACCTCGATCGGCAGGCCGCTGCCGCAGCGTACCAACATCATCGTGACGCGCGATGCGGCGTTCTCTGCGCCGGGTATCGTGCCGGCGAGCAGTATTGACGCCGCGCTCGCGCTCGCGCTCGGGGACGCAAAAAAACGCGGAATCGGCGAAATCATGGTGATCGGCGGCAGCGATATCTTCGCCGCGATGATGCCCATGGCGAAGCGCCTTGAAATAACCCATGTTCACGCCTCGCCTGAAGGCGATGTGCATTTCCCGCCGATCGATCCAACGGTCTGGCGCGAGGTGTCGCGCAAGGAGCATCCGGCGGGCCCGCACGACACGGCGAGCTTTGCGGTCGCCGTTTATGAAAGGCGCTGAGAGCGTCCGAGCGCCGCACGGGCGCGCGTTGTAAGGACGGGCCCGGTCCACTATAACCCGCCCGCCGCAGGGCCGCCGAGGGAATGGCGCGGCGAGGAGCATCTTCAATGCCTTGGAGCAATCAGGGAGGCGGGCCGTGGGGTTCCGGAGGCAAGGGCCCCTGGGGCTCAGGACCACAGTCGTCCGGGCCGACACCGCCGGATCTCGAGGAAATCCTCCGCCGCGGGCAGGATAAGCTGCGGCGCGTCCTGCCGGGAGGGCAACTCGGCGGGCGCGGATTCCTGCTGATCGCGCTGGCGGCGCTCGTCCTGTGGGGCCTGTCCGGGTTCTTCCGCGTCGAGCCGGACGAGCTCGGCGTCGTGCTGCGCTTCGGCCGCTACGATCGCGACGTGAAGCCCGGCCTCAATTACCACCTGCCGTATCCGATCGAGACGGCGCTGACGCCCAAGGCGCTACGCATCAACAAGCTCGATATTGGCATGCGGGTTTCGGAAGACCTGCGGCGCGGCGCGTCGGTTCGCGACGTGCCCGAAGAGAGCCTGATGCTCACCGGCGACGAGAACATCGTCGACGTCGATTTCTCGGTGTTCTGGGTGGTCAAGCCGAACGGCGTGAGCGATTACCTGTTCAATATCCAGAATCCGGAAGGCACGGTGAAAGCGGTCGCCGAAGCCGCCATGCGCGAGGTGATCGGCCGGCGGGATATAGCGCCGATCCTGACCGGCGCCCGCCAGACCATCGAAGCGGCGGTCCACGATCTGATCCAGAGTACGCTCGATCATTACGGCGCCGGCATTCAGATCACGCAGGTGCAGCTGCAGAAGGTCGATCCGCCCGCGCAGGTGATCGATTCGTTCCGCGACGTGCAGGCTGCGCGCATTGACGCCGAGCGCGCGCAAAACGAGGCGCAAACCTACGCCAACCGCATCATTCCAGAGGCGCGCGGCAAGGTGGCACAAATCACCCAGGCCGCGGAGGCCTACAGGCAGCAGACAGTCGCCGAAGCCACCGGCCAGACCGCGCGGTTCTTGCAGATATATGAGCAGTACAAGAAAGCGCCGGATGTAACGCGCGAACGAATGTATCTCGAAACCATGGAAAAGGTGCTGGGGCGCACCAACAAGATCATTCTCGATCAGGACGTCGGCGGGAAGGGCGGCATCGTGCCGTATCTGCCGCTCAACACCCTCCCGACCCCGACTCAGTCGCAGCCGCATCAGCAATCGACTCGCACGCAAGCCTCGGGAGGCCGCCGATGAAGCTGAATGTTGCCGGCGGCGCGATCCTTGTCGTGGTGCTTGCCGCCCTGATCGTGCTCTACAGCTCCGTATTCACGGTGTACCAGACACAGCAGGCGCTGGTCGTCCGCCTCGGTCAGCCGGTCGGCATCACGGAGCAGCCTGGGTTGCACGTCAAGCTGCCGTTCATTGACAGCGTCATTTCCATTCCCAAGCGCATTCTCGACCTCGAGTCGCCGGCGCAGGAGGTGATCGCGTCGGATCAAAAGCGTCTCGTGGTTGACGCTTTTGCCCGCTATCGCATCAGCAACGCCCTCAAGTTCTATCAGGCGGTCGGCACGGTCGCGGCCGCCAATCAGCGGCTCTCGACGATGCTCACGTCGCGCTTGCGCCGCGTTCTGGGCGAGGCGACCTTCATTCAGATCGTTCGCGATGAGCGCCCGCAGCTTACGCAAAGCATCCGGGACCAACTCGACCGCGAAGCCAACGGATTCGGCATCAGCGTCGTCGACGTGCGCATCCGGCGTGTCGATCTGCCGGAGCAGAATACGCAGGCGGTGTATCAGCGCATGCAGACCGAGCGGCAGCGCGAGGCGGCCGAATTCCGCGCGCAGGGCACGCAGCGCGCGCAGGAAATCCGCTCACGCGCCGACCGCGAGGTGACCGTTCTGGTCGCCGAAGCGACCGCCAAATCCGAGCAGATCCGCGGCGAAGGCGACGCCAAGCGCAACCAGATTTTTGCCGACGCCTTCAATCGCGACAAGGACTTCTTCGCCTTCTATCGCTCGATGCAGGCCTACGACAACGGGCTGAAGCAGAATGACACGCAATTGCTGCTGAAGCCCAATTCGAGCTTCTTCCGTTTTTTCGGCAACCCGTCCGGAAAGTCGTCTGGCGCGGCCACATCGCCCGGCGGTTCCGGTGAGACCGCGCCCGCAAAGTAGCGCGCGAATCGCAGGGGCTGCATGTCAGACTTTCTGGTCGCGCTCGGTCTCGTATTTGTGATCGAGGGGCTGGTGTTCGCGGCCTTTCCGGGTTCCGCCAAACGCGCAATGGTTTCGGTCATGGAAACGCCGGATATGCCGCTGCGGCTTGTTGGAATCGGCTCGGCGGTGTTCGGCTTGATCGTCGTCTGGTTGATGCGCGGCTAGTCGAACATGTTTCCGACCAAATCGCCCGGCTAGTGGAGCCTCCGGGACTTGAATCCCCCTTGGGCCGGGGGCAGTGTCGCCGGCGATCTTCGAGGAGACTTGAGGCACATGGGCGGCATTCTTTCACGCTTCGCGCGCGAGGCGCGGCGGCCGGCAATCTCGTTTTTTGCAGCGGTGGCGATCATTTTGCCGGTCCTCGCGGTGCCGGCGTCGGCGCGCGGTCCGGAAGCGATCGCGGACGTTGCCGAATCGGTGATCGACGCCGTCGTCAACATCTCGACCAAGCAGACGGTGGACATTCGAAGCGGCGAGATGCCCCAGTTGCCGCCCGGCTCGCCGTTCGAGGAGTTCTTCGAGGAGTTCTTCAAGAACAAGCGTGGCCGCGGCGGCGATGACAGCGACCATACTCCGCGCCGCGTCAATTCACTCGGCTCCGGATTCATCATCGACCCGTCGGGTATCGTGGTCACCAACAACCACGTCATTGCCGACGCGGATGAGGTCAATGTCATCCTCAACGACGGCACGACGCTCAGGGCCGAGATCCTCGGCCGCGATCAAAAGACCGATCTGGCCGTGCTTCGGGTCAAGACCACGCATCCGCTGAAGGCGGTGAAGTTCGGCGACAGCGACAAGCTGCGCCTCGGCGAATGGGTGATTGCGATCGGCAATCCGTTCAGCCTGGGTGGCACCGTCACGGCGGGCATCGTGTCGGCGCGCAACCGCGACATCAACTCCGGCCCCTACGACAATTACATTCAGACCGACGCCGCCATTAACCGCGGCAATTCCGGCGGGCCGCTGTTCAACCTCAACGGCGAAGTGGTCGGGGTCAACACGGCGATTATTTCGCCATCCGGCGGCTCGATCGGCATCGGATTTGCTGTTCCGTCGAAGACCGTGATTCCGGTCATTGAGCAGTTGCGCACGACCGGCGAAGTGCGGCGCGGCTGGCTTGGCGTGCGCATCCAGCAGGTGACAGATGAGATTGCCGAGAGCCTCAACGTGAAACCGGCGCGCGGCGCGCTGATCGCCGGCGTCGACGACAAGGGGCCGGCGAAACCCGCCGGTATCGAAGCCGGCGACGTGATCGTCAAGTTCGACGGGCACGACATCAAGGAGATGCGCGACCTGCCGCGCATCGTCGCCGATACGCCCGTCGGGAAGGACGTGACGGTCGTGGTCATCCGCAAGGGCAAGGAGGAGACCAAGACCGTCAAGCTTGGCCGGCTCGAGGACGGCGAGAAGAAGGTGGCGCTGAACAAGGGCGCTGCGCCGGAGGAAAAGTCGGTGGTGAAAAAGGCGCTGGGCCTCGATCTCGCCGATCTCAGCGACGAGCTGCGCAAGCGCTACCAGATCAACGAGAAGGTGAAGGGCGTGGTCATTACCGCGGTTGAGCCGAATTCGGTTGCGGCGGAGAAGCACCTGAGGCCTGGAACGGTCATTGTCCAGCTGCAGCAGGAGCCGATGACCACGGCGGCTGATCTGCAACGCCGGATCGAGCAGCTCAAGAAGCAGGGCGTCAAGACCGCGACGCTGCTGGTTGCCAATCCCGACGGCGATACGACCTTTGTGGCGCTAAGCCTGCGGTGATTGCTAATTTCTCCGAGGCAAATGCCCGGCAAATGGCCGGGCTTCAATGTTCTACAAATTCCTCTCTCTTGTACCCCTGCACGTAGAGCAGCGCCGTAAGATCGGCATGGTCGATGCGCGCCGGCGCCGCGGCCGCTACCTTAGGCTTGGCGTGATAGGCGACGCCGAGACCCGCTTCCGCGATCATGTCCATATCGTTCGCGCCGTCGCCGATGACGAGCGTCTCTGCCTTTGCGAGCCGAAGCTTCGTGCGGAGGTCGATCAAGGTTGCGCGCTTGGCGTCGCGGCCGAAAACCGGTTCTGCGACCATCCCGGCCAGTTTGCTATTTTCAACGATGAGCGAATTGGCGCGACTTTCATCGAAGCCGATCATGGCGGCGATACGATCGGTAAACAGCGTGAAGCCGCCCGAAACCATGGCCGTGTAGGCGCCGTTAGCACGTATGGTCGCGACCAGCGTGCGCGCCCCACGCGTCAGCGTGATCCGCTTGTTCAGAACTTCGTCCACAACGGATGAGGACAATCCTTTCAGCAAGCCAACCCGCTCGCGCAGCGCCGGCTCGAACGCGATCTCCCCGCGCATGGCGCGCTCGGTGAGGGCCGCGACATGCGCCTTCAGGCCGACGTGGTCCGCCAGTTCGTCGATGCATTCCTGGCCGATCATGGTGGAATCCATGTCGGCGAGGAAAAGCTTCTTCCTTCGATGCGCGATCGGCTGCACGACGACGTCGAACTTCCCGCTGAGCGCGGCGCGGAAGGCGTCAGCCGCGGCACGTTGGTCCATGCCGGCATCCGGGGTAAACAGGATGTCGGCTGCATCGGGGCCGAGCGAAATGGGATCTTCCGCACGCGGGAAAACTGCTTGTGCACGCCTTGACGCGGGCAGCGCATCCGGGCCGATCAGGGTGGCGACATAAGTCATGGCAATGCAGCGCGCGATTGAAGCGGTGCTTATTGCAGGGCCGACCGCAAGCGGCAAGTCGGCGCTGGCGTTGCAGCTTGCCGAGACACTTGGCGGCACTGTCATCAATGCGGATTCGATGCAGGTCTATCGCGACTTACACGTCATTACGGCCCGACCGAGCGCGGACGACGAACGACGATTGCCGCATCGGCTTTATGGTCATGTCGATGCCGCCGTGAACTATTCGACCGGACAATGGCTGCGCGACGTCGCGGCAGCTCTCGACCAGGCGCAAGCAAAAGGTCGCATTCCGATCCTGGTGGGCGGGACGGGGCTCTATTTCAAGGCGCTGACAGCAGGTCTGGCAGCCGTGCCACCGATTCCGGCTGATATTCGCGCCGATGTGCGCGGCCGTTTTCAGCGCGAAGGCGTCGCGCCGCTTTACGCCGAGTTGCAACAGCGCGATCCGCAGACGGCAGGCCGGCTGATGCCGAACGACCGGTCGCGCATCACGCGCGCGCTCGAAGTGATCGTTGCAACCGGCCGCTCGATTTCGGACTGGCATCGGGAAGGCATGCCGCCGCTCGTCGATGTCAAAAGGGCGGCCAAGGTCTTCCTCACGTGCGAACGCGCGGAGTTGGTGCGGCGGATTTCGTCCCGCTTCGATTCGATGCTGAAGGCGGGCGCACTCGACGAGGTGAGGGCGCTTGCCGCACGCAACCTCGATCCAAATCTGCCGGCGATGAAGGCGCACGGCGTGCCATGGCTCATCCGGCAGCTCCGCGGTGACATTGACCTTGCCGCGGCGGCAGAGGGCGCGAAGATGGACACGCGCCGTTATGCCAAACGCCAGCTCACCTGGTTTCGCAATCAGATGCCCGACTGGACGTGGATCGAGCCTGAAAAGGCGGCGAAAGAGCTCATTGGCCAGCTCTCGACGCTCAAATAGCGCATTTTCCGCTTGACCGCGGGCCGTCGCGCTCCTATAACTCACGCAATGAAAGTGCGGGCGAGAGCCGTGATGAGCAATAAAATTATCGTACTTAGGAGCCGGACGCGGACTAGGCAGCCCTGACGGGGTTTCCAGTGGTGAGCGTCCGGACATGGCCCTTAGCGGGCCTTTTTTATTGCCTCGCGCAACGATGAGCACGGAAGGACAATGACATGACACGCGAAATGACCGGCGCCGAAATGGTGATCGAAGCGCTCGCCGACCAGGGCGTGCAGCACATTTTCGGCTATCCCGGCGGCGCGGTGCTGCCGATCTACGATGCGATCTTCGCGCAGAAGAAGGTGCAGCACGTGCTCGTCCGTCACGAGCAGGGCGCGGTGCACGCCGCGGAAGGCTACGCGCGCTCGACCGGCAAGGTCGGCTGCGTGCTCGTCACCTCCGGCCCCGGCGCGACCAACGCGGTCACCGGCCTGACAGATGCGCTCTGCGACTCCATCCCGATTGTCTGCATCACCGGGCAGGTGCCGACGCATCTCATCGGCAACGACGCGTTCCAGGAATGCGACACGGTGGGCATCACCCGGCCGTGCACGAAGTACAATTACCTGGTGAAGCGCATCGAAGATCTGCCGCGCGTGCTGCACGAAGCGTTTCATATTGCAGCGAGCGGCCGGCCGGGGCCGGTCGTGGTCGACATCCCGAAGGACATCCAGTTCGCCAAGGGCCTCTATTTCAAGCCCAAGGATTTTCCGCACACCGGCTACAGGCCGAAGCTCAAGGGCGACATGGCGAAGATCAAGCACGCCGTCGACCTGATGGCGCACGCCAAGCGGCCGCTGTTCTACACCGGCGGCGGCATCATCAATTCCGGCAAGGCGGCGAGCGATCTGCTGCGGGAGCTTGTCAAGCTCACCGGCTTCCCGATCACCTCGACGCTCATGGGCCTCGGCGCCTTTCCCGCCGCCGACAAGCAATGGCTCGGCATGCTCGGCATGCACGGCACGCTCGAAGCCAACATGGCGATGCACGACTGCGACGTGATGGTCTGCATCGGTGCGCGCTTCGACGACCGCATCACCGGACGGCTCGACGCCTTCTCGCCCGGCTCGAAGAAAATCCACGTCGATATCGATCCGTCCTCGATCAACAAGAACGTGCACGTCGATGTGCCGATCATCGGCGATTGCGCGCATGTGCTGGAGGACATGGTGCGGCTGTGGCGCACCAGCGCCATCCATTCCGATAAAAAGGCGCTCGGCGACTGGTGGAAGCAGATCGAGAAATGGCGCGCGCGCAAGTCGCTCGCCTACCGGCCGTCGAACGAGGTGATCAAGCCGCAATACGCCATTCAGCGGCTCTACGAGCTCACGAAGGATCGCGACACCTACATCACGACCGAAGTCGGCCAGCACCAGATGTGGGCCGCGCAGTTCTACGGCTTCCAGGAACCGCGCCGCTGGATGACATCCGGCGGCCTCGGCACCATGGGCTACGGCCTGCCGTCGTCCGTCGGCGTGCAGATGGCGCATCCGAAATCGCTGGTCATCGACATCGCGGGCGAAGCCTCGGTGCTGATGACCATGCAGGAAATCTCAACGGCGGTGCAGTACCGGCTGCCGGTCAAGATCTTCATCCTGAACAACCAGTACATGGGCATGGTGCGTCAGTGGCAGGAATTGCTGCACGGCGGCCGCTACGCCGAGAGCTACACTGCGGCGCTGCCGGATTTCGTCAAGCTCGCCGAGGCCTATCATGCGCACGGCATTCGCTGCGACAAGCCGGGCGATCTCGACCATGCTATCAAGGAGATGATCAGCGTCGACAAGCCTGTGCTGTTCGATTGCGTGGTCGATCCGGCGGAAAATTGCTTCCCGATGATTCCGTCGGGCCGGGCGCACAACGAGATGCTGCTGAGTGACGCCGCGGTGAAGCTGGAAGATGCGATCACCGAGGAAGGCAAGGTGATGGTGTAATAGTCGTCGTCGCCACGCGCGCGCTTCTCCCTCTCCCGCTTGCGGGAGAGGGAAGCCCGAGCGGCGGCGAAGCCGAGCGAGGGTGGGTGAGGGGGCCTGCTTTCGTTTTGTTCGACCCCTCGCCCGGCTCGCGCTCGCTATCGCTTCGCGCGATCCACCCTCTCCCGCAGGCGGGAGAGCGAAGAAAGCAAGCAAGGATCAAAGCGATGAACGCAAATGCAAACGTGAGTTCGAGCACTTCGCACTATCCCGCTGCGCCGACGGCGCAGCGCGCCGAAACGCACACGCTCTCCGTGCTTGTCGACAACGAGCCGGGCGTGCTCGCGCGCGTCATCGGGCTGTTCTCCGGCCGTGGCTACAATATCGAGTCGCTGACGGTGTCGGAGACCGAGCACCAGAAGCACCTTTCTCTTATTACAATCGTCACCACCGGCACGCCGATGGTGCTGGAGCAGATCAAGAACCAGCTCGATCGCCTGGTGCCCATTCACCGCGTCGTGGATATGACGCTCAACGGGGATTCAATCGAGCGCGAGCTGGCGATGGTGAAGGTGCGCGGCAAGGGTGAGCATCGCGTCGAGGCGCTGCGGCTTGCCGACGCCTTCCGCGCGCGGGTGATCGATGCGACCACCGAGAGCTTCGTGTTCGAGATCACAGGGAAAAGCGACAAGATCGATCAATTCGTCGAATTGATGCTGCCGCTCGGTCTGGTCGAGGTTTCGCGCACCGGCATCGCAGCCATCGCACGCGGTCCGGAGGGGATGTAGCGCTGGCAGAGCGCGCTCCCTCCCCCTGAAAGGGGGAGGGTCGGGGAGGGGGTTATCTGAATGCGACCCCTACCCGGCGAGCTTCGCTCGCCGACCTCCCCCTTTCAGGGGGAGGTACAGCAGCCCCGGGTCAGCACAAAGCCACCATACTTGATTTTCTAGAGCCGATGCCGTCTCTGCCGCGTACGAATTCGAAGAGGACAAATATCATGCGTGTTTATTATGATCGCGATGCCGACCTGAACCTGATCAAGGGCAAGAAGGTCGCCGTCATCGGCTACGGCAGCCAGGGCCACGCCCATGCGCTGAATCTGCGCGATAGCGGCGTGAAGGACGTCGCGGTCGCCTTGCGCAAGACGTCCGCCGGCGTGAAGAAGGCCGAAGCCGAGAAATTCAAGGTGATGGAGGTCGCCGAGGCCGCCAAATGGGCCGACGTGATGATGATGCTCACGCCCGATGAATTGCAGGGCGACATCTGGCGCGACCACATCGCCAGGAACATCAAGGAAGGCGCGGCCATCATGTTCGCGCACGGCCTCAATGTGCATTTCAACCTGATCGAACCGGGCAAGGGCATCGACGTGCTGATGGTGGCGCCGAAGGGCCCCGGCCATACCGTGCGTTCGGAATATCAGCGGGGCGCCGGCGTGCCGTGCCTCATCGCGATCCATCAGGATGCTTCCGGCAATGCGCACGACCTCGGCCTGTCCTATGCCTCGGCAATCGGCGGCGGCCGCGCCGGCATCATCGAGACGACGTTCAAGGAAGAATGCGAGACCGATCTGTTCGGCGAGCAGACCGTGCTGTGCGGCGGCCTCGTTGAACTGATGAAAGCCGGCTACGAGACGCTGGTCGAGGCCGGCTACGCGCCGGAGATGGCTTACTTCGAATGCGTGCACGAGGTGAAGCTGATCGTCGACCTCATCTACGAGGGCGGCATCGCCAACATGAACTATTCGGTCTCGAACACGGCGGAATACGGCGAATACGTCTCGGGGCCACGCGTCATCACCGACGCCACGCGCGCGGAGATGAAGAAGGTGCTGGCCGATATCCAGTCCGGCCGCTTCACGCGCGACTGGATGCTGGAGAACAAGGTCAACCAGACCTCGTTCAAGGCGACGCGCGCCAAGCTCGCCGAGCATCCGATCGAGCAGGTCGGCGCGAAGCTCCGCGAGATGATGCCGTGGATCAAGCAGCGCGCGCTGGTCGACCGGAGCAAGAACTGACCTGCCCGACGGCAAATGACGCTGTCATGCCCCGCGAAAGCGGGGCATCCAGTACTCACCGAACCCTTTGTGATTACTGGATCGTCCGCTTTCGCGGACGATGACGGCGGAGTATGGATCACTTCTTCTCAATTTTCTCCCACAGCCACCTTGCCGCATCCTTCGGCAGCGCGCCTTTTTCGCTGGCGCGCCGATTCGCCGCGCGCATCAGGCTCACCGGAATGGCGCCGATCAGCGGCCTGAGCGCGGCGATCAATTTGTCGTCGTTCACCCGGCGCGGCGCAAGCAGCACGATCGCATCATAGGGCGGGATCGCCTGCTTCGGGTCGCCAAGCACTTTCAGATCATATTGCGCGATGCGCCCGTCGCTGGTGTAGACGGCGGCCACGTCGACATCGCCGTTCGCGAGCGCCGCGTACATGAAATCCGGCTGCATGGTGCGTTGGTCCTCGAAGCGCAAGCCGTAAGCGGCGCTGATCGCCTTCCACTCCGGCCGCTCGAAGAATTCGTAATCGCCGGCAATCGACAGGCTCGGCGCATGCGCCGCGAGGTCGGCAATTGAGGTGATGCCGAGCGCCGCGGCCTTTTTGCGCGTCATCGCCAGCGCGTAGGCATTCTCGAAGCCGAGGCTGCCGAGCAGGCGAATGCCTTTGTTTTGTCGCAGCCATCGGCCGACGGCCGCGACCACGTCCGCGCGCGGTCTGACATCGGAACGGTGCATGTCGTCCGCCCAGATGGTGCCGGAATAATCGACATAAACGTCAATCTCGTTTGCTGCGAGCGCATTGAGAATGACCGCGGAGCCGAGCCCGTCAAGGCGCGCAGTCGGAAGATGGCTTGCTTCCAGCCGCTGCGCGATGAGCGCCGCCAGAACGTATTGCTCGGTGAAGGGCTTGGTGCCGATCACGTACCTCGCTTGCGTGAAAGCGCCGCCCGGCAGCAGCGCGGCCAGCACGACGACCGCAAGGCCAAGTGCGCCGGCGGCGACGCGCGCCCGGCTGTGGACCGCGGCACCATGCTCGATTGATGCCAGCAGCTGGTCGACGACAAGCGCCAGAACCGCCGCCGCTGCGCAGCCGAACAGCACGAAGACCCAGTTCTGCGTTTGCAGGCCGGCGAAGATGTAGTTGCCGAGGCTGGTTTGCCCGATCGGCGTCGACAGCGTCGCGGTGCCGATGACCCACACCGCCGACGTCCGCACTCCCGCCATGATGACCGGCGTCGCGAGCGGCAGCTCGATGTCGCGCATGACCTGCCAGGGATTGGCGCCGATGAGGGACGCCGCCTCGCGCAGCGACGGATTGACGCCGGCCAGGCCGGTCACGGTGTTGCGCAACACCGGCAGCATCGAATAGAGCGCCAGCGCCAGAACCGAAGGCAAAAACCCGAGCGCCGAAAAGTCCGCGCCGAACAGCCGCTCGCACAGGCCCGAAAGCGCCAGCAGCAGAGGATAGAAGAGGGCGAGCAGCGCGAGGCCCGGGATTGTCTGCACGATGCTCGCGAAGGCGAGCGCGCCGGCGCGCAGCTTCGGCCTGCGTGCGGCGAACAGCGCGAGCGGCAGGCTGATGCCGAGGCCGATTGCGAGGGCCGTGACGCTCACCAGCACGTGGCTGCCGAGGTAATCGGGAAGCCGATCCAGTGCATCGGCAAGACGTGCGTCGATGGCCATTGCGGCGATGATGGCCGGGTTTGCAACGCGCGGGCAAGCCGCTAGTTTGCCGGCGAACGGGGGATTCCGTGGCGATGCTGGATGCTGTACCGGCAAAAACAGAAATGGCGGCAAGCGCCGTCGCGCTATCCGGCGTGACGGTCGCCTTTCGGCTTGCCGATGGCGGCGTCTACCGGGCGGTCGAGCGCGCGTCGCTCGAGGTTGCCGACGGCGAATTCGTGTCCATCGTCGGGCCGACAGGCTGCGGAAAATCGACGCTGCTGAACGTCACCGCCGGACTGCTCGCGCCGGCCGAGGGCGGCGTCAATATCTACGGCGCGCCGCTCGCGGCGCTCAATCGGCAGGCGGGCTATCTGTTTCAGGCCGACGCCCTGTTTCCGTGGAAGACCGCGATCGACAACGTCGCGATTGGCATCGAGACGGCGGGTGCCGAGCGCGCGGAGGCGCGCAAGCGCGCGCAGGCGTGGCTTGCGCGCGTCGGTCTTGCTTCGTTCGGCGACCGCTACCCGCACATGCTCTCGGGCGGGCAGCGCAAGCGCATCGGGCTGGCGCAGGTGCTGATCCGCGATCCGAAGATTTTGCTGATGGACGAACCGTTCGGCCCGCTCGACGCGCAGACGCGGCAGATCATGGGCAACCTGCTGCTCGATCTGTGGAGCGCCGACCGCAAGGCGGTGCTGTTCGTCACCCACGACCTGGAAGAGGCGATCGCGCTCTCCGACCGCGTGGTGATCATGTCGGCGGGCCCGGCGGCGCGCATCATCGGCGACTGGAAGGTGCCGCTCGCGCGCCCGCGCGACATCGCCGAGATCAAGCTCGACCGCGCCTTCCACGATCTGCACCGCGACATCTGGCAGATGCTCAAGGCCGAGGTGCTGAAGGGCTATGCCCAGACCGGAGGCGGATGATGCGCTCGCGAGCCATCCTGATCGCCATGCAACTTGCCGTCGCC
>DASSRW010000209.1:0-7856 GCA_035701545.1 Pseudolabrys sp.
GCGTAGGTCGAGAACTTGTAGCCGCGGCGGTACTCGAACTTGTCGACCGCCTTCATCAGGCCGATGTTGCCTTCCTGGATCAGGTCGAGGAACTGCAGGCCGCGGTTGGTGTATTTCTTGGCGATGGAGATGACGAGGCGCAGGTTCGCCTCCACCATTTCCTTCTTCGCCTGGCGCGCCTCGCGCTCGCCCTTCTGCACCATGTGCACGATCTTGCGGAATTCGTCGATGCCGACGCCGGTCTGCCCGGCGAGCTCGTGCACCAGCGCGCGGATTTCCTTGATGCGGTCCTTGTCGTTGGCGACGAAGCTCTTCCAGCCTTTGGCGGAAAGTTTCGACACGCGATTGAGCCAGCGCGGATCGAGCTCGCCGCCCATGTAGTTTTTGAGGAAGTCGGCGCGCACGACGCCGTGGCTTTCGGCCAGCCGCATCAGGCGGCCTTCGTTCGACACGAGCCGCTTGTTGATGTCGTAGAGCTGCTCGACCAGCGAATCGATGCGCGCCTGGTTGAGGCGGAGCGATTTCACCTCCGCGATGATCTCTTCCTTGAGCTTCTTGTACTTGCGCTCCTGCGCCGGCGAGAGCGACGTGCTCTTGAGGCGGAATTCGATGTCCTGCTCCTGCAGGCGGCGCAGGCGCTTGAAGGTGTCGGCGATGGTGTCGAAGGTCTCGACCACCTTCGGCTTGAGCTCGGCCTCGATCGCCGCAAGCGAAAGCGAGTTCTCCATGTCGTCTTCGTCGTAGTCGGCCTCGGCGGCGGCCTCGCCCGGATCCTTCGGCTCCTCGTCGTCGCCGGCAGCGGGCGCGGTCGCGGGCGCCGCCTTGAACGGCGGCTGCGCAGCCTGCGCCGGCTGCGACGACGGCACGACCTGGAGATGCGGCGCGCCGGGAACGGGCGTCGCGCCCGGAATGTTCTGCGCGACCGGCTGGCCGTCGGGGCCGAGCGCGGGCGGCTGCATGTTCTTGGCGTCGGGCCCCGCGTAGGTCGCCTCGAGGTCGATGATGTCGCGCAGGAAAACCTTGCCGCTGTTCAATTCGTCGCGCCAGATGATGATGGCCTGGAACGTGAGCGGCGACTCGCAGAGCCCCGCGATCATCGCCTCGCGGCCGGCTTCGATGCGCTTGGCAATCGCGATCTCGCCCTCGCGCGAGAGCAGCTCGACCGAGCCCATCTCGCGCAGGTACATGCGCACGGGATCGTCGGTGCGCTCGGAGGGCTCTTTCTTTTCGGCGGTGGCGAGCGACTTCGTTTTCGCCTCGACGATTTCCGAGCCGGTGTCGTCGTCATCGTCGTCGACTTCGTCGGCGGCCTTCTCCTCGCCGTCCTCGTCGGCGGCGTCTTCCGTCTCGACGACGTTGATGCCCATCTCGTTGAGCATCGCATAGACGTCCTCGATCTGGTCGGACGAGACTTCGCCCGACGGCATCACGTTGTTGATCTGGTCGATGGTGACGTAGCCGCGCTTCTTGGCGGCCTTGATCATCTTCTTGACGCCGGCGTCGTTGAGATCGAGCAGCGGCAGCGGCGTGTCGGGCGCACCCTCGCCGTCCTTCTCGGGGGCTTCGTCCTTGGCGGCGACCGCCTTTGCCTTCATCGCCACCTGCCTGTCGACTTTTTCCTGGACCTTTGCGGCCATCGGCGCAGCTCTCCATTCATTCCTGTACACACGCGCCCCGGCAGCGCATGGCGAAAAGAGCCGCACCAACCAGCGCCGCCCCCGAATCAGATGCCAGTGTCCTCGGAACCCGCTAAGCTCCGATTAACCAAAAAAATTGGGCGGAAATCGACCGGAATTCCCGCTCAACCGGACCGACGGTCCCTTCTCAAAAGCTCCTCGCCGGGCGCCCTGACGAGGTACCAAACCCCTCGATCAGCGCTTCAGTCCCATCCATTCGCGAAAGCCGTGCCTTGACGTCCCGCAGACGCAGGTAATTGGCCTCGGTATTGTCCTGGCCCAGCGCCTGCTCGGCGTCTTTGAGCTCCTTAGTTAGTGAATTCCACTGTCGATGCAAGCCGACCAGCTGCTGCCAGGTGACGAGAACATCCTCGGGCGCAGCGTCGGCCCGGGCGCCCCAGACCGAGCCGGTGGTAATGGCGGCGGTCACGTGCGCCAGCGTCGCCCCGAGCCCGCGCCGCTCGAGTTCCGCGCGCATCTCCGCCGGTTCGATGCTGGCGAAATCGGCGCCGATATCGATCAGCGCCGCCTTGAGCCGCCCGGCTTCGGCATGGCGAAATTCCAGCGCCGCCAGCTCTTCCAGGTGGTCGTGCAGGAGCCACGGGTGGTTGAGCACGGCTTGCAGGATCAGCGCCTCGCGGCGGGGAACGGCCATGCGATGGCCGCGATGCACGGGGCTCGCGGCAAGCTGTGGACTGACGACGAGATAGGGCGTGTCGCGCGCGACCGGCGCGGCGGCCGACGCTCCGCGCGGATTGCGGCCGGCGCGGCGCTCCGGCCAGCCGCGTGTCCAGCTCTCGCTGCGGGAACCGCGCGCGGCTTGCGGCGGAGCAAACAGCTGGGCGACGCGCGCGGCGAAATCCTGCCGGTAGTACTTGCGCACGGCCTCGTCACCGATGGCACCGGTGACGCCGCTGACACGCGCCTCAAGCGCCGCCCGCCGCTCGGGCGTATCGAAGCTGCGGCCTTCGGTTTCGCGCGCCCACAGCATCGCGGCGAGCGGCCGCGCGGCGGCGATCACCTCGGCGATGGCGTCGCGCCCGCCTGCGCGCGCGAGATCGTCGGGATCCTGGCCCTCGGGCAGTAGCGCGAATTTCAGACTCTTGCCCGGTTTCAGCCGCGGCAACGCGAGATCGACCGCGCGATAGGCAGCGCGCTGGCCGGCGCTGTCGCCGTCAAAGCAGAGCACCGGCTCGTCCGCCATTTTCCAGAGGTGCGTGAGCTGATCTTCGGTCAACGCGGTGCCGAGCGGGGCGACGGTCGCCGGAAAGCCTGCCGTCACCATCGCGATCACGTCGACATAGCCTTCGACCGCGACGACTTGCGCACCTTCGTGCGCGGCCTGACGTGCAGCGGCAAAATTGTAGAGGTTCGCGCCTTTGTGAAAGAGCGGCGTCTCCGGCGAGTTCAAATATTTCGCCTGCGCGTCCTTGTCGAGCGCGCGGCCGCCGAACGCGATGATGCGCCCGCGCATGTCGCCAATCGGAAACATGACGCGGTCGCGGAAGCGATCATAGGGCACCGGGATGTCGTCGCCGGAAATGAGAAGGCCCGCCTCGATCATGTCGGGAACCGGAATGTTCTGGCTGCCCAGATGCTCCTTCAGCGCGTAGCGGTCGGCGGGCGCGTAGCCGAGGCGGAACTTCACCTGCGTCGCGGCGTCGAGCCCGCGGTCGGCGAGATAGCCGCGCGCCTTGGCGCCGGCTTTCGACGCGAGCGTCGTCTCGAAAAATTTCGCAGCGATCTCCATCACGTCGTGCAGCGTCTTGCGCCGCGCATCGCGCGCTTCGTCCTCGCGCGACACTTTCGGCAGCGGCATCCCCGCCATGGCGGCGAGGCGCTCGACCGCTTCGGGGAACGACACGCCGTCGGTCTGCATGACGAAGTCGAAAATGCTGCCGTTCTTGCCGGAAGAAAAATCGAACCACGCCTGCTTCTGGTCGTTCACGAAAAACGACGGCGTCTTTTCCTTGTTGAACGGCGAGAGGCCCTTCCACTCACGCCCCGCTTTAAGCAATTTCACGCGCTTGCCGACGACTTCCGAGACAGGAAGGCGGGCTTTCAGCTCGTCGAGGAACTGAGGCGTGAAACGCATGGATTGTCCGCTGGCCGAATCGCTCGCCCAATCATACGCGCGCGAATGAGGACTTTCCGGGTTCTATGCCGGAACCGGCGGCTCCATCGGATTTTGCAGGCCCTATCCTAGTTATCCACAGGCAGGACCTCGCAGCGGACATCATCTGCGGGAGATCGGGCGGCCTTATGAGGCCCGGCACTATGTAGTGCAGCCGCATGTAGTGCAGCCGCCGAATCCCGCTCAGGAACTCTCGATCGTTCCGTTCGGGCTCGCCTGATCGACGGCGGTGGGCAGATGCTGCGCCAGCATGTTGAGCACGGCATCGCCCGGCACACCGAACTGCTCGGCGATTTGTCTCACGCGATCGCTGCCGAGCGCATTCCGAATCTGCTCGGGCGTGACGGCCATGTTGGAGCCGTTGCCCAGCCACGACCTGACCTGATCGCCGAGGCCGCCTTGCTGAAGCTGGTCGACGAGGCCTTGCAGGTTACCCAGGTTCGTTCTGGCCAACACCGCGGCAATCATCGCCGGCGCTTCGGCGGCGGCGATCGAACCAAGAGCGCCCTTGAGGCCGCCGAACTGATCGAGAAGTCCCATTCGAATCTCCACTGCATTCGACATCGTTGCCGAGGTCGAGCTCCGCAGTCCGTCAATTCCGCGCCTTAAGGATGCTTTTCGTTTTTTGCCGCGCGCATGCCTTCGCTCGTTGCATCCCGCTCGCACATGTACGCGCCGGATTTCGTGTTGCCGTAGGCCTTGTGTCCGGGGAAGTGATAGACCTTCGACGTCAGATTGGCCCAGACGACGGTCCCCGAGCCGCACCGCGCCTTGGCCTGCGCCTCCGTCGAATACTGATTGGCTCCGGTCGGTGCGGTCGCCGTGCGCGCCGGCCGAGTCGACGAACGGGCGGCCGGAGCAGCCGGGGCCGTTGTTTGAGCAGGAGCGGCCGTCGTGTTTGTCGTCTTCGTCCTGGACGTTCCCGCGGCGGCGGGAGATGGCGCCGCGGTGCCACCGGCCCGACACTGCGCCACGTAGGCCTTTTCCGTAATTCCCTTCGCCTGATTGTCAGCCTTGTTGGCTTGCCACTCCTGCCGGCAGGCCTTCGCTGTTTTGTGCTGGGAGAGTGCCGGCGAGGACAGCACGGCAAATCCAACGAGCATCGAGCAGAAGATTGCAATCTTGCGCATGACCAACTCCCGACTCCAAACCGGCGCTTACGCGCCCTTCTCGCATTTCGTCATGAAGCTGGTCTTCGCCGCGCCGGTCAGCGGCTTGCCGTCCTTGCCGACCGCTTTGCCTGCGCAGGCCTCCTGCTTGCACTTCTTCAGGAAGCTGGTCTTGGCGGCGCCGGCGAGCGGCTTGCCGTCCTTGCCGACCGCTTTGCTTTCGCACGACTGAGCCAGAGCCGAGCCGGCGGTGAAAAGGGTAATGAGAGCCGCAACAACGATACGCTTCATCGTTTCCTCCGTTTCAAAGCTGCATTGGACGACACATGAGGACCCCACGTTCTGCTGCCGCGTATGTTCAGATGTTCGGATGACTTTCTGCTATCCGACCCCGGAAGTTCGACCCGCGCGGATGATTGGAAACTTTCTCGCAAGCGGCGGGTTCCGCGGGCCTTGTGTCTTTTTTGTCTGGCGGAACACTGCAAGGCGCGGCGGCAGGCAGCCGGCGCGAGTGACGCCGGCCGTTAAATATCGAATAAAATGAAATAAACGCGGGGCGGATGACGCGGTGTTACGACCGCCGCGCCTGCATCATGTTCGCAACATGAAAGCGAAAGCGCCCTACTGCGGCTTCAGCCCCGCCTCTTTCACCACCTCACGCGCGATGGCGCGATCGGCTTCGATCTGCTTGGCAAACGCCTCCGGCCCGGCCACGTCCGGCACCAGGCTGCGGTCGGTAATGTTCTTTTTCGTAAAGGCCGGATCGGCGACGATCGCCTTCACTTCCTTGTAGATGCGATCGACGATCGGCTTCGGTGTGCCGTGCGGCGCGAACAGGCCGTACCACGTGTGCGACGGCGGCCCCTTGTAGCCGCTCTCTTCCAGCGTCGGCACTTTCGGATAAAGCGGCGAGTGAATGTTGTTGACCATCACCAATTCGCGCATCTTGCCGGCGTTGATCTGCCCGATGACGTTGCCTTCGCCGATCAGCGCAATCGGTGTCGAGCCGCCGAGCACGGCGTTCACCGCCTGCCCGCCGCCCTTGAACGGCACGCGCACCCAGTCGGCGCCTTTCTCCTTCTTCAGCGTCTCCATGTAGAGCATCAGCGGCGGCGCGGCGGTGAGATAGCTCAAGGTGCCGGGCTGCTTTTTCGAGAGCTCGACCAGTTCGTCGATAGTGTTGGCTTTCAGATTCGAATTGATCACCAGCACCTGGATGAGATGGAAAAGATTGGTGATCGGCTGCAAGCCGGTCTGCGGATCGAAGCCGATGTTTTTCAGAAGCAGCGGATTGTAGACGACCGGATCGGCGTTGATGATGCAGATAGTGTAGCCGTCGGGCCTTGCTTCCGTGCAGGCGCGGGCGCCGACGTTCTGCATGCCGCCCGGGCGATTCTCCACGACGAAGTTCTGGCCGAGCCGCTTGCGCAGCTCCTCGCCGAGCACGCGCATGAACACGTCGCTGATGCCGCCGGGGCCGGTGGTGGTCAGCACGCGCACCGGACGGTTCGGCCAGTCGTCGGCTGAGGCCGCGTTTGCCGAAATCAGAACGGCGGCGAGTGCCGCCAGCGCCAGAAGTTTTTTCATGTGTCGCCTCCCCGAGTGACGCCCGTAACGCGCTGTCATGCCCGGCCTTGTGCCGGGCATCCCGCTTAGGTGAGCACAATGCCAGCATAAGCGAGATGGCCGGGCATAGGCGAGCGAAGCGACGCCGTCCTTCGGACGGCTATGCCCGGCCATGACAGGATCAGCTCAACTTCGCCTTCACCAGACCGCTTGCCTTGCCCATGTCCATCTGACCCGCGTACTTGCCGCGCAGGCTCCCGATCACCTTGCCCATGTCCTTCATCCCCGCCGCGCCGGTTTCCTTGATCGCGGCCTCGATCGCGGAGGCCATCTCGGCCTCCGACATCTGTTTCGGCAGATAGCCGGAGATAATCGCGATCTCTTCTTCTTCCTGCTTCACGAGATCGTCACGGCCGCCTTTTTTATAAAGCTCGACCGATTCCTGCCGCTGCTTGATCATCTTTTGCAGCACGGAAAGCACTTCGGCGTTGCCGAGCGCGGGCTTGCCGCTCCCGCGCGCCTCGATGTCGGCGTTCTTCAGCGTGGAATTGACCATGCGCAGCGTCGAAACCGCGCGCTCGTTCCTGGCCTTCATCGCCTCGGTCAGAGCCTTGTTGATGTCATCGCGGAGCATTCGTTGTCCTTCTCTCGATCTATTCAGGAACTTTGCCCTGGCTCCCCGCTGGATCCTGCCCCCGCGCAGGCGGGGGCGGGGACGAACGGATAAATTTCGGCTCACTTCACCTTGCCCATTTCCTTCAGCGTCTCGTTCGCCGCCTTGAAGGCGTCGAGACCCGCCGGGATGCCGCAATACACCGTCGCGTGCAGCAGCACTTCCTTGATGTCGTCGACGGTCAGCCCGTTGTTGATCGCGCCGCGCACGTGCAGCTTGATCTCCGGCGCCTTGCCGAGCGCGGTCAGCATCGCGAGGTTGATCATGCTGCGGGTCTTCTTGTCGAGGGTCGGACGGCCCCAGGCGTAGGCCCAGGCCCATTCCGTGGTGATGTGCTGGAA
The DNA here is from genome assembly GCA_035701545.1 of Pseudolabrys sp. Taxonomy (GTDB): domain Bacteria; phylum Pseudomonadota; class Alphaproteobacteria; order Rhizobiales; family Xanthobacteraceae; genus Pseudolabrys. The sequence goes on from DASSRW010000209.1 coordinate 7,500, forward strand.
CGCCATCATGAAGTCGTTGGCGTTCTTGACGGAGTTATCGACGTAGTCGGCGCCGAGCACCTCGCGGCGCAGCTTGAGCCCGCGCTCGAAAACCTCGCCCATGGTCTCGTTAGGGTCGTGCTGGTGGCTCATCGGTGCTCTCCCTTCAGGCTTTCGTTGATTGCAGGGCCGCGAACTCAATGCATTTAAGCCGCGCGCTCGTTCCTGGCCTTCATCGCCTCGGTCAAGGCTTTATTGATGTCGTCGCAGAGCAGGGGATCCCCCTTTTCGTGTCTGGCGGCGAATCCGGGGCACTCACGAGTTTCGCATCGAGGGGGTGATTGTTATTCCAACCAGCAGTCCTTCCGGCGAAAGAAA
>DASSRW010000210.1:0-32960 GCA_035701545.1 Pseudolabrys sp.
CCCCGCCAGGCGGCGGCGCTAGTGCAGATGCATCACCTTGATCGCCGCGGGCCCGAGAATGACGATGAAGAGAACCGGCAGGAAGAACAGGATCATCGGGACCGTCAGCTTGGGCGGCAGGCCGGCGGCCTTTTTCTCGGCCTCGGACATGCGCATGTCGCGGTTCTCCTGCGCCATCACGCGCAAGGCAGTCCCCAGCGGCGTGCCGTAGCGCTCGGCCTGCTGCAAGGCCATGCAAACCGACTTCACGCCTTCAAGGTCGGTGCGCTTGGCGAGGTTTTCATAAGCCTGGCGTCGGTCTGGCAGGTAGGACAATTCCGCCGTGGTCAAGGTGATTTCTTCGGCAAGGGCGACCGATTGGGAGCCGATCTCCTCGCTCACCCTGCGAAAGGCCGCCTCGATCGACATGCCCGACTCGACACAGATCAGCAGCAGATCGAGCGTGTCGGGAAACGCGCGCCTGATCGACAACTGGCGGCGCTGAATGCGGTTTCGGAGGAATATCAACGGAAGATGCATGCCTATGTAAGCCGCGGCAATGCAAATACCGACCTTGACCATCATCGGCTGGTTGAATTTCAGGATGAAAAATACGTAGACCGCCGTCGACGCAAGCACGATGATCGGCGTCACCATGCGGAAAAACAGATAGGTCACGTACGGCGCGTTGCCGCGATAACCGGCCTGAATGAGCTTTAATCTTGCCTCCTCCTGGCCGACCCATTTGCTCAGGTTGAACTGGTCGACGATCTTCTGCACGTATTGTTTCGGGGACTGGCGCAGGCTCACCTTCTGGCCTTGCGCAAGACGCTCGCGTTCGCGCTGCCGGATTTTCTCGCGTTCCAGCGCGACCGCTTTCATGCGCTTGCCGAGCGTGTCGGGAGAATAGAGCGGCATCGCCAGCGTCAACACCGTCGCGATGGCCGCGATGGCGGCAAACAGCATCGTCAGCGTATTGGCGTTGATCGATTCGGCGAGTTGCTGGATCATGGTCGGCGCTTAGAAATCGAAGTTGATCATTTTTTTCATCACGAACACGCCCATGCTCATCCAGAACGCCGCGCCGGCGAGCATCAAACGCCCGACCGAATCGGTCCAAAGCAGGGAGATGTACTGCGGGCTCGTGATGTAGACGAGCGTCATCACGGCAAGCGGCAGGCAGCCAATAATGCCGGCGGACGCCTTCGCCTCCTGTGACATCGCCTTTATCTTGCCTTTCATTTTCTTGCGGTCGCGCAACACGCGCGACAGGTTGCCGAGAGCCTCCGCGAGGTTGCCGCCCGCCCTCTGCTGAATTCCGATGACGATGCCGAAGAAATTGGCTTCGGGAAGCGGCATTTGCTCGTAGAGCTTGCCGCAAGCCTCGCCGAGCGGCAGGCCGACGGCCTGCGTTTCGATGATGCCGCGGAATTGGGACTTCAGAGGTTCCGGCGCCTCCTGCGTAATCATCTTCAGGCAATCGAGCAGAGGCAGGCCGGCCTTGATGCCGCGCACGATGATGTCGACGGCGTCGGGAAAGGCGTCGAGAAATTTCGTTTCGCGCCGCTTTTTCAGAAACGTCAGGATCCAGAACGGAACGCCGAAAGCGCCCGCGAAGCCGAGCCCGGCGCTCGGCAGCAGTCCGGCCCCCGCCAGAAACGGCAGCGCGAAAAAGGCGATTCCGATGGCTGCCGAAATGAGAAAGAACTGTTGCTTCGACCACTCAAGCCCGGCGCGCTCGATGCGCGTGGACAGCGAGATGCGCCGCTGCTCCTTGCTGCGTTCCTCAAGTTGCTTGAGCGTGCCCTCGATTTCATCGCGCCGCGAGCGCTCCCGCACGCGTTTCGTGCGCACCACGGGGTCGGGCTTGGCGATGCTCGCCATGCGGCGCTCCGCCTGGCGCTCGCCCGACAGCAATGGATAGATGAAGACCCAGGCGATTCCGCCAACGGCGGCGGCGGCCAGGAAGAACAACGCGAACTGTTGCATGGCGTGCCTTCGTCAGACCTTCATGGCTTCGTTGCTGGCCTCCGCGGCATCGAGCGCAGCCGCGAGACGCTGCTCTTCGCCGTAGTAGCGCGCGCGTTCCCAGAACTTGGGGCGCCCAATGCCGGTCGCCCGGTGATGCCCGATGATGTTGCCGTGCGCGTCCTCGCCCGTGATGTCGTAGACGAAGATGTCCTGCGTCGTGACGACGTCGCCTTCCATTCCCACGATTTCGGTAATGTGGGTGATGCGGCGCGAACCGTCGCGCAGGCGCGCGGCCTGTATGACAACGTCGATCGACGAGACGATCATCTCGCGAATCGTGCGCGACGGCAGCGCGAAGCCACCCATCGTGATCATCGATTCAAGGCGTGACAGCGCTTCGCGCGGGCTGTTCGCGTGCAGCGTGCCCATCGAACCGTCGTGACCGGTATTCATCGCCTGCAGGAGGTCGAAAGCCTCGGGGCCGCGCACCTCGCCCACGATGATGCGCTCGGGCCGCATACGCAGGCAGTTGCGGACCAGATCGCGCATCGTGATCTGCCCTTCACCCTCGAGATTGGGCGGCCGCGTTTCCAGGCGCACCACGTGCGGCTGCTGCAGCTGAAGTTCGGCCGCGTCCTCGCAGGTGATGATGCGTTCGTCGTGATCGATGAACTGGGTGAGGCAGTTGAGCAGCGTGGTCTTGCCCGAGCCGGTTCCGCCGGATACCAGCGTGTTCACTCGCGTGCGGCCGATGATGCGCAGGATTTCCGCGCCGTGCGGCGTGATGGTTCCGAACCGGACAAGCTGATCCAGCGTCAGCTTGTCCTTCTTGAACTTGCGGATGGTGAGTGCGGGGCCGTCGATCGCCAGCGGCGGCACGATCGCGTTCACGCGGGAGCCGTCGGGCAGGCGCGCGTCGCAGATCGGCGACGCTTCGTCGACGCGCCGGCCGATCTGGCTGACGATGCGCTGGCAGATATTGAGCAGCTGCTGGTTGTCGCGAAACCGGATGCCGGTCTTCTGGATCTTGCCTTTGACTTCGATGTAGACCGTGCCGGCACCGTTGACCATGATGTCAGCGATGTCGTCGCGCGCGAGCAGCGGCTCGAGCGGCCCGAAGCCCAGCACATCGTTGCAAATGTCGTCGAGCAGTTCTTCCTGCTCTGAAATCGACATCACGATGTTCTTGATCGCGATGATTTCGTTGACGATGTCGCGGATTTCTTCGCGCGCCGAATCGGTATCGAGCCGCGCCAGCTGGGCGAGATCGATGGCTTCGATCAGGGCGCCGAAAATCGCGCCTTTGGTCTGATAGTACGTGTCGGACCGGCGCGAATCGATTGCCGCCGGCGCCGGCTCGGCCGCCGCGGGCGTCTTGCTTGGCGGCGGCGCCGGCACGAGCGGCGCGCCCAGCCCGTCGGAAGGCATCGGCGCGCGCCCGGAGTCGAGGGGGGGTGCCACCGGTGCCACCGGTGCCGGCTGTGCCACCGGCGCCGCTTGCGGCGTCGCCGCCGTTCCAGAGCTCGCACGCTTGCCGAACACGATCCCGGCCCTCGCCTGTTTGCTACCGCTTCACGAGTTTGCTCAGCAGCGGCGACAGCAGCCCGCCGCGCGGCGCTTTCGTTTCGCCACGTCCGGTCAAGACCTGCGCGAGCATCCGGAACATCTCCGCGCTTTTGTGCTTGGCCGATACCTCGGCGATCATCTGCCCGTTATTGGCGGCGGTGCCGAACATCTGCGGCTCGAACGGGATGACGGCGAGCGGCTGGTCTTCCAGCGCCTTCGCAAAATCGGCCGGCGAAATTTCCGGCCGCTTGGGCACGCCGACCTGGTTGAGGCAGTAAAACGGGCGATGATCGTTCGGGCGCGCCGCGCGCAGGTAGTCCATCAGGTTCTTGGCGTTGCGCAGATTGGCAAGATCGGGACCGGCGACAATCAGGATGTCATCGGCGCCGACCAGCAGCCGCTTGGTCCAGCCCGCCCATTGATGGGGAACGTCGAGCACGACGCACGGAATTGTCGAGCGCAACGAGTCCAGAATGGAATCGAACGCTTCCGCGCCGAAATCGTAGACGCGGTCGAGTGAAGCGGGCGCGGCCAGCAGACTCAGATGGTCCGTGCACTTCGACAGCAGGCGGTCGACAAAGGCGGTGTCGACGCGATCGGGCGAAAACACGGCATCGGCGATGCCCTGCGGCGGATCCTGATTGTAGTCGAGGCCGGCGGTGCCGAAGGCGAGATCGAGGTCGGTGACCACCGAATCGAGCGCCAGATCGCGGGCGATTGCCCAGCCGATGTTGTGCGCAACGGTGGATGCGCCGACGCCTCCCTTGGAGCCGACGACGGCGACGATGCGCCCGACCGGCTTGGCGTCGCCCGCCGAGAACAATCCGCACACGGCGCGAACGATGTCGAGCGTGCCGACGGGACCGATCAGGTATTCGCTGACGCCGCGGCGCGTCAGCTCGCGATAAAAGAGCACATCGTTGATGCCGCCGATGGCGATGACGCGCGTAGAGGCGTCGCAGACCTCGGCGAGCTGGTCGAGGCCGGCCAATACCTCCTCGGCGCGGCCGTCCGATTCGAGAATGATGACGTTCGGCGTAGGCGCGCCGCGGTAGGCTTCCGCCGCAGCGGTAGCGCCTCCCATCTGGACCTTGACGTGCGCTTTCGTGAGCCGGCGGTCCTCCGCGGCCGCCTGAACCGCGGCAGCGGTTTCCACCGTCTCGCAGAAGGCTTGAACCGACACGCGCGGCGCCGGAGCGATGTGGTCGTCGGCGCCGGGCCGTTCGGCCGGCACAGTCGAGATTGGTGCAGCGGTTGCGAGTTGCTGTGCTTGTCTGTTCATTTGCCGAGGTCGCTGATTTTGCCCTTTTCGAAGCCGTCATAGGCTCCGCTCGGGTTGGTGCCTTTGCGATACTTGTCGATCACGACGGCGCGGCGCGGTTCGTAAGCCGGAGTTTCGCCGCGCGGCTGCACCAGGTCGGCGGGATTGTCGACCATGGAGGCGAGATTGCGCTGGTTCGCACAGCCGAAATTCCAATAGGAGCGGTTTTCGTTGTACTGCCAGTCGAGAGTGGGACCGAGATCGTCGGGCCACAGTCCGCAAGGGCCGGCCTGCGCCGTCAGCTTCAGATAGTTGAGCCTTATCGTGGCGAGCGACGTCCCTGGCGAACGGTAGCTGTGCACGTAGACCGCACTGCGCGGGATGCCGGCTGCGGCGAAGATCGAGCGAATCTCGTGCAGCGTGTCGGCCGCGGCGCGGTTCATCCCGCCGCCGCGCGGAACGTCGATGGCGACGCCGCTTGACCCTTCGTGCTTCCAGCCTTGCGCGAACGCGAGTACGTCCGCCCGCTGCGCGGGCGAGAGGCCGCCGCGGTTGCGGCTGAGAAACACTTCGACGGTGTCTTTCCCCTCCTTCAGGGTGATCGGATGACGCAGACGGTAGTCCTGCGGATAGGAGATTTTCGTCTCGCCCGTGGCGTAGCAGCCGGCGAGCATCGACGCGACGGCGCCGATCGCCAGCACGCGCAGCACGCTCCTGCCGCCGGGGCCGGCGATTGCCGGTCGAATGTGGATCATTGATCGTCTCCTGAGGCGCTCAATCGAGAATGAAACCATAGTGGCCGTGATAGAGGCGCGGGTCGGCCGGGCCACCCTTCGTGCCGTAGATTCTGTTCAAGCGCCCAAGCAGGATGCTGCTCGGATCGGACGGATCGGCGAACCCATCGTCGGGCCGCGACAACTTCTTCTCCGCGACCGCGTGCACGATGTAGGGCGTGACCAGAACCACCAGTTCCGTCTGGTTGTTGATGAAGTCGCGGCTTTTGAACAAGGTCCCGAGCACAGGCAGCTGCATCAGGCCCGGCACGCCGCTGATCGCCTGCTTTGTCTGCTCCTGGATCATGCCCGCGAGCGCCAGCGATCCGCCCGACGGAATTTCGACCGTGGTTTCCGCGCGGCGCGTCGTGATCGAAGGAATGGTGATGGACGTGTTCGAGCCGGTCGGCTGAATGCTGATGGCGTTCTCTTGCGACAGGTCGGAAACTTCCGTCATCACCTTGAGGCTGATGCGGCCTTGCGTCAGGACGATCGGCGTGAACACGAGGCTGACACCGAACTTCTTGTACTCGACCGATTGCTGGCAGACCACGTTCGGCGGCGGACTGCATTGCAAGCCGCTCGGGATCGGAAAGTTGCCGCCCGCAAGGAAGCTCGCGGTTTCGCCTGAAATCGCGGTGAGGTTGGGCTCGGCCAGGGTGCGCATCACGCCCGCGCGGTCCATCGCCTGCAGCGTGGCGACCACGGTGTTTCCGAGCGGGCTGAAGCTGCCGATCGAGAACCTGTTGTCAGGCGCCGTGCCCGAGGCGGAGAACGCGTTGTTTATGTTGATGACGCTGGTGCCGAATCCGGTGTTGGCGTTGAAGTTGATGCCGAGCTGCTTGAGGATATCGCGCCGAATTTCGGCAACCGTCACCTTGAGCATGACCTGGTCGCGGCCGCGTACGGTGATGCCGTTGACAACCTTGGTGTCGCCGCCGGCCAATTGAACGGCGAGGTCGTAGGCATGCTGCGCTTCGGCGGGATTCGCCGCCGTGCCGGAAAGCATGATTCCGGCGCCCACCCCTTCGATGTGAATATCGGAATCCGGCATCGTCTGCTTGAACGCCGCGCGCAGACCGTTCAGGTCGCGCGTGACTGCGATGTCGAACCCGGCGATCTGATGGCCTTTGGCATCGAAGAAGAAAATGTTCGTTTGCCCGATCGCCACCCCGATCATGTAAACGCGCCGCGAGGAGCGAACGACCGCGTTGGCGATCTTGGGATCAGCCACCAGCACATCCTTGATGTCCGCCGGCAGATCGATTGCAACCGATTTTCCGATGCCAAGCGCGATGAAGCGCGAGGTCGCCTCGCTGGCGGCGACGTGCAGAACGGGCACATGCGCGTCGGCGGCCGGCGCTGGCGCAGTTGGAGCCAGCCCCGAGGCGGCAACAAGCGCCGCGAGGACTGCTGTGCGGATCGACGGCCATTTCGCCATTTCGCAATATCCCCCGAATTAAATCACTTGGTCGAAGACGTGGTGCTCACCCCGAAGCGGACCACATTCACGGTGTTGCGGCGTCCATTCAAAGCGTCCAGCGCGTCCGTTGCCTGCGGCTTGTCATGCGAGGCATCCGCCATGCTGCGCAGCGCGAGCGACAGCATGCCGAGCTGGCGCGCCAGCGCGAGCGATTCGGCCTGGGATTGCGTCAACTCGAGCGTGGCGGTTTTGCCGACCACCACTTTCTGTCCGTTCTTTTCCTGGATGGTCTGATCGATCGCCAGCACGCGGACGTTGCTGAGGATCGTTTCGCTGGTTTGCCCGCCGTTGACGCCCTTGTCCGCATCCTTGTCGCGGCGCGTCAGGATGACGTCGACATGGTCGTTGGGCAGGATGAAGCCGCCCGCTCCGGTTTCAGCCGATATCTGGGTCGAGATGGCGCGCATCCCGCTGGGCAGGATGGCGGCCATGAAGCCCGAGCCTTTCGTGTCGACCAGCTTTGCGTCGCGAATCGGCTCACCGGCGACAAAGGATGAGCGCGCGAGCGAGCCGGTCAGCTTCTCGATCGCTTGCGGGCGGTCCGATCGGCGGATGAAATTTCCGCTGGCGGCGCTCACCGGCCAGCTTTGCCATTTAACGTCCTGGCCCGAGATCGACTGGCCCAATGGAATGTCGTTTTTGGCGACCAGGATATCGACTGTCTCGGCCTTCTTCTGAGGCTGAGCGGGAGGCGTATGCGACCGGCTGGCCAGCAGGGCGGCAACGCCGCCGGCGGCAAGGGCTACGGTCAAAACGACGAGGCGCGCGGCTTTCATTACGCTTCACTTCCCCAAAACACGACGGCTCGCTTGCCGTGATGACGATGCGGAGCTGCAAAACGCAGCTCCTCGAAGTTGATTTCAGCATCGAAACGTCAAGGTATGGTTAAGAAGCGGTATCGAAATCGAGTTAAAGCTTCGTTGCGGTCCGTGTCCCGCCCGGGTGCGGCGGGAAACGCCGGAAAGCATCCCGCCTCAGAGCGCGAGAGACTTCATCCACTCGGTTTCGGGGTAGACGATCAGCGCCGCAGCCGCGAGAGCGATGCCATAGGGCACCCCCGCCCCTTTCTCGTGCAGCCGCGCGATCCAGGGCTGCCGCGCCAGCATTGCCGGCAGCGGGAAAAAGCGGAACTGGATGAGCAAAAGCGTCAATGCGCCGCCGAACAGCGACGCGTAGATCAGATATTCGGGCAGATACTTGAATCCGAACCAGAGCGCGGTGGCGGCTGCAAGCTTGGCGTCGCCGCCGCCGATCCAGCCGCGGGCGAAGCAGATGAAGGTGACCGTCAGCACGAGAGCGGCCGCCCCGAAATGCCAGCCAATGGTCGCCAGACTCATGCCGCTGGCAGGCGCGAGCAGAACAAACCCGACCGCAAGCGCCAGGGACAGGCGATTCGAAATTGTCATCGTCAGCAGATCGCTTGACGCCGCCAACGCCATCAGGGTCGGAAACAGAAGCAGTTTCGTTATTTCGAGCACCATCGTCCCCACCTCGACGCCGAGGTCACGAGCGCGTCGCGCAAAGCTAGCGCGATCCAGATTGCCGTTCGGTTAGCGTCGCAACCAAAAGGGCGGGCAATTTCGGCCCTCTCCAGACAACCTGCGCCCAAAACGAAAAGGCTCCGGTCGTTGACCGGAGCCTCTGCGCAATCGTTGCGGCTAGAATTACGGGCTAGCCTTGAGGTTGCTGGACACGTAGCCGAACGTGCTGTTCAGCTTGGTGCCGAGGCCGTTGACGACGGCAATGATCGCAACCGAAATGCCGGCAGCGATGAGGCCGTACTCAATCGCGGTCGCACCCGATTCGTTCTTCAGGAAACGCACGAAAACCTGCTTCATGGATAGGCTCCTTGGATCCACACGTGGCTGTCTGAGCTGGTCTGCCTCCGGAGTGCTCCGGCTCGCATCTGACCGTGGCGCAACGTATTCGGCAGCGATTGCGGTCAGGTTAATGCCGTCGCAGAAAGTCCCGCTATTTCAGGATGATGGCAACGTGGTTAAGAATACCGTACCTGCGCGCTGCGCAGGTTAACGAGCGGTGACCGGCGCCCGCCGGCACGTCTGCATATCTTTGTCCGGATGCGGCTTGTGCGCCAAACGGCGCGTCTCGGCTCTTCTCTGCCGTCGATGCGGATGCTGGCCAGGAGCGCAAAGCGGCGGCGATTTGCACTTCATTCACCTAATTTGCACTTCTTTCACCTATTTACGGACAAATGAGTCGCTGAGTTGCTGCCGTTCCGACAGCGGCGTTTCATTGCGCGTAGCGCGGGAGATTTCGATGGCGCCCAAGGTGAGAAATTGCAGGCTGCTGCTTCGGCTGGTGCTTATCGCAGCATGCGCCACAGCGTCATTCGGCGCCACCGCTGCAAGCGCCGACACCGTCAAGGTCAAGCTCGATGAAGCGCAAGTCATGCAGTTGCCCGAGAAGGTTGCGACCATTGTGATCGGCAATCCGCTGATTGCCGATGCCACGTTGCAGCCGGGCGGCGTTCTTATTGTGACTGGCAAAGGCTATGGAGCAACCAACCTGCTCGCGCTCGACCGCAACGGACACATTTTGGTGGAGAAAACCGTCGAAGTGCGCGGGCCGGCCACCGCCGACGTCGTGACCGTCTACAAGGGCGTGGACCGGGAATCCTACAGCTGCTCACCCAAATGCGCGCCCAGGATCACGCTGGGCGATACGCCCGCGTTCTTCGGCGCCACCATCGCGCAGACAGGCTCGCGCAACGGTCAGGCCGCGGCCGCCAAATAGCGCAGGACGGAAACCAGAGCGGCTGCTTTTCTCGCTCGCTGGCGGACCGGTGTGAATCGCCCGGGTCTCGTGGTTAGCGGCTGGTTACCGCCCTGGTTCCGCTTCAGTTCGAACGCGGCAACTTTTCAACAAGACGGATTTGATAGGAATTCGTGCGCGCGAAGAAAAACGTCGCGCCCAAGACCACCGCCATGTTGCAGGCCATGACATCCAGAGCCGCGGCAAGAGCGCGCCGCTTCCTTAGAGGCCGCGCCGGAAGGCGCTTCGCACGCAACCAGAAGGCGGCGGCGGCAGTCGAATTTGCCTTCGTCGCAGCGCCGTTCTTCGGATTGCTGTTCGCAATCCTGGAAACGGGCCTGGTTTGCTTCGCACAGCAGACGCTTGAGACGGGAATGGCGGAAGCCGCGCGGCTGATCATGACCGGGCAGGCGCAGAGCGATCCCGATTTCACCGAGGCCAAGTTCAAGAAGACGATCTGCGATCAAACCTTCCTGTACAACTGCGAGGAGCTGATCAACGTCAGCGTGCAGACGTACAGCAATTTCGGAGCGACCAGCGGCTCGCAGGCCGCTCCGCCCATGAAGGATGGAAACGTCGACAGCGACAAGCTGCCGTTCGCGATGGGCGGACCCGGCAGCATCGTGGTGGCGCAGGCCTACTATCAATGGCCGATCGCGGTCCCGCTGCTCGACGATCTCGCCAATCTCAACGGCAACCAGCGGCTGCTGGTGGCGACCTCCGTGTTCCGCAACGAGCCCTACAACTGATGCGCCCGCGATCCATCATCCGCCACCTGGAAGCGGCGCGGCAATTCTGGCACGACCGGCGCGCCGTGTCGGCCGTCGAGTTTGCGATTCTGCTGCCGATCATGATCACGCTTTATCTCGGCGGCATCGAGCTGAGCGACGGATTGAGCGTTCAACGCAAGGTGACGCTGACGGCGAACGCATTGGTCAACTTGACCTCGCAATCGACCGCGCTCAGCGACAACAACGCCAGCGGCACCGACGACATGAACAACATCATGTCGGCGGCATCCGCGGTGATGTACCCCTTCGCGTCCGACAACATGACCGCGATCGTCTCCTGCCTGTCGATCGACCCCGCCACCAAGAAGGCGAAGGTCATGTGGAGCGTGCCGTTCCCCTCGAGCGGGACGGGGCGCACCGTCGGATCGATCGTTGCCGTCGATGCAAATCTTGCAGGCGGCAATTCGACGCTGCTGCTCAGCGAGGTCAACTATCCGTACACGCCGATCATCGGCTACACGATCAGCGGCACGCTGAACATTTCCGACAAGATGTTCATGGCGCCGCGCATCTCGCCGCCGACCTTCGACGGAACGTCCTGCTCGTCGTGAGCCGCGTCAGCGGATCGGCAGCGCCGTCGTCGACTTGATCCGCTCCATCGCGAAGCGCGACGTGACGTTCTTCAGCGGCACGGTCGCGATCAGCTGCTTGTAGAACAGGTCGTAGCCCTGGATGTCGGGCACCACCACGCGCAGCATGTAGTCGACGTCGCCGGCCATCCGGTAGAACTCCATCACCTCCGGCATGGCGCCGACGACCTCGGCGAATCGGGTCAGCCATTCGCGCGAGTGGTCGCCGGTCTCCACCGACACGAAGACGGTGATGCCGAGCCCGACCTTTTCGGGATCGACCAGCGCGACCCGGCGCGTGATGACGCCTTCGGCCTCGAGCCGCTGGAGGCGCTTCCAGCAGGGCGTGGAGGAGAGCCCCACCCGCTGGCCGATTTCGGCAACCGATAGCGAGGCGTCCTGCTGCACCACCGCGAGAATCTTCCGGTCGATGGCATCCATTCTGCTGACCCCGCGCGTCTTGGAAGGAACGTCTACGTCTTGCTTCATAATGGTATAATATTCTTATTTGACCGTAACGCCTGTGTTTATAGAGAAAGAAATTCTACTTCAAGCGCAATGTTCTGTCATCATGAACGGGGCACCTCCGCCGGGACGTCATCCATGAAAAAATCCTCCACTTTCATCGCACAAACGCTGGCCGCCTTTTTCGCCCTGACGCTGGCGACAATGCTCGCCGCTGCGCCGGCAGCCGCGGAGCCCCTGGTCTCTCCGGCCTGGCTGAAGGCCCATCTCGGCGAATCAAATCTCGTCGTGCTCGACATCCGCTCGGCCATCGACGGCAGCAAGCCCGAGACTTTCGCGCAGGGACACATTCCCGGCGCGGTGCACAGCGACTACGACAAGGCCGGCTGGCGCGTCACCCGCAACAACGTGCCGTTCATGGTGCCGACGGTGCCGGAGCTGGAAAAGCTCATCGGCGATCTGGGCATCGACGAAAACAGCCATGTCGTCGTGATGCCGGCGGGCGTCAGCGTGCTCGACTTCGGCTCGGCCGCGCGCGCGTACTGGACGCTGAAATATACCGGCGTGCACAATGTCTCCATTCTCGACGGCGGCTTCGCCGCCTGGAAAGCCGCCGGCTATCCGGTCGAGACCGGGCCGCATGCGCCGTCGCCCGCGATTTTCACCGCCAAGCTCGACAACAGCATCCTGATCGAAGCGCCCGAAGTCGACGCGCTTCGGCAATCGGGCAAGGCAACGCTCGTCGACGCACGGCCCGCATCGTTCTTCCGCGGCAAGGAGAAGGCGCCGGCGGCGAAGGCCTACGGCCATATTCCCGGCGCGCAGGATATCGACAGCGCGCGCTTCTACGATGCAGCGGCCAACAGACTGAAGCCGCACGCCGCGCTCGAGAAAATCGCTGCGACGGTGCCGGCGGATGAGCCGGCAGTCGCCTATTGCAACACGGGCCACTGGGCGGCGACCGACTGGTTCGTGCTGCACGAATTGCTCGGGCACAGCAACGCACGTCTCTATGCCGGGTCCATGGTCGATTGGACCAGCAATGCAAGCCGGCCGGTTGCGTCCTCGCGCACCAAGTGGGACGATCTCCTGAAGGTACTTGGTCTCGGCTCGTAAAGCCGAACCGTGCAAGGGGCTTGACTCAATGACGACGGCCACGGTTTCTGCGCCGCAATCCGCGCGCGCTGGCGAGATTGATCTGCTGTTTCTGGCGACCGCGCTGCTCGCGACGGCAATCCTCATTGCGCTGGTGCTGCTCGACCAGCAGCCGGCGTCTGCCGCATTGATTGCCGGCGGCTTCGGCCTCGGCGTCGCCTTCATGTGGGCGGAGTTCAGTTTCACGGCGTCGTGGCGGCGCTTTCTGACGCGCGGCGACGCCGGCGGATTGCTCGGCGGCCTGATTGTCATTGCGGTTGCGGCCGTCGCGATCGTGCCGGTTGCGGCGCTCGTGCCCAAATTCGGCGGCGCCATCGCGCCGCTTGGGCCCTCGCTGATTGTCGGTGCCTTTACATTCGGCATCGGCATGCAGCTTGCGAACGGCTGCGGCTCGGGCACGCTTTACACGGCAGGCGGCGGCTCGGGGCGCATGCTGATCGCGCTGCTGTTCTTCATCATCGGCAGTGTGTTCGGCAGCCTTTCGCTGCCGGCATTTCTCGATCTCGGCGGCATCGATCCGGTGCTCGCATCGAAGTATTTCGGCCCGTGGGGCGGGCTGGCGGTGACGCTGGCGAGCGTCGCGCTCGCCGCCGCCATCGTCATTGCCGTCGCGCGCAAGCGCGGCGGCTCGATCGTGCCGCGTACCGGCATGATCGTCGGCGGCATCGCAATCGGCCTTTTATGCATCGCGGTGTTCGCTGCCGGCGGTCATCCGTGGAGCGTGACGTTCGGCTTTACCGTCTGGGGTGCGAAAGCCGCCGGCGCGCTTGGCTTCGATCTCTCGCAGGCGACGTTCTGGACGTGGCCCGGACCGAAGCATGCGCTCGAAGGCTCGGTGCTCTCCGACACCTCCAGCCTCACGGACTTCGGCATGATCTTCGGCGCAATGGCAGCTGCGGCCGCAAGCCGCCCGTTCGCGCGCACCGCTTGGCCGCCGGCCAAATCGCTTCTCGCCGCGGCCATCGGTGGCTTGCTGATGGGATGGGGGGCGCGGCTCGGCTTCGGCTGCAACATCGGCGCCTTCGTCGGCGGCGTTTCGTCTGGTTCGCTGCACGGCTGGATCTGGTTTCTGGCCGCGCTTCCGGGCTGCCTGATCGGCATTCGACTCAGGCCGCTATTCGGGCTCTCCAGGGATTAGCCGATGCGCGTCACCTACATGATTGTCATCGTGCTCGCGCTGGCTGCGGTCGTGTTCGATCAGCTCTCCAGCCCGTCGAGCGGGCGCGCCGTCTCGCCGGAAGACTTCATCGGCGCCTGCGCGCCCTGCGGCGCGCCGTGTCCGTCGGCGAAATAGGCCGCAATTTTCCAGGTCCGTCGTGCGGCAAAATCTGTAAGATGGTTCGATGGACCTCGGCCTTTCCAAAGACGAACTCGAACTCCAGGCGCGTGCCCGCGCGTTCGCCGATCGCGTGGCGCGGCCGCGCGCGGCCGCCATCGACCGCGACGAGCAATATCCCTGGGACGTCGTGACGGCGCTGGCGGAAGCCGGCTTCACGGGGATGACCATTCCGAAGGAGCTGGGCGGCCAGGGACGGTCGCTTCTCGACGCCGTGCTGGTGGCCGAGGAGATGGCGAAGGCCTGCACGGTGACCTCGCGCATCGTGGTCGAAACCAACATGGGCGCCATCTCGACCGTGATGGCCTACGGCACCGACGCGCAGAAGCGCCTCGCGGCGAAGCTGGTGCTTGCGGGCGACAAGCCCGCCATCTGCATCACCGAGCCCGATGCGGGTTCGGATGCCACGGCGATGACGACGCGCGCCGACAAGCGCGGCGACACATTCATCATCAATGGCCGCAAGCACTGGATCACCGGCGCGGGTGTCTCGAAGCTGCATCTGATTTTCGCGCGCGTCTTCGACAAGCGCGGCGAGGAATTGGGCATCGGCGGTTTTCTGGCCGTGCGCGATGAGGCGAAAGGCCTGCGCGTCACGAAGCGCGAAAAGACGATGGGCCTGCGCGGCATGCCGGAAGGCGAGCTGACGTTTGAGAATCTCGAGGTGCCGGCCTCGATGGTCGTGATGCCGCCGTCCGGGTTTCGGCGCGGATTTGCCGAGTTGATGAACGCCTACAACAGCCAGCGCGTGGGCGCCGGAACGGTCGCCATGGGCGTTGCCGCCGGCGCGCTCGATCATGCGCTCGAATGGGTGAAAACGCGCGAGCAGTTCGGCCGCCCGATCGGTGAATTCCAGGGCCTGCAATGGATGCTGGCCGACATGCAGACGCAGCTCACTGCGTCGCGCCTGATGCTCTACGCGGCCGCACGTTCGCGCGGACCCAATGGCAGCGCCTTTCCCGATCCGATGCTGGCTGCACAGGCCAAGATTCACGCGGCCGAGACTGCGATCAGGATCGTCAACGACGCGCTGCAATTTTTCGGCGCGCGCGGTTATTCGCGCGACCTGCCGCTCGAACGCATGGCGCGCGACGTGCGCATGTTCACGATCGGCGGCGGCACCGCGCAGGTGCTGCGCACGCTGGTTGCGTCCAAGATGCTGGGCTGGAAGCTGCCGCAAACGCGCGGCGGCTATGCGCCAAGGCCGTCCATGCCGGACGCTGCGGAGTAGTGGAATGCATCCAGCCTTTGCAAGCGCCGGCAAGGCGCAAGCAACACCGATCTGGTTTGTTACCGCACAAAGCTACGAAGCGGTGAGCCAACAACTGGGCGAGCACGAGCGCGCTTTCGCCCGCAACGCCGGTTTCGAGCCAAAGCCGGGACGCTATCTGTTGTTGCCGGGCGAGAAAGGCAAACTCTCCGGCGTGCTGTTCGGGCTTGAAGCCGGCAACGAGCCGGCAAAGGACCTCTTTCGGCCGGGACAGCTTGCGAGCCTGCTCCCGGCCGGCACCTATTATTTCGCGAACGCGCCGCATGATGCGCGGATCGGCGCGCTGTCCTTCGCGCTCGGTACCTATCAATTCACACGTTATCGCAAGCCTGCCGAGGGCAAGGCTCGACTCGTTGTGCCGGAAGAAGTTGATGCCAACGAATTAGGTGCAATTGCCGAGGCCGTGACGCTCGCGCGCGATCTCATCAACACGCCGTCGAACGACATGGGGCCGGCGGAGCTCGAAGCCGCGGCGCGGGCACTGTCAAAAGCGCACGCGGCGGAGGTTCAGGTCACTTCCGCCGACAAGCTCGCCAAGGAATTTCCCCTTGTGCACGCAGTCGGCGCGGGCTCGGCACGCGCCCCGCGGCTGATCGATGTGACTTGGGGGCGCGAGCGCGATCCGAAGATCACGCTCGTCGGCAAGGGCGTGTGCTTCGATACCGGCGGCCTCGACATCAAGCCGGACAGCGGCATGCTCAACATGAAGAAGGACATGGGGGGCGCTGCGACCGCGCTCGCGCTCGCGCACATGCTGATGGCGCGCAAGGCAAAGGTCAGGCTGCGCGTGCTCATTCCGGCAGTCGAGAACTCGATTTCGGGAACCGCGTTTCGCCCGCGTGATATTTATCGCTCGCGCAAAGGCATCACGGTTGAAATTGGCAACACGGACGCGGAGGGGCGGCTCGTCCTCGCCGATGCCTTGGCGCTGGCGGATGAGGAAAAGCCCGAGCTGATCCTCGACTTCGCGACGCTCACGGGCGCAGCGCGCGTCGCGCTGGGGCCTGACGTGCCGCCGTTCTTCACCGATGACGATGCGCTGGCTGGCGACATGATGCGTCACGGCGCGACAGAATTCGATCCGGTGTGGCGGCTGCCGCTCTGGCGCCCTTACGAGCAAATGCTCGATTCGAAGGTCGCCGACCTCAACAATGTCGGCGGCAGCCACGGCGGCGCAATCACTGCGGCACTGTTCCTGCGCCGCTTTGTCGAGAACGCAAAAGCCTGGATGCACTTCGACGTGTTCGCCTGGACGCCGTCGGCGCGGCCGGGCCGGCCCGAGGGCGGCGAGTGCCAGGTAGCGCGGGCGCTGAATGCCTTACTTGCGGAGCGATACTCTTGAATTGTTCATTGACTGCAACCGCTGTCATTACCGAGCTTGACCCGGCAATCCATCATCTTCCGAAGAATGGATGGATGCGCGGATCAGGCCCGCGCATGACAAGGCTTGTTCGCGCGCCTCGATTCAGAAAGCCAATGTGACCATGGTCGCGCTCGATCCGCGCATCAATGCATTCCGGCCGGAGCTGGCCGCCAGGCATTTGCAGGGGCAGGTCGAGGCGGCCAAATTCGTCGAAGGCACGTTCCGGCAAGTGGTCGAGCCGCAGGTCGCGCTGCGCCGGCGCCCTTCGCATGACGCGCGGCTTCACACCGAGGCGCTGATGGGCGAACGCGTCACGGTTTATGAGACGACGGATGAAGGCTGGGCCTGGGGCCAGCTCGAAACGGACGGCTATGTCGGCTGGCTGTCAGCCGGCGCGCTCGATTCGATCGGCACCGCGCCGACGCACAAGATCTCAGCCCTGCGCACGCTCGGTTTCCCAGGCCCGGACATCAAGCTGCCGCCGATTGCCGCGCTGCCATTTGGCGCGCGCGTGGCGATCGTCCGACAGGACGAGCGTTTCGCCGTCACAGCTGCCGGTCTGCATTTGCCGGCAACCCACCTCGCGCCCTTGAAGTCGAAAGAAGCGGATTTCGTCACCGTCGCCGAGCGATTTTTCGGCACGCCGTATCTGTGGGGCGGCAAAACCTCGCTTGGCATCGATTGTTCGGGCCTGGTGCAGGTTGCGCTGCAAGCCGCCGGGCTCTCCTGTCCGCGCGACAGCGACATGCAGGAGCTGGCGCTTGGACGGATGTCGTCCCTGTCCGCCCTGAAGCGCGGCGATCTCGTCTTCTGGAAGGGCCACGTCGCCATTGCACGCGACGGCAAGACACTCTTGCACGCCAATGCACACCACATGGCGGTCGCGGCCGAGCCGCTGAAGGACGCCGTCGCGCGCATTCGCGCGACCGGCAGCGACGTCACCAGCGTCAAGCGCCTTTAGGACCTCGATCTATTTGAATTCTCTGGGTTTTCCTGTCTCTTGCATAAGAAATTATTCACGCTATATTTTTCTACAGGAAAGCGCCATGAAAGCGAAAAGGCACCCTCGGCCCGCCACGGATTCCGCCATCGTTGCGAAGGCGACGATGCGCGCGGCCGAGCGGCTCGGCCTGACCAGCCGCGTCGTGGCGCGCGTTCTCGGCGTGTCCGAGGCGACCATCTCGCGCATGCGGAGCGGCGACTATCCGCTGACGAGCGGCCAAAAGCCGTTCGAGCTTGCCGTCATGTTCGTGCGGCTCTACCGCTCGCTCGACGCCATCGTTGGCGGAGACGACAAGGTCGCCGCCGATTGGCTGCGGAACAAGAACGCCGCGCTCAACGGACGGCCGCTCGATCTGATCCAGTCGGTTCCGGGACTCGTGAATGTCGTCCAATACCTGGACGCCCGACGCGCTCTCGTCTAGCGCGCGGCCGGCTTCCGGCCAATGCTGGCGTTTTGTCGAGGCGCAGCATCGCGTCTCGACGGCCAAGCTCACCGACAATTCCGAGGAGCAGCGGCGGCTCGAGCTGCTGATCGAGAGCAGCAAGCCGCCGGTGCCGGAGGAGTGCCGGCATTTGAATTATCTGCTGTACACGCCGTTCCGGTATGGGCCCTATCCGCGCGGCTCGCGTTTCCGCCGCGCGGGCCTGACCCCCGGCGTGTTCTACGCTTCCGAGCGCCCGGAAACGGCGGCTGCAGAAATGACGTTTCACCGGCTTTTGTTTTTCGCCGAGTCGCCGGATACGCCGTGGCCGGCCAACGCAGCCGAATACACCTGCTTTGCCGTCAAATATGCAGCTTCGCGCGCCATCGATTTGACGCGCGCGCCTTTCGTGGACGAGCGGAAGGCCTGGGTGCATCCGACGAACTACGAGGCGTGTCAGAATCTGGCCGATGCCGCACGGGCCGCGCAAATCGATGTCATCAGATACGAGTCGGCCCGCGCTCCCGATCAGTCCGCGAATATCGCAATCTTGCTGTGCCGCGCATTCGCGCGCCCGAAGGAAATCGCGCGGCAAACATGGCGCATCCATCTTGCCGAGGCCGGGGCGCGCGCCATGTGCGAATTTCCCGAAGCCATCCTCGATTTTGACCGCCGCGCGTTTTCCGCCGACCCGCGCATCGCGCGGATCAAATGGGAGCGCGACTAGCCGGCCCTCGCGCGCACGCGCTATTGGGCGACAACGCCTTCCGCAGCGGTTTCAAGTTCAAAGGCCGCGGCAAACAGCGCGCGGGTGTAGTCGCTCCTCGGCGCCTTGAACAATTCGGCCGCCGCGCCCTCCTCCACCACCTTGCCGTTGCGCAGCACGATGAGCCGGCTCGCGAGCGCCGCCACCACCCGCAGATCATGCGAGATGAACATGTACGTCAGGTCTTTCCGCTTCTGAATGTCGCGAAGAAGGTCGACCATCTGGGCTTGTATGAGCCTGTCCAGCGCGCTGGTTGGCTCGTCCAGCACCACAAAGGTCGGCTCCAGCACGATGGCGCGCGCGAGCGCAATCCGCTGCCGCTGCCCGCCGGAGAACTCGTGCGGATAGCGGTTGCGGGTGTCGGGGTCGAGGCCGACGTCGCGGAGCGCGCCGATCACGCGCTGCTCGCGATCGGTTCGCGACATGTGCGGGTGATGCACCCACAGCCCTTCCTCGATGATGTCGGAGACCGACATGCGAGGGCTGAGCGAGCCGTAGGGGTCCTGGAACACGATCTGCATGTCGTGCCGGAACGGCCGCATCTCCTTGAACTTCAGGCTCTGGATGGCCTTGCCAAGGAATACGATCGGTCCGTCCGATGAAATCAGCCGCAGGATTGCGAGCCCGAGCGTCGTCTTGCCCGAGCCGGACTCGCCGACAACACCGAGCGTCTCGCCCTTGCGCAGCTGCACGCTCACCCCGTCCACCGCCTTGATGTGGCCGACCACCTTGCGCAACACGCCGCGCTTGATCGGAAACCAGACCTTGAGATCATTTGTCTCGACGACAACCGGGGCGTCCGGCCGCGGCGGCGCGGGGTCGGGCTTGGGCTCGGCGGCAAGCAGTTGCCGCGTGTAGGGATGGTCGGGCCTTGTATAGACGCGCTCGACCGGCCCCTGCTCGACGATGCGGCCCTTGCTCATCACGCAAACACGGTCGGCGAGCTTGCGGACGATGCCGAGGTCATGCGTGATGAACAGCAGCGACATGCCCATGCGTTGCTGAATGTCCTTCAGCAGCTTCAGAATCTGCGCCTGCACGGTCACGTCGAGCGCGGTCGTCGGTTCGTCCGCAATCAGCAGGTCGGGCTCGTTCGCAAGCGCCATCGCGATCATCACGCGCTGGCGCTGCCCGCCGGAAAGCTGGTGCGGATAGGCGCCGAGCCGGCTCGCCGGATCACGGATGCCGACCTGCCCGAGCAGCTCGACGATACGCGCGCGCGCGGCCGCGCCCGCGAGGCCGCGATGCAGCAACAGCGCTTCACTGATCTGCTTCTCGATCGTGTGCAGCGGGTTGAGCGAGGTCATCGGCTCCTGGAACACAATGGTGATGTCATCACCGCGCACGCGGCGCAGTTCGCGCTCATCCATGGCGAGCAGGTCCTGACCCTTGAAGAGGACCGAACCTGACGGATGATGCGCCGGCGGATAGGGCAGCAGCTTCATGACAGAGAGCGCGGTTACCGACTTGCCGGAGCCGGACTCACCGACCAGCGCAACCGTCTCGCCCTTGCCGATGTCAAATGAAACGCGATCGACCGCCAGCACTTGCCGCTCGCCCTGGCCAAAGGCGACCGAGAGATCGCGCACGGACAGCAGTTTGTCTGCGGGCGCTTCCATCGCGGTCACCTGAACGTCTTTCGCGGGTCGAAGGCGTCGCGCACCGCCTCGCCGATAAAGATCAAAAGCGACAACATGATCGCAACGGCGAAGAAACCGGTAAGGCCGAGCCAAGGCGCCTGCACGTTCGCTTTGCCTTGCGACAGCATCTCGCCTAGCGAGGGCGAGCCCGGCGGCAGGCCGAAGCCGAGGAAATCGAGCGCCGTCAGCGTCATCACCGATGACGACAGAATGAACGGCAGAAACGTCATGGTCGCCACCATCGCATTCGGCAGCAAATGACGAAACATGATGACCGCATTGGAGACGCCGAGCGCGCGGGCGGCCTGGATGTATTCGAAATTTCGGCCGCGCAGGAACTCCGCGCGCACCAGTCCCACCAGCGACACCCACGAAAACAGCAGCAGAATGCCCAGCAGCACAAAAAAGCCCGGCACCAGCACCGACGAAATGATCAGCAGCAGATAGAGCGACGGGATCGACGTCCAGATCTCGATGAACCGCTGGAACAGCAGATCCGTCCAGCCGCCGAAGAAGCCCTGCACCGCCCCCGCCGCAACGCCGATGATCGAGGAAACGATGGTCAGGCAAAGTCCGAACAGGACGGAAATGCGGAAGCCGTAGATCAGGCGCGCCAGCACGTCGCGGCCGCCGTCGTCGGTGCCGAGCCAGTTGTATTCAAGATCGCCGCATTTCGCGAAGTTGTGCGTGGCGGCAAATTCGCAATCCTTCTGAGTCAGCATCCACGTCGGCTTGGACGGAAACGGCGACGGCGGCTTGCTGACCTGCGTGTTGTAGGAGAACCGGATCGGCGGCCACACCAGGGTGCCACCTTCCTTTTTGATCAGGTCGAGCAGATACGGATCGCGATAGTCCGCGGCCGTGCCGAACAGGTTGGGGTCCTCCTTGTCGCTGAAGGCCGTATCCGGATAGGTCACGAACACCGGAAAGAACCATTTGCCGTTGACGTGAATGTAGATCGGCTTGTCGTTGGCGATCACCTCGGCGAACAGCGAGATCACGAACAGGATCATGAATATCCAGAGCGACCAATAGCCGCGCCTGTTCGATTTGAAGTTCTCCCACCGGCGCCGGTTGATCGGCGACAGCCCGACGCGCTGACCGGTCGGCGGCACATCGAGGCCGATGGTTCCGACGGCCGTCGTCTCGGGCGGTTCTATGCCGGTGCGGGTGTCCACTCAGACCTCCCGCGTCTCGAAATCGATGCGCGGATCGACCCAGGTGTAAGTGAGGTCGGAGATCAGGTTCACGACCAGCCCGACCAGCGAAAAAATGTAAAGCGTAGCGAACACCACCGGATAATCGCGGTTGAGCACGCTCTCGAAGCCGAGCAGGCCAAGCCCGTCGAGCGAAAAAATCGTCTCGATCAGCAGCGAGCCGGTGAAAAAGGCGTGCACGAACGCGCCGGGAAACCCGGCGATCACGATCAGCATGGCGTTGCGGAACACGTGACCGTAAAGAACCTGCGTGCGCGTGCAGCCTTTCGCGCGCGCCGTGAGGACGTACTGCTTTCGAATCTCATCGAGGAAGGAGTTCTTGGTCAGCAGCGTCATGGTGGCGAAAGCCGACAGCGCCATGGACGTGATCGGCAGAACCAGATGCCAGAAATAGTCGCCGATCTTCTGCCACCACGTGAGCTCGGCCCAATTGTCGGAAAACAGCCCGCGCAACGGAAACCAGTCGAAGAACGAGCCGCCGGCAAACAGGATTATGAGCAGGATAGCGAACAGGAATCCGGGAATGGCGTAGCCCACGATGATGACGCCCGACGTCCAGACATCGAAGCGCGAGCCGTCCTCCACCGCCTTGCGGATGCCGAGCGGGATCGAGATCAGATACGTCATCAAGGTCATCCAGATGCCGAGCGAGATCGAAACGGGCAGCTTCTCCTTGATCAGCTGCAGCACGCTCACGTCGCGGAAATAGCTCTTGCCGAAATCGAAGCGCGCGTAGTTCCACAGCATCAGGAAGAAGCGCTCATACGCCGGCTTGTCGAAGCCAAACTGCTTTTCCAGGCTCTTGATGAATTCCGGATCGAGCCCTTGCGCGCCGCGGTACTTCGAATTGATCGCGTCGGCCTGCGCGCCGCCGCGCACCATGCCGCGCGCGCCAAAATCGCCTCCGGGCGATCCCGAAATGCGCGAGGTGGCACCGGTGTCGGCGCCGGAAAGTTTCGCGATCACCTGCTCGACCGGCCCGCCCGGCGCGAACTGCACCACGACGAACGAAACCAGCATGATGCCGAGGATCGTCGGCACCATGAGCAGCAGGCGGCGGATCAGATAGGCGGCCATGAGCCTCTCACTATGTCATTCCGGGGCGCCGCGAAAGCGGCGAACCCGGAATCCAGACGGCCAACGTGCCTTCATTGCTCTGGATTCCGGGTTCGCGAGCTCGCGCTCGCGCCCCGGAATGACAACAACTGACTGGTTATTGCCTAGCCTTTTTTCTCGGTCTTTGCCGCCTTGGCGCTGTCGTACCACCACGTCTCCGGAATGCCGCGGAAGTAGCGCGGTCTTGTCGCAGGCCAGCCGAACACGTCCCAGTAAGCGATCCAGTACGACGGCTTGTACCAGTGCGGAATCCAGTAGCGGCCCGCCCGAATGACACGGTCGAGCGCGCGGCAGGCGGTCGTGAGTTCCGCGCGCGTCCTGGCGGCAATGATGACGTCGATCAGCGCATCGATCGCGGGATCGGCCATGCCGGCAAGATTTTGCGAACCCTTGGTGGCGGCGGCCTGCGAGGAAAAATAGGTCCGCAGCGAGTCGCCGGGCGTTTCAGAGAAGCCGAACCGTTCGACCGTAATGTCGAAGTCAAACGCATCAACGCGCGCGCGGTATTGCACGGGATCGACGATGCGCAGCGTCGCCGCGATGCCGAGGATCGCCAGGTTTTGGATATACGGGAGGTGGTGCGGCTTGAACGTCGGCTCGAAGATCAGGAACTCGATCGTCAGCGGCTCGCCCGTTGGCAGAATGCGCTTTCCGGCCTTGAGCATGCAGCCCGCGGCGTTCAGCAGTTGCGCGCCGCGGCGCAGCCAGCGGCGATCATGTCCGTTGCCGTCGGTCACAGGCGGCAAATAGGCTTCGCCGAAGACTTCGTCAGGCACCTTCCCGCGGAAAGGCTCAAGCAGTGCCAGTTCGTCAGGCCCGGGTTTTCCTTTCGCCATCAGCGGCGAGTTCTGAAAGACCGACACCGTTCGCTCGTAGGAGCCGTACATGATCGTCTTGTTGGTCCATTCGAAATCGAAGGCATCGATCAGCGCCTCGCGGACGCGGCGATCCTTGAACTGCTTCCGGCGCGTATTGATGAACCAGCCCTGCGCGCCGGACGGCGTCTCGTCCGGCAACACCGCGCGCTTGACGCGGCCGTCCTGGAAGGCGGGAAAGTTATAGCGCGTGGCCCAGGTGCGCGAGGTGAACTCTTCCCGGAAAAGGTAGTTGCCGGCGGTGAAGCCTTCGAAGCCGACCTCGCGGTCGCGGTAATACTCGAAACGCACGATATCGAAGTTGTTCTGTCCGCGCGCCACCGGAAGATCGGAGC
This sequence comes from Pseudolabrys sp., assembly GCA_035701545.1. Taxonomy (GTDB): domain Bacteria; phylum Pseudomonadota; class Alphaproteobacteria; order Rhizobiales; family Xanthobacteraceae; genus Pseudolabrys. The sequence goes on from DASSRW010000210.1 coordinate 24,128, forward strand.
CCCACCAATCCTTCACGCGCTTGTATTCGATGAAATGGCCCGGCTCGAAGCGGCCGACCTGATACGCGCCACTGCCGAGCGGAATCTCGAGCGTCGATTGGTCGAACGGCTGCCGGGAATAGTAGGCGCGTGAAAAGATCGGCAAGCCGGCGACAAACAGCGGCACGTCGCGCCCGCGGCCCTTCGCGAAATGCACGACCGCGGTGTGATCATCCGCCGCCTCCGCGCCTTTGAAGTCGCGCAGAAGCTGCGTGATGATGGGATGGCCTTTTTGCTTCAATGTTGCGAGCGAAAACGCAACATCATGCGCCGTCAATGCCGTGCCGTCGTGAAATTTCGCATCGGGACGCAACAGAAAGCGATAGGTCAGCCCATCGCCGGAAATGCGCACGGCGCGCGCGGCAAGCCCGTACATGGCATCGGGCTCGTCGCCCGAGCGCACCATCAGCGTAGCGAACGTAAGCTCCATGCCCTGCGCGGCATCGCCCTTGAGGATGTAGCTGTTGAGCGAATTAAAGGTGAGGAATGACTGATTGTACTGCCGGTTGGGTCCGATCTGCGAAAACGTCCCGCCTTTCGGTGCGTCGGGATTGACGTAACTGAAGTGATGGAAGTCGGCTGGATGTTTGAGATCGCCGAAAGCCGATATTCCGTGGCGCTCGGCTTCATCCGCGGAGGCCGCAACGGGTACCCTGCCAGCGACAGCAGCGCCCGCGGCAAATCGCAAAAGGTCCCGCCGGCTGGGCGCGCTCCCTCTTCCCTCCGGGGAGAGGGCTGGGGTGAGGGGGGTCCGGCTTTTCGACATTTGTCTCTGAACCCCCTCACCCGACCGGCTTCGCCGGCCGACCTCTCCCCATTGGAGAGGTGAAGAAGGAAATACGGGCGCGGCTTTATTCACGACCGTTGCTGCACCCTGGCGGCCTTTTGCGCATCCCACCACCAGACGGTCGGAAACGCCGAAAGCCCATATTTCGGCATCGTTTCGGGGTGGCTGAAGCGGTCCCACCGTGCCGTCCGCACCTTGCCATAGGTCCATTGCGGAACGACGTAAAAATTCCACAACAGCACGCGGTCGAGCGCATGCGTGGCGGCGACAAGCTCCGCACGATCCTTGGCAAAGATCACGCGCTCGATCAATTTGTCGACCGCCGGATTCTTGATGCCGATCAGGTTGCGCGAACCCGGCTGGTCGGCGGCGCGCGAGCCCCAGTAACCGCGCTGCTCGTTGCCCGGCGAGAGCGATTCGGCCCACGAACCGATGACGATATCGAAATCCCATTGCCGCAGGCGGTTCTGGTATTGCGCGGTGTCGACCGTGCGCACCGATACGCCGATGCCGATACGTTCAAGCGAAGGCTTGTAGAACAGCATTACCCGCTCGAACGCCGGCTCATCGACCAGCAGTTCGACCGTCATGCGCTCACCGGTTTTCGTGTTGACGAGCTGCGTATTCTTCACCTCGTAGCCGCCCTGCCGCAAAAGTCTGAGCGCCTCGCGCAAATTATTGCGCACGTTCTGCGGCGTGCCGCCGACCGGATTCGTATACGGCTTGGCAAAGAGATCGGCCGGCACCTGCTCGCGCACGGTATTGAGAATTTCAAGCTCCTGGCCAGCCGGAATGCCGGATGAGGCAAGCTCGGTGCCTTCGAAATAACTCGCGATGCGCTTGTACTGCCCGTAGAAAAGCTGTCGGTTCATTTCCTCGAAATCGAAGGCGAAATTGAACGCGCGCCGCACCAGCGGATTCTTGAACTTGTCGCGCCGGATGTTGAACGCGAAGGCCTGCATGATCCCCATGTTGCGGATGGGGAATTCCTCGAGCACCACGCGCTTCTGGCGGACCGCGGGAAAGCTGTATTCCGTCGCCCAGTTCTTCGCGCTGGCCTCGATGCGCCAGTCGAATTGATCGGCCTTGAACGCTTCCAGCGCGACGGTCGGATCACGGAAATAGTCGAAGCGGACCTGGTCGAAATTGTTCGCGCCGACGTTCACGTTGAGGTCCGCGCCCCAATGGTCCTTGACGCGCTCGTAAACAATCGAACGGCCCGGCACGAATTCCTTGATCCGGTAAGGACCCGAGCCGAGCGGCGGCTCCAGCGTGGTTTGCGTCACGTCGCGTTTCTTGCCGGAACTGTCGGTGCCTTCCCACCAGTGCTTCGGCAGGATCGTGAGTTGCCCGACAATCTGCGGCAGTTCGCGGTTGCCAGGACCATCGAAGGTGAAGGTGATTTCGCGCTCGCCGGTTTTTTCCGCCTTCGTCACGTGACGGTAGTAGGCGGCAAGCTGCTGGTCGTTTTTCTTGAACACCTCGAACGAATAAATGACGTCTTCGACGGTCACCGGCTTGCCGTCCTGCCAGCGCGAGGCCGCGCGCAAGCGGTAGGTGACCGATGTGCGGTCCTCCGGGTAGCTCACACTTTCCGCCAGAAGCCCGTAGTCGGTCGAAACCTCGTCGAGCGCCGGCGTGGTGAGGCTTTCGTTGATAAGGTTGATGCCGCCGGCCAGATTCCCTTTCACACCGGCAATCACCACGTTGAAATTGTCGAACGTGCCGAATGCCGATTGACGCACCGTGCCGCCTTTCGGGGCGGCCGGATTGACGTAGTCGAAATGCTTGAAATCGAGCGGGTAGTGCACGTCACCGAACAGCGAGAGGCCGTGCCGCCACTTCTTTTCCTCGCCCGCGAAGGCCGGCGATAGAAGAGGCACGCCGCAAGCCGGCGCCGCAAAAAACGCCGCCGCGCTGCGCATGAGACCTCTGCGGGAAAGCTTCATCAGAAGAACTCCCTCCGATTTCAGATAGTCGGAATTCGCGCCGATTATGTCCGTTTTTCGGCTGGATTTCATGCGGCGGATCGGCTGCGACAAACAGCCAGATCAACCCGTGAGTGGAATCATCTGTTCCGCGCATAACGCAAAACGGCCGGGCGGGTGGCCCGGCCGCGCACATCCTCGACCTGATCGGCGGTTATTGCGCCTTTGGCGCCTGCTGTTGCGGCGCGCCGCCGGCCGGGGCCTGGCCGCCCTGATTGCCGCCGGCGGGCTTGTTTTCAGCCGCCTTCGGCAGCGGAACGGGGTTATCCGACTGCGTGCGCAGGAAAGCGATGACGTCCGCGCGTTGGCTGTCGCGCGACAAGCCCGCGAAAGTCATTTTCGTGCCGGGAATGTAGCCCTGCGGATGCGTCAGGAATTTGTTGAGCTCGTCGTACGTCCACTTGCCGCCCTTCTTTTTCATGGCGTCGGAGAAGGCGAAGCCGCCGCGGTCTTCGCCGCGCGGACTGCCGACGATGTTCCACAGATTAGGGCCGACCCGGTTCGGACCGCCCTTCTCGAGGGTATGGCAGGCTTGGCACTGACGAGCGATCTGCTTGCCGCGATCGGCGGACGCGTTGGCCAGCAGCGCCTCGATCGGCTCCGAAGGCTTTTGCGCCTCCGCGCTTTTGCTGCCGGCATTCTCTTGCTTCACGGCAATCGCAAAGCCGGGCTTGGCCGGTCTTTGCGGAGCGAAAATCGCTCCGGCTGCGATGTTCAATGCCAAGACGATAAGACAGCAGCCAAGAATGGCGCCGAGGACCTTGTTCAGTTCGAAAGAATTCATCGAAAGTCGGCTCCCGGGGCGGGGCGATCGGTGGGATGCGCGTTCCGGAGGTATCCGGGCGGCGCCGGACAGATACCGGTTTGCCTCCCCTCTGGCAACCCGTATAAGCGCCGCAACCGTGCGACATCCACGCTGAACCGGTCATCGCCGGGAGCCTTTCACATGTCCAAGGCGATCGTGCTCATTCCGGCCCGCATGGCATCGACCCGGCTGCCGGGCAAGCCGCTGATCGAGATCGCGGGCCTGCCGATGATCGTGCACGTGCTGCGGCACGCGGCCGCGGCCGCGATCGGGGAAACGGTCGTCGCGACCGATTCGGAGGCTGTGGCGGCGGCGGTGGAAAAGGCGGGCGGCCGCGCGGTGATGACCAGCGCCGACCATCCTTCCGGGTCGGATCGCATCTTCGAAGCCTTGCAGATGCTCGATCCGGAGCGCCGCATCGAGAGCGTCGTCAATGTGCAGGGCGATCTGCCGACCATCGGGGCGCGGGACATCCGCGCCGCGCTGCAACTGCTGTCGGATCCGGCGGTCGATATCGCGACGCTCGCCGCCGAGATCACGGACGAGGACGAGCGGACAAATCCGAACGTGGTGAAGGTGACCGGCTCGCCGATTGCGCCGGATCGCTTCCGCGCGCTCAAGTTCACCCGCGCCGACGCGCAAGGACCCGGCCCGCATTTTCATCACATCGGCCTTTACGCCTATCGCCGGCCCGCGCTGGAGCGCTTCGTCAGGCTTCCGCCCTCGGCCAATGAGAAACGGGAGAAACTCGAGCAGCTGCGCGCGCTGGATTCCGGCATGCGCATCGACGTCGCGATCGTGAAGAGCGTGCCGCTCGGGGTCGACACGCCGGCCGATCTCGCCAAAGCCCGCGCCCTCATCGCCGGTTGACCAAAGGGCGTCGCCCACGTAACGGAACGGGCCAGAGGCAGCGGACATGGCCAAAAGGAAAATCATCTTCCAGGGCGAGCCTGGGGCGAACTCGCATATCGCCTGCAGGGAGGCCTATCCCGACCACGAGGCGGTGCCCTGCCCGACCTTCGAGGACTGCTTTTCCGCGCTCACCAGCGGCGACGTCGATCTCGGCATGATTCCGATCGAGAACTCGATCGCCGGGCGCGTCGCCGATATTCATCACCTGATGCCGACCGCCAAGCTGCACATCGTGGCCGAATGGTTTCTGCCGATCCGCAATCAGCTGATGGCGCCGAAACGCGCGACGCTGAAGACGATCAAGACGGTCGAAAGCCACGTGATGGCGCTCGGGCAGTGCCGCAACGTCATCCGGGAGCTGAAGCTCAAGCCGGTCGTCGCCGCCGACACCGCGGGCTCGGCGCGCGAGGTGGCGGAGCGCAACGATCCCTCACGCGCGGCGATCGCCTCGCGGCTGGCGGCCGAAATCTACGGCCTCAACATCCTCAGGGAGGATGTCGAGGACGAATCGCACTCGACCACGCGCTTTGTCGTTCTGTCGCGCGAGAAGAAGTGGGCGCAGCCCGGCAACGGCAAGGTCATCACCACGTTCGTCTTCCGCGTGCGCAATCTGCCGGCCGCGCTCTACAAGGCGCTCGGCGGCTTCGCCACCAACGGCGTCAACATGACCAAGCTCGAAAGCTACATGGTCGGCGGCAATTTCTTCGCGACGCAGTTCTATGCCGACGTCGAGGGCCACCCCGACGACCGCGCGCTCGTGCTTGCGCTCGAAGAGCTCGCGTTCTTCTCGAAAGAACTGACGATCCTCGGCGTCTATCCCGCGCACGCGTATCGCGAGACCTTCAAGGAAGAGAAGGACTGAAGCGAGCCGGCGCTAGCGTTGCACCAGCACCATCCAGTTCACGCCGAACTTGTCCTTCAGCATGCCGAATTTCGGCGAGAAGAACGTTTTGCCGAGCGGCATCGTCACTTCGCCGCCGTCGCTGAGCGCATTGAACATGCGTTCGGCCTCGGGTTCGCCGTCGGCCGTTATCGCGAGGGAAAATCCTTCGAATTTCGGGTTGCCCTTGTTGTGGCCGTCGGAAGCGAGCACGCGCACGCCGCCGACGTTCAGACTTGCGTGCATCACCTTGTTCTCGCTGCCCTTGGTGACCATCGACTGGTCGGGCGCATCCTTGTACCGCATCAGCATCTCGGTCTTGGCGCCGACAGCCTTGCCGTAAAACGCGATTGCCTCATCGCAGCGGCCGTCAAAAAAGAGGTAGGGATCGATTTGCATGGCATTCTCCTCGTGGCTTGTTCTGTCGGCACGATAGACGATCAATGCGGCCAGATGTTGCCAAAATAAGGCGCCTCCCGACGTCCATTTTACGCGTTGCCGAACCTAGATGCGGGTCTGCTCGTAGCGCGCGACGAAGCGCGGCGAGAGCTGGCGGAGCCGCTCGAAATCGACGCGGCCGGAGCGCTGGATGTAGCTCATTGCGAAATCCATCGGCGCAAGCTCCATGTGCTCGGCGAAGCGCTCATACCAGGCGGCGCTGGCACTCGCGCCGGCAACGATCTTCTCGACAATCGGCCGCCGCGTGTCTTCGTAGGCCGGCAGTGCCGCGGCAATCTCGTCGTTCTGCTCGGCCAGCGTACGATCAAGCGCAATCGCATCTTCCATTGCGAGCCGCGTGCCGGAGCCGATCGAAAAATGCGCCGTGTGCGCGGCATCGCCGATCAGCACGCATTTGCCATGGTGCCACCGCTCGTTCGAGACCTGCGGGAAACGCCGCCAGATCGAATTGTTTGAAATCAGCCGCCCTCCGCCAAGCGCATCGGCGAATACTTTCTCGCACAGCGCGCGCGCATCCACATCTTCCATGCGCTCGAAACCGGCACGAACGAAAGTCGCCTCGTCCACCTCGACGATGAACGTGCTGCGGCCCGGCGCGTAACGGTAGTGATGCGCATTGAAATCGCCGATCGGCGTGTGCCGGAAGGTCTGCGTCAGCGTATCAAAGGTCTTGCCGGTGCCGAACCAGGCGAAGCGGTTGGCGAGATGATGCACCCGAGCGCCGAACTCTTCGGCCAACGTTCGGCGAACCAGCGAATTGACGCCGTCAGCGCCGACAATCAGGTCGTTGTCGCTCAATTCGCCGAGTGTTTGCAGCGCCCGCTCGTATTGCGGTTCGATGCCAACCGAACGCAGGCGCTCCCGCAAGAGCTGAAGCAGCTTCAGACGTCCGATCGCTGCAAAGCCGATGCCGTCAATGACGACGCGCTCGTTTCGGTGGACGAGCGTGATGTCATTCCACGATTCCATGTGCGGGGCGATCGCGGCGTAGGTCGCCTCATCATCCGCGCGCAGGAACTCGAGAGCGCGGTCGGAAAACACCACGCCAAAGCCGAAGGTCGCGTTGGCGGAATTTTGCTCGATGACCGTAAGATCAACGTCCGAGCGCCGGCGCTTCAGAAGATAGGCCAGATAAAGTCCGGCGGGACCGGCACCGATGATGGTGATGCGCATGCTACGACTTTACAAAATGTCATGCCCCGCGAAAGCGGACCATCCAGTAAAGGCGGCGCTCGTCATCTCGTGATGTCCGAGTTTACTAGATCGCCCGCTTTCCCGGGCGATGACAACATCCCTAAATCGTCTGATTATACTCGCCGATTTCCGGATGCCGCCGCAGCACGCCGTCGACGGCTCTGAACATTTCGCGCATGCGATCCCTTGAGACAGGACTTTCGACCACGACCGCCAGCTCCGGCTTGTTCGACGACGCGCGCACGAGACCCCAGGTGCCGTCCTCGACCGTCACGCGCACACCATTGACCGTGACCAGCTCGCGGATCGGCTGGCCGGCGACCTTGTCGCCCTTCATCTTTGCCTCCTGGAAGTGCTTCACGACGGAATCGACTACCGCATATTTCTTCTCGTCGTCGCAATGCGGCGACATGGTCGGAGAACCCCAGGTTTCCGGCAGCGCGCGGCGCAGATCGGCCATGCTCCTTCCCGGATTGCGGTCGAGCATGTCGCAGACGGCGAGCGCGAAGATCATGCCGTCGTCGTAGCCGCGGCCGAACGGCTTGTTGAAAAAGAAATGCCCGGATTTCTCGAAGCCGGCGAGCGCGCCGAGTTCGTTGACGCGCCGCTTGATGTAGGAATGGCCGGTCTTCCAGTAGTCGGCCTTGGCCCCGTTCTGCTTGAGCACCGGATCGGTCAAAAAAAGGCCGGTCGATTTCACGTCGACCACGAAGGTCGCGTCCTTGTGCAGCGACGACATATCGCGCGCAAGCATCACGCCGACCTTGTCGGCAAAAATCTCCTCGCCCTCGTTGTCAACGACGCCGCAGCGGTCGCCATCGCCGTCGAAGCCAAGACCCACATCAGCCCTGTTTGCCAGCACGGCGTCCCGCATCGCGTGCAGCATCTTCATGTCTTCGGTGTTGGGATTGTAGCGCGGGAAGGTGTGGTCGAGTTCGCAGTCAAGCGGCACCACCTCGCAGCCGATTGCCGAGAGAATGCGCGGTGCAAACGCGCCGGCCGTGCCGTTGCCGCAGGCGGCAATCACCTTGAGCTTGCGTTTGAGCTTCGGCCTTTTGGTAAGGTCCGAGATGTAGCGCTCGGGGAAGTTTTCCACGAATTCGTAAGCGCCGCCGGCTTTGAGATCGAATTTCGCCTCCAGCACGATCTGCTTCAGCCGCGTCATCTCGTCGGGGCCGAAGGTCAGCGGCCGGTTGGCGCCCATCTTCACGCCGGTCCAGCCGTTGTCATTATGCGATGCCGTGATCATCGCGACGCACGGCACGTCAAGCGCAAACTGCGCGAAATAGGCCATCGGCGTGATGGCGAGCCCGATGTCGTGCACCTTGCAGCCCGCCGCCATCAGGCCGGAGACCAGCGCCATCTTCACCGAGGCCGAATAGCTGCGGAAATCGTGCCCGGTGGCGATTTCCGGCTTCACGCCCATCTCGCGGATCAGTGTGCCAAGCCCCATGCCCAGCGCCTGTACGCCCATGAGGTTGATTTCTTTTTCGAGCAGCCAGCGCGCATCGTATTCGCGGAAGCCGGTCGGCTTCACCAGCGGCGAGGATTCGTAGGCATAAGTATTGGGCGACAGCGCAGGCTTCGGCTTCGGAAACATCAAGTCCTCGGAAAGCGGGGGTGGGCAGGAAATCGAGTACCAACGCAGAATAGCGCAAAGCGATCCCAAAAGATTGTCATTCCGGGGCGCCGCGGAAGCGGCGGACCCGGAATCCATAACTCCGGCTGCGGCGTATGGATTCCGGGCTCGATGCCATCGAGCCGCGCTT
>DASSRW010000211.1:0-4164 GCA_035701545.1 Pseudolabrys sp.
AAGCCCATCAGCCGGAAGCTGTCGTTCTTGTCCTTTGCGCGGCGGATGTATTCCGGGATGCGCTCGACCTTGCCGATCTCCGCCAGCATGTTGAGCGCCGCCTCGTTGGCGCCGCCATGCGCCGGGCCCCACAGGCAGGCGCAGCCGGCTGCGATGCAGGCAAACGGATTGGCGCCGGACGAGCCGGCAAGCCGCACGGTCGAGGTCGAAGCGTTCTGCTCGTGGTCGGCGTGCAGGATGAAAATGCGGTCCATCGCGCGCGCCAGCACCGGATTGGCTTTGTAGTCCTCCGTCGGCACGGCGTAGCACATGCGCAGGAAGTTCGAGGCGTAGTCGAGGTCGTTGCGCGGATACATGAACGGCTGGCCGATCGAATATTTGTAGGCCATGGCCGCCAACGTCGGCATCTTGGCGATCATGCGAATCGACGCGATCATCCGCTGATGGGGGTCCGAAATATCGGTCGAGTCATGGTAGAAGGCGGATAAGGCCCCGACGCAGCCGGTCATCACCGCCATCGGATGCGCATCGCGGCGGAATCCCTGAAAGAACCGCATCATTTGCTCGTGCACCATGGTGTGCCGGTTGACGCGGTAGTCGAAATCGACCTTCTGGGCCGGCGTCGGCAGTTCGCCGTAGAGCAGCAGGTAGCAAGTCTCGAGAAAGTCGCCGTGCTCGGCCAACTGCTCGATCGGATAGCCCCGGTAGAGCAGGATGCCCTCGTCGCCATCGATGTAGGTGATCTTGGACTCGCAACTCGCCGTCGAGGTGAAGCCGGGGTCGTAGGTGAACATCCCGCTTTCGGCATACAGCTTCGCGATATCGACCACGTCCGGCCCGATCGTGCCCTGATGGACCGGGAGGTCCCAGTTCTTGTTGCCGACCGTCAACGTGCCGGTTTTTCCTTTGGCGTCTGTTTTGGCATCCATGATCGAACCCTCGATTTTTGAGAGCGAGCAGACCTCGCGAAGTGGGCTGCCGGGCGGCGAAGGCCTGCGTTGGCCTGCGGAATCCCGAGGCCACTTTGGGGTAGCCCATTCAAGTGTGCGCTGCAAGGCGCGGTTCAACGCATTGCTATCGTGAATATAGACACGACTGGCGCCGTGCCCGACGGGGCTTGCGACTATTTGATGAGGCTAGGCGGCCTGGTCTCGCAGACGCGCGAGGCTCTCGTCGCGCCCCAGCACAGCGAGCACATCGAATATCGGCGGCGACGTCGTCCGCCCTGTCAGCGCCGCCCGCAGCGGCTGTGCCACCGCGCCGAGCTTCAATCCCGATCGCTCGGCGAAGGCGCGGACAGATGCTTCAATGGAAAGGGCGTTCCAGTCGCTGACCGCCTCGAATTCCGGGATGACCGAACCGAGCATTGCCTTTGCCTGCCCTGTGAGCACGGCCTGCGCCTTCTCGTCCGGAACCATAGGCCTCGTGGCCCAGATAAATCGCGAAATATCAAACAGTTCAACCAGCGTCTTGGCTCGTTCCTTGAGGTTCGGCATGCCCGCTATCAGCTTGGACCGAAGCGCCGGCGTCATGAGGTTTGCCAGTTCGGCGCCGCCCGCGATGTGCGGCAATAACCTCTCCAGCGCCGCGACCAAATCGGCGTCGCTGGTATTTCGCATGTAATGACCATTCAGACTCTCAAGCTTTGCGAAATCGAAGCGAGCGGGCGAGCGGCCGATCTGCGGCAGATCAAATGCCGCAATCATCTCATCGGTACTGAATATTTCCTGATCGCCGTGACTCCAGCCGAGCCGCACGAGGTAGTTGCGCAGCGCAATCGGCAAATAGCCCATGGCCCGATAAGCATCGACGCCAAGCGCGCCATGCCGCTTCGAAAGCTTCGAACCGTCCGGGCCGTGAATCAGCGGAATGTGCGCCATCGTCGGCACGGGCCACCCCAGCGCATCATAGATGTGCTTCTGTCGTGCGCCGTTGGTCAGGTGGTCGTCGCCGCGGATGATGTGCGTGACGTTCATGTCATGGTCGTCGACCACGACCGCGAGCATGTAGGTAGGCGTTCCGTCCGAACGCAGCAGCACGAGGTCATCGAGGTCCGCGTTCTGCCAAACGACGCGCCCCTGCACCTGATCGTCGATCACCGTCTCGCCGGTAAGCGGTGCCTTCAGCCGGATCACCGGCTTGACGCCCGGCGGCGCTTCGGATGCATCCCGGTCGCGCCAGCGACCGTCGTAGAGCTTGGAACGCCCGGCACGACGCGCCTCCTCGCGCATGGCCGCGAGCTCCTCCGGCGTCGCATAGCAGTAGTAAGCCTTGCCTTCGGCCAGCAACTGCTCGGCGATCTGCCGGTGGCGGGCGGCGCGCGAGAATTGAAAAACGATCTCGCCGTCCCAATTGAGTCCGAGCCAGCTCAATCCGTCGATGATCGCGTTTATCGCGGCGGCGGTGGAGCGCTCGCGGTCGGTATCCTCGATCCGCAGCAGCATCTTGCCGCCGCGCCCGCGCGCGTAAAGCCAGTTGAAGAGCGCCGTGCGCGCTCCTCCGATGTGGAGAAAACCGGTCGGCGACGGGGCAAAACGGGTAATAACGGGGTCGCTCATCGGCGCTCCGTCTAGCATAACTGCCGTTCAAAATGTCACGCATTTGACGTTGAGCGGGATCGCCTGCCATGGCATAGGCCGCGACACCCAGGTATCTCAGGACCGGATCGGGATGACGAACGACGAGAAGCTGCCGGGCGTGACAGGCGCAAACGTCGGCCGCGATTTCATTCGCGATATTGTGAAGGCCGACCTTGACGCCGGCCGGGCCAAATCGGTTGTGACCCGTTTTCCGCCTGAGCCGAACGGATATCTGCACATCGGCCACGCCAAGTCTATCTGCCTCAATTTCGGTCTGGCGCAGGAATTCGGCGGCCGCTGTCACTTGCGCTTCGATGACACCAACCCGGCCAAGGAAGAGCAGGAATACATCGACGCCATAAAGCGAGATGTGCGTTGGCTCGGCTTCGACTGGGGCGGGAATTTGCACCATGCCTCCGACTATTTCGAGCAGCTCTACGACTGGGCTGAGGATCTGATTCGCGCCGGCAAGGCCTACGTCGACGACCAGACGCAGGACGAGATGCGGGCGCGGCGGGGCACCTTGACCGAGGCGGGGCAGGACAGTCCGTTCCGCAACCGCAGCGTCGACGAAAACCTCGATCTGTTTCGGCGCATGCGCGCCGGCGAGTTTCCGAACGGTGCGCGTGTGTTGCGCGCCAGGATCGACATGGCATCGGGAAACATCAATCTGCGCGATCCCGTGCTCTACCGGATCCTGAATGCTCCGCATCCGCGCACAGGCACGGCCTGGCACATCTACCCGAGCTACGACTTCGCGCACGGCCAGTCGGACGCGATCGAAGGCATCACGCATTCGATCTGCACGCTCGAATTCGAGGATCACCGGCCGCTTTACGACTGGTTTCTGGAAAACCTGAAAGTGCCCTCGCGGCCGCATCAATACGAATTCGCCCGGCTCAACCTGACTTATACGGTGCTCTCGAAGCGCGTGCTGACTGAGCTGGTGCGCGGCGGATACGTGGCCGGCTGGGACGATCCGCGCATGCCGACTATTGCCGGCTTGCGCCGGCGCGGCGTGCCGCCGGAGGCGATCCGTGATTTCATCAAGCGGATCGGTGTCGCCAAGGCGAACAGCATTGTCGACGTCGGCATGTTCGAATTCTCGGTGCGCGAGGCTCTCAACAAGACCGCCTTGCGCCGGATGGCCGTGCTCAAGCCGCTCAAGATCGTGATCGAGAATTATCCCGAAGCACGGTCGGAAGAGCTCGAGGCCGTCAATCATCCGGACAATCCGGCGGCGGGAACACGCAAGATCAAATTCGGCCGCGAGCTCTATATCGAGCAGGAAGACTTCATGGAGACACCGCCGAAGAAGTTTTTTCGGCTATCTCCGGGCAACGAAGTGCGCCTGCGCTATGCTTATTTCATCAAGTGCCACAACGTGGTGAAGGACGCCAACGGCGAGATCGTCGAACTGCGTTGCACCTACGATCCGGCGACCAAAGGCGGCAACGCGCCGGATGGCCGCAAGGTCAAGGCCACGATGCATTGGCTCTCGGCCACGGATTCCGTTCGCGCCGAAGTGCGTCTGTACAGCCCGTTGTTCACCAAGCCGGAGCCGAGCGGCGGCGAGAGCTTTGCG
>DASSRW010000212.1:0-11918 GCA_035701545.1 Pseudolabrys sp.
GATTATGAAGCGGTAGGATCGCGAACACGCGAAATCCACATGATTCGCGCGATGCACATAGCGAGCGTAGGGGCTGCCTCGTCGCATCCGACCCGCTACGCGCTTTGCGGACTTATCAAGATGAGCGGAGCGACTCACGCCTTCTTTCGTTTTTCCTTCGGCAGCTTCGCCACCCTGCGCAGCGCCGCGTTGATGCGGCTCTGCCAGCCGCGTCCCGTGCGGCGGTAGTGGGCGAGCACGTCGGCGTCGAGCCGCAGGCTCACCGCATGCTTCGGCGCCTTCGATTTTGGCCGCCCGCGCGGTACTGGCTTGCCGCCGATGTGCCAAACGCCACGCGCGAAGTCTTTGTCGGTCAATTCCGGGATTTCATCATAATCCCGTTTCGTATTCACGTAGGCGTCAGCCTTCGCCATGTCGCTGCCCAAATCGCGCTTTCTCTCGGTCATTTGCTTTCCTCATTGATATCACGTGCCGTGCGTCGCCGCGCGGCGTCCAACAGATAATCACCATTCGACCGCGCAAAAAGCCGACCGAATTAATCCGCCGCTCGCCGTAATCGCGCCTAAGATCGAGAATATCGATTGTTTCTGCCGCAAATACTTCGGCGGCTGCCGCAAAGTCGAGGCCGCGCTCGCGCAATGTCCGTTCGCGCTTGGCGGGATCGAATGTGATTCTCATCCGCTAATTATTGTATATACGGTAATTACGGCGATCAAGAGGCCTCGGCCCGCCTGATCGCTGCAAAGCGCCGATAATCTCGCCACGTCGCGGCCACGAATCCGAAGGCCGTGGCGATCCATGCGGCGAGCGCCACCCACACCATCGCTTGCGACAATGTTTGCAGCACCGGCACATCGGCGGCCTGCGACAGCCGCAAGCTCGCCAGCGCGTACATGCCGAGCGGGAAGACCAGCCCCCACAGCGTCGGCGTGTAGCTCAGCGGCACGCGGCGGATCGCGTGTTTCCAGATGCCGAGCAGCACCAACAGCGGAATCCACCACGTCGCCCAGGCCCAGATCACCAGCGTCGCGCCGTCGATGAACGCGACCATCGACTGCAGGAACGGCGCGGCATTGCCGGTGAGGATCAGCACGGAGCCGGCGTTGGTGCTGATCGCGGCCGCCCCCATCACCACCCACAGCAACGGGTTGACGTCCTCGGGCTCGACCGCGAAGAAAAAAATCCGGTAGGCGAAGAGCGTGATGAAAATGCCGTAGAGCGCAAGGCCGATACCCCACAACATGTGAAGAGCGACGAAAACGAGCGGGGCGTCGCTGCCGAAAAGATGGCCGATGCTTGTGCCGAGCACCACCAGTGACTCGGTGCCGACAATCGCCAGCAGCCAGCCGCCGTCGATCACGTTGGCGCGGTGCTCCTTGTTGAGAAACGTGAGCACGGCGAAGCTCAGGTAGATGAGGACGACCCACAGGATCAACGCGAACAGCCAGAGCCCGAGCGCGACGCCGCCATAACCGCGCAGGCTGAGGCTTACGCCGAGCACGTCCGTGCCTGCAACAAGAGTGAAAAACGCAAAGACCAGCCGCGGGCTGAGCAAATCGGCCGCCAGCATCTGCGGCACGCGCAACGCCCGCGCGATCGTCAGGATGAGCAGCAGCGGATAGGCGACGAGATTGATCGCGAAGAGCGCGTCCGACAGCGCGCGCGGACTCTCGAAATAGAAGGCGTTGGAGACAATCCCGGTCGCCATCACCAGCGCAAAGCAGCCAGGATAGAGCGTATCGATCTGCCGGAGCAGCCAGCTTGCCCTACTCGGGCCGTGAGCGCGGTCGGTTGATGCGACTGAGGAGTCGGGGGGCATCTAAGGGGTCGGAACGACGTTCGATTCGCGGTATCCTATCACTCCGATGCTTTGACGTGTCACTCGGTTCGTCGCCTGTAGCCCGGGTCGGACCCGTTGGCTCCATCCGGGCTACGGTTGCCACGATCGCGCCGGCTCAGCGGTTGACCAGCCACAACACCGCGCTGAGCAGGAGGCTGAGCACAATCGAGGTTGCCAGCGGAAAGTAGAACGTCGTCGCGCCGCGCTCGATGACGATGTCGCCGGGCAGGCGGCCGAGCCCGAGCCGGCCGAGATAGGGCCACAGCAGTCCGGCCGCCAGCAGGATCAGTCCGAGCGTGATCAGGAAGCGCGCCATGTCTCGTCCGCGATTTTGCGTTCACCCGGGAGATAGGTTAGGCGACAGGCCCGAGCAAGCCGCAACTCTCACGCAGGAATTCCGCAAATGGCCGGCATCCCTTATCGCTCCGCCCTGATCGTCGGCGCGGGGGCGGGCCTCTCGGCTTCGCTGGCGCGGCTCTTTGCAAAGGAGGGCATGCAAGTCGCGCTCGCCGCGCGCTCGCCCGCCAAGTTGGCCGAATTCGCCAAGGCGACCGGCGCTGGCACGTTCAACTGCGACGTGGCCAGGCGCGACGAGGTCGAAAAATTGTTCGCAGACCTCGAAGCGTCACGCGGCGCGCCCGATGTCGTCGTCTACAATCCGAGCTACCGCGTGCGCGGGCCGCTGGTCGAGCTCGATGCGGCGGAAGTCGAGAAAGCGCTCGCCATCACCGCCTTCGGTGGCTTCCTGGTGGCGCAGGCGGCGGTGCGCCGCATGCTGCCGAACGGGCAGGGCGCGATCCTGTTCACCGGGGCGTCAGCCAGCGTGAAGGGCTATGCGCAATCGGCGCCCTTCGCGATGGGCAAGTTCGCGCTGCGTGGGCTGGCGCAGAGCATGGCGCGCGAACTGCAGCCGCAGGGCATTCACGTCGCCCATGTCGTGGTCGACGGCGGCATAAAGAGTGCGCGCCGGCCGGAGCCGCCGGATAAGTCGGATTCGCTCCTCGATCCCGACGCGATCGCGGAAAACTATCTGCATCTCCTGCGCCAGCCGCGCAGCGCGTGGAGCTGGGAGATCGAGGTGCGGCCGTGGGTGGAGAAATTTTGAGCCGGCCTCTTGCCAATATCCGGTGCAAGCCCTTCCGCGTCACCCTGAGGAGCGAGGCGCGTAAGCGCCGAGCCTCGAAGGGTGACGGCTCGCGATCTTCTTGTCGCCGTCATCCTTCGAGGCGCGCTGACGCGCGCACCTCAGGATGACGGCGCGGGCGCTCTCGCGCTTCATGATTGCGGATTTGATATCGGCACGTGCGAGATCACCGCGGCCACAGCGTCTTGACCGTGCTCCAGTTCACGAACGGCTGCTTCGGTCCGGCCTGCACCATGCCGGTGTCGTGCACATAGGCGCCCCCCAGCGTCAGCGCGGCGCCGACGATGATGCCGAAAATGAATTGCATTGCTCACCTCCCGAAAAGCCGATCAGGTTTTCTTGCCCCGCATCGTGTCCTATCTTTGGCAAGCGAAAGCGCGGGGCGGCGGTCATACCAACCGCTCGTCTCCATCACCGAGGGTGAGCCCGCTGGTGATACGGGCTTTGGCCGCCGCCCGCTTTCTAATTAGAACAATTACAATGCAAAATCAGAGGGTTGCATTCGTCATGGCATGGTGACACTCATCGCAGGCGCGATGTTTCATGTCGCGCGCTTCCGCCGAGGTGACACGCCATGCGCATTCCGATCATCGCCGCCGCCGTTGTTGCGGCCGCCCTGGCCGCTCTGCCGGCCGGTGCCCAGTCTGAGAAGACCGCGCCAAAGCCGGCCGAACCGGTCAAGAATTACATTCCCGGCCTCGAGCAGTTCATGGGCGTGATCCAGAACGAGCACGCCAAGCTCTGGTACGCCGGCAGCGCGCGCAACTGGCCGCTGGCGGAATATCAGCTCGGCGAGATCAAGGAAGTGATGTCGGACGTGCAGGACCTGGTGCCGACCTTCAAGGACCTTCCGCTCGCCGACATGCTCGACGCGGTGATTACCGGACCGATTGCCGAGGTCGAGAAAGCTATCGAAGCGAAGGACTCGAAAAAATTTGCGGCTGCCTACGGAAAATTGACCGAAGCCTGCAACGCCTGCCATCAGGCGACCGGCAACGGCTTTGTCGTGATCAAGCGGCCGACGCAGCCCGGCTTCCCCAACCAGGATTTTACGCCGCACAAGTGACTTCAGGCGTGCTACAGCAGGGCATGGTCAGTCCCAGCGATCTCAAGCAGCTTGCTCCGGCCGGAAAACTACGCGCCGGCATCGTTTTCGCGCCGGCAGCCTCCGTCTTCTTTGCGATCAAGGACGGCAATGGCGTTCGCGGCGTCACGGTCGATCTCGCCACTGCGCTCGCGGAAGAGCTGAAGATTCCGCTCGAGCTGAAAATCTTTCCCAATTCCGGTGAGGCGACGGAAGCGGTGGCGAGCGGCGCCTGTGATGTCGCCTTCATGCCGCAGGATGCCGAGCGCGCGAAGCGCGTCGATTTCGGGCCCGCCTATTACTTCATCGAGAGCACCTATCTGGTGCCGGCCGGCTCGAAAATTCAGAGCATCGAGGAAGTGAACCGTCCGGGCGTCAAGATCGTCGCCATCGCCAATACGACGACGATGCGCAGCGCGCGCCGCACCGCGCCGAACGCGACGGTTGAAGAGGTGCCAAGCGTCGATTTGATGACGGAGAAGGCGCTGAAGCGCGACGGCGACGCCTTTGCACTCTCGCATGACTCGTTTGCGGGCCTGCTGCCCAAGCTTCCCGGCGCGCGCGTGCTGGCCGGCAATTTCCAGCAGACCGGCATTTGCATCGCCGTGCCGAAGGGCCGGCCGGCGGCGCTGGCGCTCGCATCCGGTTTTCTGGAACGCGCAAAGAAGTCCGGCGTGGTGCGCCGCGCCCTCGACCGCGCGGGATTTCCGGGCGCGCAGGTCGCGCCGGCCGCGTAGCTGCTTTCGCAGACGCTGGAGCAGGAGCCCATTTTTTGTCATCGCCTGCGAAAGCGGGCGATCCAGTAAACACATCACCGTCATCGGTTTACTGGATGCCCCGCTTTCGCGGGACATGACGGTGGAGAAGTTGGCCAACGATTCAGATGATCTCCGTGGCGTCTTCGCGCCTTATTCCATCGTCACGATGACATTGCCGATGCCGCGGCCCTGCTCGACCGCCTCGTGCGCGGCGGCGATCTCGGCGAGCGGGAAGGGCGGCTCGGTGTGATTGACGAGCGCGCCGGCTTCGAGCGCGCGCGTAATGCCGCTCACGGCCCGCTCGCGCTCGGCGACGTCGAGTTCGTAGACCAGAAAGAAGCGGATGGCGATGCCGTTCACCAGGCAGAATTGCGCGGGCAAGGTCGCTTCCGCCGATCCGGTGCCGTAGACAATGACGCTGCCTTTGGGCCGCAGCACCGACGGGATGAGCTTTGCGTTGGCCGCGAGATCCATCTCGATCACGGCATCGACGCCGCGCTTGCCGGTAATTTCCATCACCCGCTCGCCGACGTTCTCGCGCGTGTAATCGATGGTGTGGTCGGCGCCGCGCTCGCGCGCGATTTTCGCCTTCTCGGGCGACGAGATAGTGGTGATGACGCGCGCGCCGCGCATCCTGGCGAACTGGATGGCGTACTGGCTCACCGAACCGGCGCCGCCCGCAATCAGCAGCGTCGTGTCCCTGCCGGCGTTCGCCATCTCGATGGCGTGAATGGCGGTCATCGCCGGGATGCCGAAGCAGGCGCCTTCGGTGAAGCTCGTGCCTTCCGGCAGCCGCACCGCCTGCGCGGCCGGCAGCGCGATGAATTGCGCGGCGGTGCCGAACGGGCGCTTCCACTGGCCGTTCCAGACCCACACGCGCTCGCCGATGCGCGAGGTGGCGACGCCGTCACCGATGGCGTCGATGACACCCGCGCCGTCGCTCTGCGGAATAACGCGCGGGTAGGCGATCTTGCGCGTGGTGCCGAGCCGCGACTTCACGTCGGACGGATTGACCGCCGAGGCCGCGAGCCTCACCCGCACCTCGCCGGGGCCGGGCGTTGGCGTTTCGACTTCGCCGACGCGCAGCACCTGGCGGGCAGAACCGTTTCGCTCGTAGTAGGCGGCCAGCATCGCATCACCTCGTGCACCGGAACCTAGCATGCGCAAGCCGCGTTTCGCGGAACTTTGGGCCGCCGGCGCGCGTTGTTTTGCGGCAACGCGAGAGCTTCGATGCGATATCGTGTCTACAGTGGCCCGCGCGGGTCGGCAGACGTCTCGCCGCTGGAAAAGGAGCAGCTCCTGTTCAAGGAATTCGCGGCGCTGGATGACGCCTTGTCGTGGGCCCACCACGTGGAGCAGGGCGGCCGGGTTCCGCTCCTGATCGAGGGCGACGACGGAACCAAGATGGACAAGCGCGCCATCGCCGACGCGCTGCGCATCCGCATGAGCGAGGAGATCGGCGCGCCGCCCGCGGACAAGGCAGATCAAGGCCATTCCTAGGCGAATTGGTGGCCAGAATGTGCTTGATTTATCGGCGTTTCTTTGCCGCGTTCAGGTTAATTGCGAACAGATCGTCGGTTTTGCAGGTAGCGTGGTAACCACTTGATGCAAAAGGCTTTACTCCGCAAGAATCTTCTCCCCTCCGGACCGGAAGCTGCTATATTGCCGCGCATGAACAGAAATTCAGTAAAGCGCACGGCACGTCCGGCAAAAGCCGCTTCGCGGACGGCGAAAAAAAGCGCCAAAAGCCGGGCGCGCGCCCTGAAAAAGACCGCGAAAGCGGCTCCGCGGCGTGCCATCAATGCCTCGGCCGCGCGCGCCTCCGGCCGCGCGCCGAAACCGGCCGCTGAAATCCCGGTCAGGGTCATGCACACGCCGAGCCCGCCGGTGCAGCCGGTGGCGATGTCGGAGATTCAGCTGCGCGCGCACAAGTACCAGGTCGGTGAAACGGTTTACTACACGTCGCCGACATTCGGCCGCGCCGCGGCGACCGGCAGCTACAAAGTGGTGAAGCTGCTTCCCTCCGAAGGCGACGATTATCAATACCGCATCAAGAGTTCGGGCGAAGCGTTCGAGCGCGTCGCGAAGGAAAGCCAGCTCGATCGCGCGTAAGCGGTTCGCGCGCGCCACGCATTTTCCATTCCGTCATAGTCGCGCAAGGCGCGCGCAGCGTCGCGCACGATGCGGGGAGCAGCCCGATACCGTCACGTCCGTCGCCGTTGCGTGCGGCTCGCGCCTCTCGACGGCAACGCCCTCATGGATTAAAGAGCCGGGGCCGGCGTGGACGCCAGCGCCCGTCCACTTCATCAAGTACAACAAGAAACCATCGGGAGGATTATCGATGCGCAATTTGCTCAAAACACTCTGTTGCACGCTGCTGCTTGCAGCAGCCACGCCGCTCGTGCCGGCGTCGGCGGCCGATCATTACCCTGATCATCCGGTGAAATTCATCGTGCCGTTCGGCGCCGGCGGCCCCGCCGACGTTTTCGCGCGCGATCTCGCCCAGCATCTCTCCGACAGCCTGAAGGGCTCGTTCGTGGTCGAGGACCGGCCCGGCGCCGGTTCGATCATCGGCACCGAAGCCGTGCACCAGTCCGCGCCGGACGGCTACACGCTGCTGGTGATGTCGAACACCCACACCACCAACGAGACGCTGATACCGAAGAAGCCCTTTCAATTGATGCGCGACTTCGTGCCGGTCGCGGCGGTCAACTATTCCGACCTTCTCCTGGTCGTGCATCCGTCGGTGCAGGCAAAGAGCGTGAAGGAGCTCATCGCGTTGGCCAAGGCAAAGCCCGGCGTGCTCAACTACGCCTCCTCGGGCCCCGGCACGCCCTACCACATGGCGGCGGAGCTGTTTAAGTCGATGACCGGCACCAACATCGTGCATGTGCCGCACAAAAGCTCGGGGCAGGCGCGCAACGACGTGCTCGGCGGCCACGTGCAGATGATGTTCGACGCCATCACCACCATGCTGCCGAACGCCAAGGCCGGCCAGGTGCGCGCGCTCGCGACCACCGGCGAGAAGCGCTCGCCGATCACGCCCGACATCCCGACCGTGGCGGAGGCCGGCGTGCCGGGCTACTCGGCCACCATCTGGCTCGGCATCATGGCGCCGAAAGGCACGCCGCCCGCGATCGTCAAGACGCTCAACGCCGAGATCAACAAGGTGATCAATCTGCCGGAGGTCAAGGCGCGCTGGGCGAAGCAGGGCGCGGTTCCCATGACGATGACGCCCGAGCAGTTTGACGCCTACCTCCGCAAGGATATCGTCAAGTGGGGGAACGTGGTGAAGTCGGCGCACATCACCATCCAGTAGCCGGCTGATTGGAGGCCCATGGCGCTCAACGGCCTTACCCTTTCGAGCGCATTCGATGCGGCGGCGACGCCGCTCGCCCTGCCGGTCTGGCTGGCGGGCGCTGTCGCCGCCGTTTTCTTTTTTCTCTGCATTCTCGCGCTGCGCCGCGCCGGCGCGCTCAGTGCGCTGTTGTGGATCGTGGTCGGCGCCATCGGCGCGGTTTCCGGATTGACGCTGCTCGCAAATCCTGTGTCGCAGCCGCACGGCGCGCAAAACACGCTCAAGGCGCGCTACGCCGAATTGACCGCACGCGCGCTCGCGCCCGGCTCGGTCCTTTCCTGTCTCGGCGGCGCGGCGGGCGACGCCGTCGAGAGCGCCTGCGAGCGCAAGATATTCGCCAGCCCGGAGCAGGCCGCGGCGGCGGTCGTGTTCGTGACCGCGCAACTGGCGCTGCTCACCGACGTCGCGGACCGCAATGATCCACGTCTCGTTGCGATACGCGCGAACCTCAAGCGCGCGATCGGGCTCGACCGCTACGGCATTGCCGCCCACGTGCTCGAGACGCGCGACGGCTGCACGCCCGAGCAATGTCCGATCTTTGCGCTGCTGGACGACGCCGCGGCGCTCAAGACCAATCTGAAGACGCACGCGTTCGACAACTATGTCACGCGTTACGCGGTGGCCTGGAGCAGGCCGGAGCAGGGCGGGCAGGCGCCGGTTGCCGATCTTGCGCCGGCTGCGCCTTCTGCGGCGGGAGCCGCCTTGCCCGAGCCGCATGCGCCGGTGCCGAGCAAATACGATTTTCCCTCGGCGGATTCCATTCCGCCAGTCAGCATCATGAACGCCGAGCCGAAGCTGCCGGCGTCGAGCGAACCTAAAGAGCCGCCCGCGCACGCCACCAACGGCAACGAAACGGCATCGAGGGCCGCCGCGCCGCAGGATGCGGGCAAGACTCCTTTGCCACCACACCGCCCGCCGCAGCAACCGCAGACGCCGCCGCCTGCGCCACGCTAGTATTCGCCCCGCATGTTTTCCTCCGTTCTCATCGCCAACCGCGGCGAGATCGCCTGCCGCATCGCGCGCACCGCAAAGCGCATGGGCCTGCGCGCCATCGCCGTCTATTCCGACGCGGATGTGCAAGCGCTGCACGTGCGGCAGTGCGATGAGGCCTATCCGATCGGCCCCGCGCCCGCCGCCGAAAGCTATCTGTCGATCGACAAGCTGATCGCGGCGGCGCGCGCCGCGCGCGCGGACTGCGTGCATCCCGGCTACGGCTTCCTGTCCGAGAATGCCGATTTTGCGCAGGCGTGCGCCGATGCCGGAATTGTCTTCGTCGGCCCGCCGCCGTCCGCCATGCGCGCCATGGGCCTGAAGGACCATGCCAAGGCGCTGATGGAAGCGGCCGGCGTGCCAGTCGTTTCCGGCTACCACGGCGAGCGGCAGGAGCCGGATTTCCTCAGGCAGAAAGCCTACGAGATCGGCTATCCGGTGCTGATCAAGGCGGTTGCCGGCGGCGGCGGGCGCGGCATGCGCCGCGTCGACAAGCACGCGGACTTCGAGGCGGCGCTCGTCTCCGCGCAGCGCGAGGCGGCATCCTCGTTCGGCGATGCGCGCGTGCTGGTCGAGAAATACATCGCCACGCCCCGCCACATCGAGATGCAGATTTTCGCCGACGCCCACGGCAACGTCATTCATCTGAACGAGCGCGACTGCTCGCTCCAGCGCCGGCATCAAAAAGTCATCGAGGAGGCGCCTGCGCCGGGCATGAGCGCGACGCTGCGCGCGGCCATGGGCGCGGCGGCCGTTGAGGCCGCGAAAGCGGTCGGCTACGTCGGCGCCGGCACGGTCGAGTTCATCGCGGACGGCTCGAATGGGCTCAAGCCGAACGCCTTCTGGTTCATGGAAATGAACACGCGGCTTCAGGTGGAGCATCCGGTGACCGAAGCCGTTACCGGCCTCGATCTGGTGGAATGGCAGTTTCGCATCGCCGCCGGCGAGAACCTGCCGTTGGCGCAGGCGCGGGTACCGCTCAATGGCCACGCGGTCGAGGCGCGGCTCTATGCGGAAGACCCGGAGCGGAATTTCCTGCCGTCGACCGGACGCCTGCTCGCATTCGATCTGCCGGAAGGCGAGGGGCTGCGCGTCGACACCGGGTTCGAGCGCGGCAGCGAGGTGACCGCGTTTTACGATCCGCTACTCGCCAAGCTGATCGCGCACGGCAGCACGCGTGCCGCCGCGCTCGATGCGCTCGCCGGTGCGCTTGACCGCACCGTTGTCGCCGGCCCGCGCAGCAACACCGGCTTTCTGGCGGCGCTCTGCCGCGCCGAGGGTTTCCGCAAGGGCGACTTCGACACCGGCTTCATCGAGCGCAATCTCGATCGGCTCGGCGCGGTGCGCCAGCCACCCGATCTTGCGGCCATCGCGCGCGGCGCCGAGCGGCTTCTGGAGCGCGAGAGCGAACGCCTTGCAACAACGATGGCGCGCGAGCCCGGAGAACCGCCGTCGCCCTGGGATGCCTTGGACGGTTTCCAGCTTTGCGGCATCCGGACCGTGGCGCTGCCGATTGCGGCCGACGGCGAGCGGCGGATCGCCGACGTGACTTACGGGCCGCACGGCGCTTCGGTCCGCGTCGGCGGCGACGCGCCGGCCGCCGACGCGACTGTGATTGACGCAGCAGACGGCGTCTTCGTTTTGCGTGGTGGCCGTCAGGCAAAAGTTGCGCTTCGCGCGCGGACGGCGGCCGAGATCGACGTCGGCGACACGGACGGCGTCGTGCGTGCGCCGATGCACGGCAAGGTGCTCGATCTGCTTGTGGAGGAGGGCGCACAGGTCGCGCGCGGCCAGCGTCTCGCCGTGATTGAGGCGATGAAGATGGAGCACACGTTGACCGCGCCGGTCGACGGGCTTGTCTCCGGCATCGCCGTCGCCAAAGATGCGCAAGTGGCGGAAGGCGAGCGTGTCATGACGATCGTGCCGCCATCCGAAAAGTGAAGTGAAGACGAAATGCCGCTCAATCTCATCAAGCTGTGCGTCGGTTGCGATTCCATCAAGGATCTCGAGGACTGGATCAAGCAGCGCCTCAAGGAAAAGAAGCGTCGCGGACAGAAACCCGAGCACATCCACACTACGCGCATGGTGCCCAAGCGCACCGAGGAGCTGATCGACGGCGGCTCGCTCTACTGGGTGATCAGGGGCCAGATCGCCTGCCGCGAGCGCATCCTCGACGTGCGGCCGTTCACCGACAAGGACGGCATCGGGCGCTGCCGGCTGGTGCTCGACGGCAAGCTGGTGCTGGTCGAGCCGCGCCCGCGCGCCGCGTTCCAGGGATGGCGCTATCTCGAGCCGAAGGAATCGCCGCGCGATCTTGCGCGCGCCGCGCCCGGAGCTGCGCGGATGCCCGAAGCCATGCGCCGCGAGCTGCGCGAATTGGGGCTGCTCTAATGCCTGATCCGCTTATCCCTCCCCTGCTGCAAGGGGAGGGTGGCTCCGCGCCAACGGGTCCGCTCGATGCGCGGCCCGATGACAGGCTCCGCGCGGAGCCGGGGTGGGGTTTGCGCGCAACTGAAACGCACCCCACCCGGCCGCTCGTTATCGCTCGCGTCCACCCTCCCGCAAAGCGGGGAGGGATAAGGAAAGATCGACGCTAAACCGCGATGTTGTCGATCAGACGCGTCTTGCCGATTTTCGCAGCGACAAGCAGCCGGATCGGCACGTCACCGCGGGAAATAACCGGCGCCAACGTGAGCGCGTGACGCGCTTCGAAGTAATCGAGCGCAAAACCCGCGCGTGTGATG
>DASSRW010000213.1:0-2584 GCA_035701545.1 Pseudolabrys sp.
GGTGCGCGCTCGGCGGCGCGCAACGACTGTCGCGCTGGATCAACTCGCCGGTGACGCTTGCCTTGGCGCTGGCCTATCTCGTTTTCGCGTTCTCGATCGCCATGACGTGGTATTTTCCCCGGCTTGCAGTCTATGTTCCGCACTTCATCAGCGACACGATCTATCCGATCGACAAGACCAACCTGGATGTCTTGCGCATCCTGCATTTCTGCTCGCTCGCGGTGGTGGCGGTCTGGTTCGTTCCGCGCAGCTGGCCGGGACTCAAATCATCCGTGTTCTGGCCGATGATCGTATGCGGCCAGCATTCGCTGGAGACGTTTTGTCTCGGCGTCTTCCTGTCCTTCGCCGGCCACTTCATTTTCACCGAAGTCTCCAATCGCATCTTTATGCAGGTGCTGGTCAGCACCCTCGGTATCGGCATCATGGTCGCCGTGGCCTGGCTGATTTCGTGGTATAAGTCGATGGAGCGCAAAGGCTCGGGACCGCGGCCGCCGGTCGCGAAGCCGGGCCTTGTCAGGGGCGACGCATGAGCCGGCTGAGCACTTTCCTGCTCGCATGGGTGGCGCTTGCCGTGGTTGCGCCTCGGGACTTGGCGCGGGCGGAAGACCCGGCGGATTGCCGTGTTGCCGAAAACCTCATCGAGGCCGATTTCCCACTGCCCCGCGTGGCAAAGGCGCTCGCGCGCAAGACGCTCGATGTGCTGGTGGTCGGCGCCGGCTCGTCGACCCTGCCGGGCCCGAATGGCGCCCGCACAGCCTATCCGGCGCGCCTGCAAAGCGCTCTTCAAGAGAAGCTGCCCGGCGTTGCCGTCAAATTGGCCACCGACGTGAAGTTGCGGCGCACCGCCGGCGATATGGTGGAGACCATGCCGGCTGTGCTGGCGGCAAACAGGCCGGCGCTGGTCGTCTGGCAGACTGGCACGGTCGACGCCATGCTGGGCATTGACCCCGACGAATTCAGCGCCGCCGTCAACAAAGGCGTGGAGATCGCGCACCGCGCCGGCGCGGATATCATCCTGGTCAATTCCCAATACAGTCCGCGCACCGACTCCTTGATCGCCCTTTCAACCTATCTCGAAGACATGCGCTGGGTTGCACTGCAACAAGAAATCACACTGTTGGATCGCTTCGCCATCATGAAGCTCTGGACGGAGCTCGGCACGTTCGATTTTCATTCCGCAACGAATACACTTGACACAGCCGAGCGTGTTCATGATTGCATTGGACGCCTGCTGGCCGATGTCGTTGTCGAGGCGACAAAGCCGGCAAAGCCGTTGCCCGTTACGGGCAGGCCGTAGATGGAGATTTTGATCTTGAGGGCGCTTTGATCATATCGGCGACCCGATCGCTGACCGTCGCCGCGGTCCTCGGCGTCGCCGGATTTGCGGTGCACGCGCGCGCGGAAACGCGCGTACCCCGTTGCGACGTGCCGCTTGATCTTGTCCGGCTTGAAAATCCGCTGCCGCATGTGGCCAAGAAATTGGCGGCCGGCGCGCCCATCAAGATTGTCGCTATCGGCTCTTCGTCGACCGCCGGCGCCGGCGCAAGCTCATCCGCGGCGACCTATCCGAGCCGGCTGGCCGTCAATCTGCAAAAGCAGTTTCCGCGGAGCCAGATTACCGTGCTCAATCGCGGCATCAGTGGCGAAGAAATTCTCGATATGCTCAAGCGCTTCGACCGCGCCATTGTCGCGGAGCTGCCGGATCTTGTCCTGTGGCAGCTCGGCACCAACTCGGTGCTGCGCAATCATCCGTTCGCCGACCACGGCGCGGCAATCCGCGAAGGGCTGGACCGCATTCACAGGATCGGCGCCGACGTCGTCCTGATCGATCCACAGTTCACGCCGAAAGTCATCGTGAAGCCGGAAGCCGAGCGCATGGTGACGCTGATCGCATTGACGGCGAAAAAGGAGAACGTCGACCTGTTTCATCGCTACGCGATGATGCGCCGCTGGCGCGAGGTCGACCGTCTTCCGTTCGCGACGATCGCCTCGCCCGACGGGCTCCATATGAACGACTGGAGCTATGCCTGTCTTGCGAGCGGGCTCGGCCAGGCGATTGCCGAGGCCGCCACGCGGCCCGTTACCGCGGCGTCGGCGGCGCAGACCGTGCGCTGACCGCGAGCGTTCTTCTCACACCGCATCCAGCGCCTGTAGCAAGTCTTCGACGATGTCGTCGGGGTGCTCGAGCCCGGCGGAAAAGCGAATGAGCCCGTCGCCGATGCCGAGCTCGGTGCGCTGCTCGGGCGTCAAGCGCTGGTGCGTGGTCGTCGTCGGATGCGTGACGAGGCTCTTGGCATCACCGAGATTGTTGGTGATGCGCACAAGCTTGAGCGCGTTCTGAAACCGGAACGCGCCGGCCTTGCCGCCCTTGACCTCGAACGAGCAGAGCGTCGAACCCGCACGCATTTGCTTGTGCACGACGTCGGCCTGCGGATGGTCCGGCCGGCCGGGGTAGATGAGCCGGTTGATCTTCTTGTGGCCGAACAAAGCGACTGAAACGGTGGCCGCTGTATCCGTCTGCCGGTGCACGCGCACGGAAAGCGTTTCCAGCCCCTTGAGCAACACCCACGCGTTGAACGGCGAC
>DASSRW010000214.1:0-3600 GCA_035701545.1 Pseudolabrys sp.
AAGCGACGTTTGCGGCGGCGGCAGCGATGGGCCTTGCGGGTTATAGACGAGGTTGAGTTTCAGTCCGCCGCGGCCGTAGCCGAGCGCGTTCAGCTTTTGCAGACCCCGGATCGAACCGTCGAAGACGCCCTTGCCGCGCTGGCGTTCGACATTGTCCTGCAAATAGCACGGCATCGAAGCGACGACCTCGACTCGCTCGGCTGCGAGAAACTCAGCGAGGTCTTCATGGCCGGGCTGCTCAAGTACGGTGAGATTGCAGCGATCCATCACATGCACGCCAAGGCGGCGGGCCGCGTGCACGAGACGCCGGAAGTGCGGGTTCAGCTCCGGCGCGCCGCCGGTGATGTCGAGCGTGACGATCGGCCGGCGCGCAACGAAATCCAGCACCACGTCGACGATGTCGCCGGACATTTCCTCGGTCCGGTTCGGTCCCGCGTTCACGTGGCAATGGAAACAGGACTGGTTGCAGCGATAGCCGACATTGACCTGAAGGGTCTTGAGTTTGCCACGGCGGATCGCCGGAAAGGGAATTCGATCGAGCAGGGGAAGGGTATCGCGCATGCCTCAACTTGCCATGCGCCGCGCGCCCGCGTCACCCCTGCGCGGTAACCGGCGACACAAATCGACGTGAGCGGAATTTCAGCGCGCCAATGCCGTCGCAAGCGCCGGCCCAAAACCGATCCGACCATAACCGGGCAATTTGATCGCGGGATGCCGGATATCGACGCCCGCGACAAGTCCCAACAGATTGACTTCTATGCCTTCAACCCAGCCGATCTTGATATCGGCCAAACCCCAGAAATTAAGCTCCACGCCGGTGCCGCTGTCGGTTAGGCCTGCGTAAAGGCGCGCGCGGAAATCGCGGCCGATCGCGTTCGATGGCAGCATCGCACCCAATTCCGGGACGGCGCGCAGCACGGCGGCGGTGAACGTGTTGCTGTTTGGGCCGGGCCAGATGCGGTAATCGCCATCATGGCGAAACGAATACCCACGTATCGCTTTCTCGATTTTCGGAATCAATTCTTGCGCCGCGGCTCCGCTCACATCGGCAATGGCGACCGGCTTGTTGCCGTACCAGAGCCCGTCCGGCGCCCAGTTATTGGTGCGTACAGGGCTGCCCCAGCCGACCACGTCGTAGCGCGACCATTCGCTCGCGCCTGCGCGCTTGAGCACGACCCAGCTATGGACCGCGAAGATGCCCTTCCAGCTCCCCGTCGTGCCGGTGAAAACGATGACGCGGGCGGGCCTGTCGTCCGCCGCAGCCGGCAACAGGCCGGTGCTCGACCAATCGGCGTCGCGCCAGCTTCGCGGTGCGTCACCCACCGCGAACAGGACGGCGCGCGCAAGGATCGGGAGAAGAAAGAGGGCAAGCACCAACAGCACGATGAGTTTCCAGGCCGAGCGATGTGGCCGCGCGGGCGCCAAGGCGAGCGTCATGGGCTTTCGCAAATAAAAATTCTTTCCGGCCGAAACGTGGCCGGTTCATGAATGCGGTGCAATGAGGGCGGGCTCAACTGACCTGATTGTCGGCGATCTTGAGCTGCGGATAGGGATTGGTCGCGCCGCGCGCGAGGTCGCCGGTTACCGCTTTCCTGTATTCGACGCCGACGACGGCGCCGCGCCGCGCGCCGGAAACCAGATTTCCTGTAACGACGGCGCTGCCCGCGCCAGCCGTGACGGACAGCGCGATGCCGTAGTCCGTCACGCGCACGATATTTCCGGTGATTGCGACGTCGCGCAAATAGCGGCCCCAGCCGGCGCTGATGCCGGCGGTGGCGGCGTTCTCGATGACATTGCCGGTCACCGCCGTATCGGCCTCGACCGAGATGCCGACGCCCTCGTCTTCCGGCGGCGTGCCGGGCCGGCGCGCGGCGAGGTTGCGGATGATGTTGCCGCGCACGGTTGCCAGCCGGCCGCCTTCGTTGAAATTGGTGACGGAGACGCCGATGCCGGCGCCGTCGACGATGTTGTCGGCGATGATCGCGCCCTGGAAGCCGAATTCGGAATAGATGGCGACTTCGTCGAGCGCGCTGCAATTGTTGCCGAGGATCTGGATGTTCGCGGCACTGTTGCCGCGAATCGCGGAGAAGGCCGCGCCGCGAATGTGATTGTTGCGCACGATGATGTTGCCGGCGCGAAAGACATTGATGGCGTTGCCGTTCTGCCCGCTGCCGCCCGCGCGCGCGGTCGTCTCCTCGATGCGGTTGTCGGCGATGGTGCTGCCGTCCGGTTTCTTCTCGCTCTGCCAGACGCGGATGCCGCCGTTGCCGGCGCCGCGGATGATGTTGCCGACGACCAGCAATCCGCGTCCGTTGCGCGAGAACAGCGCCGTATCGGCAGCCTTGCTGATGGTCGTGTGCGTGACCTCACCATCGCACCCATCGAGGACGATGCCGTTGCCGCCGGCATCAATGACTTCGCACCCATCGATGCGCAGCATTTGCACATCGTTCATCTGCGCAAGGCCGCGGCCATCCGCGATGGTTTGGCCTTTTCCGTCGAGGATTAGACCTTCCAGTGAAACGGTATCGGCGTGCTCGGCGCTCACGAGCGATCGCCCATGCGTGAACACAAGCCGCGTTGCGCCTTGCACACCGACGAGACTCGCGCCCGCCGGCAGCTTGAGATCGCCCGCGCGATAGACGCCGGGGGCGAGCACCAGCGGAAGGCGCACCTTTGCGGCCCGGTCGATTGCGCGCTGCAAGGCGCGGCTCTGGTCGTCCGGCGCGCCGGGCCGCACGCCAAGCGTTGTGGCGTCAAGGCCGAATCTGGAGAGCGGCGCAGCGGCGGCCGGCGTGGCCAGCGCCGCCGCAGCGGCGGTCAAAAAGGATCGTCGGTCGAAGCGCATGCCGCGCATCTTGCGCCAGGCCGGTTAACGAGCCGCTGCCGCCGCCACGGCGCGCAGAAACCCGCGTCCGGCGCGCACAAGATCGGGGAGGGCGATCCGCCGTTTTTGCCGCGCGCGCCGGGGCCGCGATGCGCGCGGCACGAGCGGCACGTGGACAAAGGCCGCAAGCCGCGGGCCGCCGGCCCTCTCCGCCGTCTCGGTCGCGCGCCAGCACAGATAGTTGCAGAGGTAACGCCCCGCGTCGCGCGAGAGCGCGGCCTCGACCCGCGCGCCGCGCGCGGCGGCAAGGAGGGCCGGTCCCGGCGTGCGCAGCGGCAGGGAATGCGGCGCACCGACGGCGATGCGACCGGACGGCGCCACGCGATCGACATCGGCGAGCCGCCCGAGTGCGTTGCGCGCGACCGTCTCGATGCGCAAATGCGGCGTGCGCTGCGCCAGGCCGAACATGAGCATGGCGTCCGGCTGGTGCTCGCGCAGCAAGGCCGGCAGCTCGCGGTCGACGCTTGCGTAGCTGGTGCGGAAAACGTGCGACACGATCGTCACGCCGGCGGGCCGGCGCTCGCGCGCGAGCTTGCGCACGAGCGTTTCGGTCGGATTGAACGGCGCGCCGGAGAAAGGGCCGAAGCCGGTGAGGAGGATGGTGGTCATTGCCTTCTCTGTGTGCGCTGATGTCGATGATCCCTCCCCTGAAAGGGGAGGGTCGATCGCGCGGAGCGCGATCGGGGTGGGGTGCATTGGCAATTCGCCCCCAC
>DASSRW010000215.1:0-23195 GCA_035701545.1 Pseudolabrys sp.
CGCCGCCGAAGAGGTCCGCCGCGAGGCTGTGATCCTGCAAGCGAAAGTGCGGCGCGCCGGTGAACTGGACGAAATCATGCCCACCCTGCTTGCGTGGGACGCAAAGCTCAAAGAAGCGGGAATCAATCCAGGAACCAGTGCCGATCTGACCGTTGCGACCGTGTTTGCGCATCGTTTGCGAGGCATCTTGCCGCCGAACCCTATCGGTGATTGACTTTGCGCTGCGGAAAGTCTTCCGCCGCTATCTGGCTAACCGGTCCGGGCCCCGGACGCTGATAACAAGGATAGCCGTTCCGCCGGGCGCCGCAGGCTTGGCGCGCGGTTTGAATTTTTGTTTCCTTGGAGGAGATGGCGATGGCAAAAGTTAACGGACTGTGCGTCGGAGAATCTCTGGTCGGCGAGGGCAACGAAGTCGCCCACATCGACCTCATTATCGGGCCGCGCGGAAGCGCCGCCGAAACCGCGTTCGCCAATTGTCTGACCAACAACAAGGACGGATTTACTTCGCTGCTCGCCGTGGTCGCGCCCAACCTTCTTTGCAAACCCGCGACGGTGCTGTTCAACAAGGTCACCATCAAGGGCGCCAAGCAGGCGGTGCAGATGTTCGGGCCCGCGCAGCACGCGGTTGCCAAAGCGGTCGCGGACAGTGTTGCCGAAGGCGTGATCCCGCAGGATGAAGCGGACAACCTGTTCTGCTGCGTCGGTGTTTTCATCCACTGGGAAGCCGCGGACGACAAGAAGATTCAGGATTTCAATTATCGCGCCACCAAGGAAGCGCTCGCGCGTGCGATCGCCGGCGAGCCGAAAGTCGCCGAGGTCGTCGCCAAGCGCGATCAGGTCAAGCACCCGTTCGCGGCGTAAGCAAACCGCGGCGGTGCGGCGGGCCGCTTATTGTGGCTCGCCGCTCGCGTTCGCCGGCGAAAGCCGCGCGAGATCGGCTGCTGTCAGATCGCCGCTGTGCAGGCAGGACGCCACAAGCGCTCCGGCTATGCCGGCTTGATCGAGTACGCACAAATCCGCCATGCCGCGTACACCGCCCGCGGCGTAAACCTGGCGCGTTCCAGCCGCCGTCTTGATCGCGCGCAGGCGTGCCAAGTCCGGGCCGCTATTGCTGCCGACGCGGTCGAGCGTCATGACGATGACCCCGCCGGGCCAGCGATCGGGCTTCAAAAGGTCCGGGGGCCCTTGAAAATCGGCCCCGCGAAAATCGAGCGAAAGCACAACGCGTTCGTCGCCCCCAAAACGATGGAGCACGGCTGCGTTCTGGAGGGTTTCGCTCCCAACAACGAGGCAATCAGAGCTTTGCGCCAGCCAATCCGCAGCGGCTTCGATATCCGCGATGCCGCTATCCACCCAGAGTCGCACATGGGGAAAGCCCTGCTTTATCTCGGCGATTGCGGTCTGGTTGTTTCCCGTCCCCATGATCGCATCGATATCGGCGACATAGAACGTTGTGAACGGAAAAAGCGCCAACAATCCGCTGGCGATGGCGAGCGGATCGCTGCTTGCGGCCAGCGGCGTTTGAATCGCCCGGTACAGGTCGCGCTGCCCGCGGCGGGCATGCACGACCGTGCCGCCCTTGATGTCGATCACCGGAATAATTTCCATGTCCGCTCCTCACACCAGCCGGTCTTGCCCGTCAAGAGGAGCTGCTTTTAATTTCAGATCTCGTTACGCGGGGCAGAGAGGCAGATGACCACGGTCGTCGGGTGGGATATCGGCGGTGCACACCTGAAAGCGGCGCGCGCGGAGGAGGGCCGTATCGTTGCGGCGGTTCAGGTCGCGGCGCCGCTGCGGTTCGGCCTCGAGCGTTTGGCGCAATCCTTTGCGGAGGCGAAGGCGCGGATTGGCGGCGCCGACCGCCATGTCATCACAATGACGGGCGAACTGGCGGATACATTTTCCTCGCGGACGGAGGGCGTGCTCAGCCTCACTGCAGCAGCGATCCGTGAACTTGGCGACGTCACCGTGTATGCGGGCCGCGCGGGCTTCGTCGTGCCCGCGAATGTGGGCAAGCATGTCCTTGATATCGCTTCCGCAAACTGGTTTGCCAGCGCGTCGTTTGCTGCAAAGGCGGTCGGCTCGGGGCTGTTCATCGATCTCGGCTCGACCACGACGGACATCGTTCCGCTTGTAAACGGCAAGGTCGCCGCGCGGGGCTACACGGATGCCGAGCGCCTTGCGACCGGTGAACTGGTTTATACCGGGCTGGTGCGCAGCTTTCTGATGGCGACCGCGGCAAAGGCCCCGTTTGCCGGACGTTGGACAGACCTCATCCGCGAAAATTTTTCAAATATGGCCGACGTGCATCGGATTCTCGGCGATCTTCCCGAGGACGCCGACCAGATGACGACCGCCGATGGCCGCGAAAAGACGGTCGAGGCATCCGAAGCAAGACTTGCACGCATGATCGGGCACGATCGCTGTGATGCCGACGCTTCGGCATGGGCGGCGCTCGCGCAGTGGTTCGCGGAAGCGCAAGTCCGTGCGGTCAGCGACGGCGCGATGCTGGTGTTGTCGCAGGGGCAGCTCTCATCGGTTGCGCCGGTTGTGGCTGCGGGTATCGGCGTGCCGGTATTGCGTGAGGTCGCGCGGCGGCTCGGCCGCCAATGCGTCGGGTTCGACAGCTTGATCAATGCCGCTCCCGGCGCGCGAACGGCCGCTGGTGCGAGCGCGCCTGCCGCCGCGCTGGCGCTGCTTGCGTCGGTACCAGGAACCGGAACGCCGCCATAGTGTTGTCACCTACATGACGAGGCCGTATATTGTCTGCTGCGTGATGACGATCCGAGGAGGACAACCGATGACCTGGACAACTCCGACATTGGTCGAGATTTGCATCGGCCTGGAAATCAACGGCTATCTTCCGGCTGAATTCTGATCCGGCCCGCTCCACCTGCTGGATGCTATTCCAAACGAAAAACCTGTATCGCTAGGTCGCTTCTGGTCAGCCTTCCCGTTCAGATTCGAGCGGGAAGGCGCTTTGCGTTTCCGGGTGTCGCGCCGGCCCTGCAGCGCTCAAAAGGTCGTGCCAAACGCCAGGCGCGCTTGCTGTCGATCGAAATTCACAAGATCCAGCGGCCCATGTTCACCGGCGGCGCGTCCTGCAATTTGTCTGTCCCAACCTACGGTCAGCCATGCGCGCTCCGAGAGCGCAATTGAAACCGAAGGGCCAAGATAAAAGGCCTCTCCGGCGAAATCACGGAAATCGAGGGCGTCGTAACGGCGCAAATAACGCGCCTCCAGTCCGCCGAATACTTTATCGCTTAGTCGCAGCAACAGCCCGCCGCTGACAGCGGCGGTATTTCCACGCGACCAAGTGCCGTCCGCTCGCGACCGCGATATCTCCGGCTCCATGCTGAGGTTGAGGACGCCAACCAATCGATCCGGCACGATGTCCTTGTCGAGCGCGAGGACCAAATCCGTTGCATAGCCATTGACCGGCTGGCCGCTGTCATCATCGACGCGCGTCCAGTGTGGCTCCGCAATGGCGGCAAGCCCGAAGCCACCGGCCGCCCGGTCGAGAAAGCGGTACGTTAGACCGACGCCAAGGCCGCCGAATGCAATCGCGTTCCGGTTCTGCAATCCAGGAACATTGTCGATGTGATGCAGGTCCGAGGCTGCTGAAATTTCGACGATCAGGTTTTTTGCCGGCGTGTACTGAAACGTCAGTTCGCTGTTAAGCGCCGCATAGGAGCCAGTCGATCGGCCAAATCTCCCGGTGAAGCCCGCCTCAAATTCCTTCTCTCCTGGTTCCCCAACATCCGTCCCGACGATGAAGGCGAGC
This sequence comes from Pseudolabrys sp., assembly GCA_035701545.1. Classification (GTDB taxonomy): domain Bacteria; phylum Pseudomonadota; class Alphaproteobacteria; order Rhizobiales; family Xanthobacteraceae; genus Pseudolabrys. The sequence continues at coordinate 3,785 of DASSRW010000215.1, forward strand.
ATGTGCTCGGTGTCTATTTCTGCGGCGCGTACGCTGCAAGCGAAGGAAACGCCGGCTATCAATGCGACTTCACATGCAAACGACGCGAGAGGTCTTGCCACCGATACCGCTCTTCGCGATGACGCCGACAGAGCGATTGGCGAAATTGTATGCACCCCAAGCCCCGCCCCAGGCGCTGCAACAGCCCTCGGCGCAGCCGCGCCGACTTCGTCCATGAGTCGCGAAGTCTAACAACGGATGTTGTGTATGCAAAGTATTGCGGTGCTGTGTGTTGCAAACGCCGCCTTGTGCCGGCAACCCGCTAGGACACGCGGAAGGCCTCACTGCGCGCGACGTTGGCTTTGCGGATGACGCTGGTGTTTGGTCGAATGGTTGTGCGCGGCGCTAAGCGCCAGATCGCGCGAAGACAGCGCCTCGGGTAGGTACTTTGCCAATATCGCCGGATCGAGACTCGCCACCGCGTTGTCGGGCAGCCGTTTCCAGACTTCGTTTGCTCCGAACAAGGGAATGCCGAGATAGCCGCGCACGGTGAGCGTCTGGCCGTCGGGGCTGAGCGTCATCATGGCGCGATAGATGTTGCCGTCGCGCGGATCGAGGATGTTGCCGTCCTCGTATGTCAAGCCGTTCTGCCGCATGCCGCGGATGAGCGACATCCCGAGCAGCGCCTGATCCTTCCGGTCGTCGCGGCAGCGGCTGCAGATCGGGTTTGCCGGGTCGGACGGCCGCGGAAACAGCTTTGCGATGACGCCTTCGTAAACGCCGTCGTCGTGCTTGACGAACAGAAACCACGTGATCGGGCGCCCCGACTCGCTCGTCTTCTCCCAAAGCCCGGCCACGGTCGGCTGCTGCGGTGACTGCGCTTGCGCGGCCGACACTCCGATCGCGACACACGCGGCGAGCAGCAAAGCGGTCAGTTGTATCTTCATTCTCGTCCTCTGACACTTACGCCCAGCCCGCGCGGCATCACTCAATGCAAAAATATGGCTCTTTCACGAAATGAAGAGCGAATTGCGAAAGCGCGCAAGGTTCCGTTGCTAGCTGCGTCAATTCTCCGCGCGAACGCGGATGAGCGACTTTCATCATGATGGGGCAACATCCGCCGATCTGGAACTCTCCACAGGATGTGACGTTTGGCTTCAGATAGCGACGACGAAGCGGAGTGGAGACCGCCATTCATGCCCAAAGCCAATCTGGCCCTAAGCAACCTCAGGGGGGTCGTTATCGTTATCGTCGTGGCCTTCCATTCTTCGCTGGCCTATCTCGCATCGGTTCCTCCGCAACCGCCGGGCTTCAATCAACCGCCGTACACGTGGGAAGCATTTCCCGTCGTCGACGCGCACCGTTTCCTCGGGCTCGACGTCTTTTGCGCGTGGCAGGACATAAGTCTGATGTCACTCATGTTCCTGCTGGCGGGGTTGCTTACCGCGCCGAGTCTGCGGCGCAAAGGAAGTTGGACATATCTCCTCAACCGGCTGTGGCGGATCGGGTTGCCGTTTGCGCTCGCGATTCTGTTTCTCAGTCCGCTGGCGCTCTATCCGGCTTACGCGACGCGCACGCTTTCGCCGAGCCTCTCCGGTTATCTGGAACAATGGCTGGCGCTGCCGTTCTGGCCGAACGGTCCCGAATGGTTCTTGTGGCAGCTTCTGGCGCTGAGCGCGCTGGCGGCCGCCTTCTACGGTTTCGCGCCGCGCTATCTGGATCGGCTTGGCGTCATCGGGAGTTGGGCGGGCGCACGCCCCTTGAGATTGTTTGCGATCCTGATCGCAGCATCGATGCTTGCCTACGTTCCGCTTGCACTGGCTTTCTCCCCGACGCGCTGGAGTGTCTCGGGGCCGTTCGCACTGCAATTCAGCCGGCCCGGCCTTTATTTTGTTTACTTTTTCGCGGGCGTTGCGCTCGGAAAATTTGTCGCGGGCGGAGATTTGTTTGCGTCATCCGGGCCGTTGGCAAGGCGCTGGGTGACATGGGCGATCGTCGCCGTTGCAGCGTTTTGCGGCTGGGCGGGACTGACGTCGCTGACCCTGCCGGATTGGAACGACGCGGCGTTCGTCGCGCGCCTGGGCGCCAGCATTGCATTTCCCGTCGCCTGTGCCGCCGGCGGACTTTTCCTGATCGCCGCATGCGCAAGATTTAGCCGCCGCCGCTATCGCATTCTCGATGGCCTCTCCGCCCACGCCTATGGGATCTATCTCGTTCACTACGTCTTCGTGGTGTGGTTGCAGTATGCGTTGCTTGGCGCCGCGCTTCCGGCGCCGCTCAAAGCCGCAATCGTGTTCAGCGGCGCACTGACCGCGAGCTGGATCGTTGTCGCCGTGGGTTTGCGCGCGCTCAGCGGCGCCTTTGCATTTTCCTCCGCGCGCCACCCGGTCCAGCCGGCCACCCATTGAGAAGGTGAAACATGCCGCTGAACTTCACGCTCGCGCTGCGCAACCTCTTTCATGACCGGTTGCGTTTCGTGGCGACGATGATCGGCATCGTTTTCTCGGTGGTGCTAGTGCTGGTGCAGATGGGGCTTTACCTGGGCTTCGGCCGCGTCGTGAGCACCATGATCGATCATGCTTCGGCGGACCTCTGGATCGTCCGTCAAGGAACGAAATGCTTCGAGGACCCGTCGCTGCTCGACGCGCGCGTGCGCGACGATGTGCTGGCGACCGCCGGCGTCGCGAGCGCCGAGCCGGTGGTGATCGGGTTTTCGGATTGGCGGCTGCCGAGCGGCGAAATGACGCCGGTATTCGTCGTGGGCTCAGATTTGAACGCGAGCGGATTGCATCCGTGGAACATCACCGAGGGGTCGATCAAGGCGCTCGCCGGCGATGAAGCCGTCGCCGTTGATCAGACGTACTTCAAACGTCTCGGCATCAGTGGCATCGGCTCGACGGCAGACCTGCGCGGCCGGCCCGTTCACGTTGCCGCCGTCACGGACGGCATCCGCTCGTTTACGACGACCCCTTACGTCTTTGCCGATCTCAAGCACGCGCGAGGTTATACGGGCGTTCCGGCAAACAAGCTCAGCTACCTTCTGGTCAAGCTCAAACCCGGCGCCAACACGGCGCAGGTGCAACATGCGCTGCGCTCGTCAATTCCGAACATCGAGGCGCTGACGCCTGCGGCATTCCGCGACCGCAGCCGCAATTTCTGGCTGTTCGGCACGGGCGCGGGCGCTGCGCTGTTTGCCGGCGCGCTGCTGGGACTCATTGTGGGCACCGTCATCGTGGCGCAGACGCTGTATTCGAGCACGAAGGACCACCTTGATGAATTCGCCACCCTGCGTGCGCTCGGCTCCTCCAATGCCTACATTTACCGCGTGATCGTCTACCAGGCGCTGCTGAGCGCGGTGATCGGCTTCTGCTTTGCTGCGGCGATCGGTTTCATCGTCGTGGAAGTGACCACGAAAGGCGCGCTTCCCGTCGTCATCACGCCGACGTTGATCGCCGCGATTTTCGCCCTCACGGTCGCGATGTGCGTTGCTTCCGCGCTTGCCGCCATCCTGCGCGTTCTGCGGATCGATCCCGTCATGGTGTTTAGCCGATGAGCCGCAAACTTTACCCGATGACCCAGCCTGTGCTCGAGGCCAAGGGCGTAACGCAGGTGCTCGGCAGCGGCGCGATGCAGGTTCGCGCGCTGAAAGACGTGGACTTTACGCTGCGGCGCGGCGAGTTGGCCTTGTTGATGGGGCCGTCCGGCAGCGGCAAAACGACATTGCTCTCCGTCCTCGGTTGCATGCTGACGCCGACTGCCGGCACCGTTTCCGTTTGCGGCAAATCGACGGCGGGCGCCGACGCGGAGGAACTCGCGCGCCTGCGCCGGGATCACGTCGGCTTCGTCTTTCAGTCGTACCATTTGTTCACGACGCTCACCGCGCTTGAGAACGTCCAGTTGGCGCTCGACGTGCGCGGCCGGCGCGGCAACGACGCGCAAAGCGGCGCGCGCCATGCGCTGGTTCGCGTCGGCCTTGCGGACAAGTTCGCGGCGACGCCGCGCGAGCTCAGCGGCGGTGAGCAGCAGCGGGTGGCAATTGCGCGCGCGATTGTCTCCGATCCGCCGGCCATTCTTGCGGATGAGCCGACGGCGGCCCTCGACGGCGAAAACGGTCATTCGGTCATGAAAATTCTCTCGACTCTGGCAAAAGAGTCGAAACGCGGCGTCCTGGTGGTCGGACACGATCCTCGCCTGATGCCGTTCGCCGACCGCATCATCTCGATTGCCGACGGCCGTCTGGTTGACGAGCGCGCCGGGGGGACCGGCGTGCCCCGCCTGCGGGCGGCCGGCGGCTCGTGAAACGGGACGAACGGATCAGCTGGCGCGCGGAACTGGCGCGGCTGGGACTGCGCTTGCTGGTCAAACGGGCCGCGCGTCACAAGACGGTCGCGCAAGCGCGGCATCGCTTCCGTGCCATGGAAGTGCTGATCCCGCGCCCGCCGCGCAGCACGCAAACGCGCACGATCGAGGCCGGCGACGTCAGGGCAGATCTGGTCATGACGCCGGATTCGCGCGCGGACCGTTACGTGCTTTATCTGCATGGCGGCGCCTACCGTGTTGGATCGCCTTCCACCTATCGGCATTTCACCTGGCGGGTTGCCAGAACGGCGCGCGCACGCGTGCTTGTGCCGACGTACCGGCTTGCGCCGGAGCATCCGTTCCCGGCCGCGCTGGACGACGCCGTCACAGCCTATTTGTGGTTGCTGACCGAGGGCGCGGACCCGCGCCGCATGACGGTCATCGGCGATTCCGCCGGCGGAGGACTTGCGCTGGCCCTGTTGCTGAAGCTGCGCGACGACGGAATCGTGCTTCCGGCTGCCGCTGTGGCGCTCTCGCCGTGGACCGACCTGGCCCTGACCGGCGCGTCGCTGGCCACGAATGCGGAAGCCGATCCGATGATCAATGCCGATGATATTCCGGCCTTCGCCGCCGATTACCTCCGGGCGGCCGATCCGCGCAATCCATACGCGTCGCCTCTGTACGGCAATTTGCGCGGACTCCCGGCGATCATGATCCAGGTCGGAAGCGACGAGGTTCTGCGCGACGATGCCGTTCGGATGGCGCAAAGACTTGGCGCCGCCAACATTCCAACCGTGTTGCAGGTCTGGCCGCGCATGCCGCACGTGTGGCAATTGCTGGCGCCGTTCCTGCCCGAAGCGCGGTCCGCGCTTGAGGAAATTGGGCGTTTTGTCGATTGGGCCATTGCCGGCCGGCCGGGCGGCCGGGCCCCGGTCTGGACGAGCAGATAACACCGCACCCCGGCATTGGAACGCCCAGCCGCCCGAGTTCATTTTTGGTGGGTCATGCGCCGCATTCGTGCACTCCTGATTGGCCTTCCCGTGGTGTTGCTGCTTGCGAGCGGAACGCAGGCGGCTGCAAGCTCTTCAGATGCCCCGCTTTGCTTGATGCTGGAATCGGCCGCGCGCGCCAACGATCTGCCGCTTGGGTTTCTCACGCGCGTCATCTGGCGCGAGAGCCGTTTCGATCCGCAGGCCATTGGACCCGCTACCCGCAGCGGCGCTCATGCGGAAGGCATCGCTCAGTTCATGGCGCGCACCGCATTGGACCGGGATCTGGCGGACCCGTTCGATCCGGTGCAGGCGTTGCCAAAGGCGGCGGAATACCTGCGGGATTTGCGCAACGAGTTCGGCAATCTCGGACTTGCCGCGGCGGCCTACAATGCCGGGCCCGGCCGTGTGCGGGGATGGCTCGACGGCGCGCGCACCATGCCGGCGGAAACGCGGCGTTATGTCGAGGCCATAACCGGCCGCAGCGTTGAGGAGTGGGCGAAGGCGGGCCGCGTCGAAATGGTGACGCCTGAGACCGATTGTCTCAAGCTGGTGGCTTCATTGCAGCAGGGTCCAAGCCAATTCTTCTACGAGCTGAAGGATCGTGTGACGAAGGCGATTGCCAAGCCGTGGAGCGTCGAGCTCGCCGCCGGTTTCTCTCGCGCGCACGTGCTCTCGATGTATTCGCGTCTGATGAACAAGCTTTCGGCCTTGATCGGCACGCACGATCCGATTGTGACCAGCACGATGCTGCGCAGCCGTGGCACACGTCCGCTGTTTCAGGCGCGGATCGGTACAGACACGAGACAGGAGGCGAGCGGGATATGCGGAAAAATACGGCGCGCGGGAGCGGCATGTATCGTTCTTAGAGTCGCCGGGCGCGGAGGGTAAATTCCTCCGGCGGGCGCGGGCCCTGCCAAGCGCGGCAGGGCACGCAATCCTGTTTTCGAGTGGCGAACGCGAAAGCGCCTCGCTCAAACGGTCAGTGGCGTCGTCGGCTCACTGATGTGCTCATGCTCGTGCTCGGACGGCGCCTGTTGCTCCGACACAGGCAGTTGCAGAACCGTTACACGTTGTCCTTCCACCAGATCCGTGACGAGCACGATGTTGCCGTCGGGAAACTCGAGCGCGTCATGGTGGACGGTCGGACGATCCAGGTCTACTTGCCGGAATCGTGCCACTCTTTGCCCGAGCTTACGATTGCGGAAGAGAGGGAATGCCGGCTCACTTTCGGCATCGCTCTCAAACGCAACTTCCGTCCCAGGCATCAGGCAGACAGCGACGTCTGGCTCGGCGGAAGTGGCAAAACCGCGGGTCAAGGAGTTCCGGAATCGAGTCGAAACCAATTCGTCGCCGACGCGGGCGGGTCTTGATGCGACTGTATGGAGGCTATAATCGCACATCTCGATACTCCTCTGCTGTGAACAGCAACCGGCTGTTCATTAGGGAGAAGTCCTCGCGCGCGGCTGAGGATTGCCGCCGGCCTTATCAAAAAGCCGTGAACGCGCGGCGCCCAAAAAATCGAAGGAGTCTGAAGGAGAAAGCTAGGCGGCGTGCTTCCAATCAATCACGACCGCAATCCATGAATGCTGGTCGGGATCGAGACGGAGCCTGTAGGGCGCCCACCCGCGCTCACGCAATCTCATCGAAACATCCGCAGCATCGGCGGATTCCGACACAGTGAAGCCCGCGTTTACGCGTCCTTTAGGCGTATCCACGAATACGCGGCGGCGATGATGCGACATTTTCTTTCACCACAAGCTTCACGCCAACCGGCGCTGGCGGCGGCCGGCTTGCAAGAACCCAGTAAAATCGGGGAGCCGGCTCCGGATTGCCGGGGCGACATGCGGCGGAGGTAGTGATACTTTAGATGGATTCCAAGAGCGAATGATGGTTGTGCCGCCGTGCGCGGCAGAGCCGTCCGGTTGCAATGCGCCCGCGCTCGGGCCTTGCCGCGGGAATTGCGCCCGCGCGACCAAAGTGACCTCACAAGAACGCCCTGCCGCACAAACCTGTCATCCGTCCACCCTTTGCCAGTGGCGGCGGGAAAATGCTTTATGGCGAAGATTCGGCGGCATCGGGGCTCAGGAATTCGCGAATGACGGCTCTTACCATCCGACGGCCAGACGATTGGCACGTCCACTTCCGCGATGGAGAAATTCTGAACTCGGTGGTGCCATTCACCGCGGCTCAGTTCGCCCGAGCCATCGTGATGCCGAATCTTGTGCCGCCGGTGACCACTGCCGCGATGGCCGCGGATTATCGCAAGCGGATTGAGGCGGCCCTAGCCGGGCGGCCGTTCAAGCCGTTGATGACCTGTTATCTGACGGATTCAACCGACAGATCCGATCTGATCGGCGGTCACAAGGAAGGGATTTTTACGGCGGCGAAGCTCTATCCCGCCCACGCCACCACCAATTCGGCCGCAGGAGTGACGGATGTATGGAAAATTCAGCCGGTCCTGGAGGCAATGGCCGAAATCGGCATGCCTCTACTGGTCCACGGGGAACTGCCAAAGCCGGAGATCGACGTTTTCGACCGCGAGAAAGCATTCATTGATGCGATCCTCATGCCGATTTTGGCTCGCATTCCGAACCTGAAAATCGTCCTGGAACACATAACGACAAAGGACGGCGTGGCGGCGGTTCGCGCGCACCGGCCGCGGCTGGGTGCGACCATTACTCCGCAACATCTCCTGTTCAACCGAAACGCGCTGTTCAACGGCGGAATAAGGCCGCACCTTTACTGCCTGCCCATTCTGAAGCGGGAGGAGCATCGTCAGGCGCTGCGGCAAGCCGCAACGAGCGGCGAACCCGGTTTCTTTTTGGGCACGGATTCGGCGCCGCATCTGCGTCATCTGAAGGAGGCATCGTGCGGCTGCGCAGGTGTGTTCGGCGCGCCGGCGGCTCTGCCCGCGTATTTGAAGGTGTTCGAGGAAGAAGGCGCGCTCGACAATTTTGAGACATTTGCCTCGATCAATGGGGCTCTTTTTTATGGATTGCCGCCAAATGAGGAACCGATAACACTCCGAAAAATACCGAAACACATTTGCGAAACGGTCGAGGTCGGCAAATTCGGCGATATCTTTCCGCTCTTTGGCGGCGATCAACTGGCCTGGTCGGTCGGCTAACGGAGATTCGTTGTCCACCAGGGCCTTCCGGAGCGTGAGGGATCAAGGCGGAGCACTCGCGGACCTCCGTTGGTCCGTGTGTTTTCCGGGCGGATTGACGCCCATTGTCTATCGAGGCGGCGCCGCGGCGGGAGTCCTCATGCGACTCCCGGAACGATCGCGACGATCCGGCGCGTACGCTTGTCGAGAAGAATGAGCTGATCGCGCACCAGCACGTATTGCAGCGGGTGTTTGCTTGGAACCGCTTTCGCCAGCGCCGACGGCAGATCGCGCGCGTCGGCCTGTTGCGGGACCGCGGCGCCGACCGAAATCGTGAACGCCACGTTCTGCTGGCGCTTGAGCCTGGAATGGGCGACCGCCTGCTGGATGCGCGAGCGCTCTGCCGGCGAAAACGTCAGCTTGCCGTTGGCCGAGCGCCGGATGTCCTCCATCCGCGAATTGCCGGTCGTCGGCAGGCCCGTATTGCCGTTCGGTTTGATCTCGGAGCTTTCTCCTTGCTGCTGGTTTGAGCGCTCGCCATTGATCCCATTTTGGGCAAGCGAGGTTTGCAGGCCGGCGAAAGTCACCGCTCCGAAGGCGAGGGCGACGATAAATTTATTCGGCATAGCAACGCTCCATTCCTGGAGCCTAACCAAACGATCGGCGCAGAGTTCCTGCCCCGCGCGGCGCCTTCCCGAACCCTAGATTTCCTGGACTTCCGCCTGGGGCGGCCGGGTCTCCGGCATCGCCAGAAACACCAGCACCAGGGCGCCGGCTGCCACGCAGGCGAGCGTGGTAAAGGCGCTCCCGCTGCCGTAGTGGTCGGTGAGGTAGCCGGCCAGCAGCGTGCTGATGGACGCGCCGATTCCGGTCGCCGTGCCGACGATGCCTTGCGCGAAGTTGAAGTGCCCGGTTCCGAACGTCACATCGGCCACGATCAAGGGCACCAGGACGCTGAAGATCGCGGCGGCGATGCCGTCCAGCAATTGCACCGCGACCAGCAGTCGTGGATCGTGCACAAACGCAAATAAAAGCCCGCGCACGACAAGCGCGGCGATGCCGATAAGCAACAGCGGACGCCGTCCCCAGTTGTGCGATTGCGATCCGACCCAGGGCGAAATTGCGGCGACGACAATTTGCGGGATGACCATGCACGCCGCGATGAGCGCGGGCGCCCAGCTGGCCGACCGGGCGGTCATGAAGCTTCCGACCAGCGGGAGCATTGCGGCGTTCGCCAAGTGAAAGAGGAGCAAAACCGATGCGAACAACAGAAGGGGGCGGTTGCGCACGAGCGTCGCGATGCTCGCCGGCCGCGATTTTGCGGCGCCGTGCGAGGCGCCATGGGCATATTCGGGGTCGATCTCGCTCGCCCGGATATGCCAGAGCGCCAGCAAAGTCGGAATCGTCAGGATGACCGTGACCAGAAACACGGAGCGGCTGGACCACAAATAGCCGAACGTTCCCATGGCGGCAGCGGCAATGCCGCTTCCGAGAGACGCAAACCTGGCGTTGCGGCCGAGGCGGTGGCCGATGCCCGATCGGCCTACCAGCCCGAGACTGATTGCGGCGATCGCCGGGCCGAGCACGCAACTGCTGCCGGCGTGCAGAACGGCGGCCAGCATGATGATCGGAAACACCGGCCAGGCGGCAAAGGCGACGGCGCTTGCGCCGATCAGCGCAACCGCAATCGCGGCGACCAGCCGTTCCGAGCGCGCCCAGTCGACGATCGCGCCGCCCGGCATCTGGCCCAGCAAGGCGACAAGGCCACTCACCGACAAGACGAGACCGATCTCGACCTGCGTCCATTTCTGCGTTGTCAGATAGACCGCGACAAACGGGCCGAAACCCATTTGCACGTCGGCGAGGAAAAACACGAACCAGTCCAGCCCGCGCTCGCTCGCGCGCGAGGGAGTGGCAGCCTTTGCAACAGACGTCCGGTTTTCCGGAGATTTTGGCCCGTCAACGACCGGTCGTGCCGATTGCTTCCGCGGCGCGCATTGAGCTTCGTGCAAATAAATCATTTTCCCTGAGTGGCAGGCGCGGAAAAGCCCAGAGACTTGAGATCGCCGGAGGCGCCGATCACGACCAAGGGTTTTCCTTCTTTGTATTCGGGAGCGGCCTTCAGCTGATCGCGGGTCAATTCAAGGCCGACATCGTCGCCGCGCTTGACGGCGCGGCCGAAGTGCAAAGCATTCCAGTCGACTGCGATCTTGCGGCTTCCTACGCCCAAAAAGCCCCCGAAGTCGATAACGGCGGCGCGGACCTTGCCGCTGGTGTCGACAATGACATCGACAATCCGCCCCATGTCCTTGCCGTCGGCGCCCTTCACCGCGCGGCCGAGAATGCCGCGCCCTCCCGCAGCGTCCATGACGGTCATCGACGGCGCCATCGGTGGGATTTTCGGCTTGCCTTCGATCGGCTTTGTTCCGGTGGATGGTGCCGCGGCGGAAGGTGCCGCCGGTGCCACAGGTGTCGGTTGCGTTTGGGCCGGCGTGTCCGCGGCGGATGATGAGCGGGGAACAATGCTCGCGAGCAGGGCGACGGCGGCAAACTCAAGGGTGATCGCGGCATGTTTCACGCGCATGAAACCCTCCATGGCGACGAGCTGGGAACCCGGGCGGCGGAACAAAAGTTCCGGGGCCGCGCACGGGTCCGCATTCTTTCCAGCGAAGCGGCAGAATTAGGTCGACGGCACTACTGAAATCTGGATCGCGCCGCGCGATCGCGTGATCTCCAGCGACACATCTTCGGTTTGATGCCGTCTGATCCTGAGATCGACGCTCGAGCCGGCAAGCCGCAGATCGGTAATCGTTATATGGTCAAGAAATGGCGGCAGCTGCGGATCGTGCAGCCGGATCGCCATGTTTTTTGAATCGAATTCCAGCCCGAGCGAGGCTTCGAGCAGGGCGAACGGCGCCACGCTCGCCCAGGCCTGCGGAGCGCATGCGACCGGGTAGAGGGTTGGGCCGCGTTGACGCTCGCGCTGGAAGCCGCAGAACAGCTCGGGCAAGCGCCGCAAATCCATGTAGCTTGCCGCGTCAAACAAGCCGTTGAACACTTTCATCACTGGCTGCTTGAGGCCGTAGCGCGCGAAGCCCAAGGCAATCAACGCGTTGTCGTGCGGCCAAATCGAACCGTTGTGATACGACATCGGGTTAAATCGCGCTTCGCCCTTGGTCACGGTGCGGATGCCCCAGCCGGAGAAAGAGGGCGGCTGCATCAACGTGTTGGTGACCTTGCGCGCGCGCTCGGCGCTCACGATGCCGGTAAAGAGAAGCTGACCGGCATTGGACGTGCGAACGCGGCAGGGCTCCTTGGCGCCATCGAGCGCGAGCGCGTAGGTGTCGATCTCCGGGCACCAGAACGCCGCTTCGAAGCGCCGCGCCAGCAGTGTGGCGTCGGAATCGAGCTTTGCCGCCCGCTCGGCCAGTCCGAGACGACGCGCGCAACAGGCAGCCAGCCTTTTGGCGGCGAACACGTATCCCTGGACTTCGGCGAGCGCGATGTGGCCTTCGACGAGCCGGCCGTCGGCATGGAAGATCGCGTCGAAAGAATCCTTCCAGCCCTGATTGGTCAGTCCTTGATCGGACAGGCGCTGATACTCGATGAATCCGTCTTGGTCCGCGTCGGCCGGCCCGTCGATCCATTTCAGGGCCGCTTCGATCGCCGGCCATAGCTCGGCAAGCGTTTCCTCGTCGCCGGTCCGCTCGACATACAAGCCGGCCAGCAGGACGAACAACGGCGTCGAATCGACGCTGCCGTAGTACAGGCCGAACGGCACTTCATGCAGGGCCGCCATTTCGCCGCCGCGCATCTCGTGCAGGATCTTGCCCGGCTGAGCATCGGCCTCCGGATCGTCCTTGGTGGCCTGATAGGCGGCAAGGCGGCGGAGCACGCCGCGCGCGATGCGCGGATCGAACCACAGCATCTGCAAGGCGGTGATGAGGCCGTCGCGGCCGAACGTCGTCGAGTACCAGGGGATGCCGGCGTAAGGGTAGGGCCCTTGCGGCGTCTCCGTCTTCAGCATGTACAGATCGGCGATCGTGCGGTGGATGATTTCGTTGAAAATCTCGTTGGAGGTCCGGATCGAGCTCGCCATGAGCTGCGATGCCCGCATTTCGCGGCGCGCGGACAGCAATGCCTTGATGAACGGCGTTTTGGGGGCTTCGGGCTTGTCGCAGCTGACCGAGACAAACAGCGAGCAGGTCGCTCCGGCCTCCACCTCGAGGCGATAGGACGCTTCGTGTGTGCCGAGCTTCGTCGGCTGCGGATGGAAATGCAGCTTGGTCTGGCGGATGCCGCCGTCGAGTCCGCGATATATATGCAGAACCTCGTCCGGCCCGAGCATCTTGCTATCGGACACGCCGCGCCGTTTGCGCGTCGAGCCGCGCACTTCGAACAAGTCGGCAAAGTCGCTGTCGAATTTCAGCGTGAGTTCCAGGGTCACCGGCCCGGTGCCGTGATTGCGAACGCCGATGCGCTGGTAGGCGGTCTTTTGCCAGACGAACACGGACCGGATGATGTGTACCGTGTCCTTGGGAAGAACGATGTGGCCGTTGACGGCGATATCGGGATTGGTCAGATCGACTTGCAGCAGGGAATTGTCGTCGCTGAGGTTGGACCCGAGAAACAGCGGCTGCATGTTGTCCATCAGCAATTCGAGCCGAGAGAGAAATCGCGTGTCCGTGTGGAAAAGCCCGTCGGAGCCGCCGATGGAGGCGCCGATATCGCCATGGCTGTCGAGCACAAGAAAGGTGTCGTTGTATTTGAGCGAGCGGCGGGGACGCGCCGCCGGGCGCGTCATCTGGATCGAAAAGGGGATTTCCGCGCTCGCTTCGACCGGCAAAGCAACCTTGCGTTTGACGGCTTTCAAGGGCATCGGCAGCTTCTTCAGCTTGAAGGGCGGTGTAATCGGTTAGGCGGCGCGCCTGGTCAGACGACTCATTTCACGGCGGACAAGCTCGTAATAAGGTCCCTTCCGCTTCATTAACAAATCAGGTGCCCCGTCTTCAATCACGCGGCCCGCCTTCAGAACAATGATTCGATCGAAATTGCGCAACGTCGACAATCGGTGCGTAATCGCGATGACCGTCCGGCCCTGCATCAGGCGCCCAAGCGCCTCGCGGACGGCTTCTTCGGAATCGCTGTCGAGGGAGGCCGTGGCCTCGTCGAGCAGCAGAATCGGAGCATCCTTCAGGAAGGCGCGGGCGATGGCGATGCGCTGCCGCTGGCCGCCCGAGAGCTTGACGCCCCGGTCGCCGACCATCATTTCGAAATCGCCCGGCAAGTCTCCGATGAATTCACATCGCGCGGCGGCGGCAGCCTGCATCACTTCTTCGTCGGTCGCGTCCGGCCGCCCGTAGCGGATGTTTTCCATGATCGAGCGCTGGAACAAGGAGATATCCTGGGGCACCAGAGCAATTGCGGAACGCAAGCTGTCCTGCGTCACGCGCGCGATGTCCTGGCCGTCGATCAGGATTCTTCCGCGCTGCACGTCGTAAAACCGCTGCAACAAGGCAAACAACGTCGACTTGCCGCCGCCGGACTGGCCGACCAGCCCGATCCGCTGGTCCGACTCGAGCCGCAAGCTGAAATTGCGGAACACCAGGTGCCCGTCGGGATAGCCGAACGAGATATTGTCGAATTCGATACGCGCGCCGTGCTTGACCAGCGGTGCGGCTTCGGGGTGATCGCTCAGCTCGTGCTGCACCAGCAGGGTTGCGAGCGCTTCTGAAAGCCGCGCCACGTGCTGCGTGACATCGACCAGTGCGACGGCGAGGTCGCGGGTCGCGTGCAACACCGAAAGCCCGAGCGTACAGGCAAGGACCACGTCACCCGGCGTTGCCTGCCCGCGTTGCCAAAGCATGATGGCCCAGGCGACCAGGCCGATCGTGAAGATGACGGTGACGACGGCGTGTCCCAGGCGCAATTTTTCGAGATAGAGCAAGCTGCGCCGGCGCGATGCAATCTCGCGGTCGACGGTTGCCTCGAAACGATCGAGCTCACGGCGAATCCCGCAAAACGCCTTCACCAGCGGCATGTTGGTGACGACATCGACCATTTCTCCATCCACGGCCGCCGCTTTGGCGGCGAAATCGTGATGAAGAGGCTTGCCGGCCGCGGCAAGCCGAAACATGGCCACGACCACGACGCCGCCGACGATCGCAAGAATGCCGGCCATCGGCACGCTGATGACCGTAACGAAGGCGATGGCGGACACGGTCGCGAGGCAGGGCGGCAACACGTTCCAGACGAACATGTTTTGCATTGCAAAGACGGCGTTCGACGTGGCCGTGATGCGGCTGGTAAGCGTCCCGGGCAGCCGGTCGGCAAAGTAGCCGGGCGCGTGGCCGGTCAGGTGGCGAAACAGATCGCGGCGCAGATCGCCGGTTACCCTCACAAAGGTCGTGCTTGCGATCCAGCTGGCGACCCGCCACAGCAGATTGTCGGCGGCGATAAGCGAACCCAGCAGCGCGAAGGCAAGCCAGACGTCGCCCGCCATGCCGCGCGAAAGGCTGTCGACCAGAAACTTGATGCCGTACTGCGTGCCGACCGAGCAGATGACGGCCAGCGCCACGGCTCCGACGATCACCACATGCGATACCGGACGCGCGCGCAAATAGCGGCCGACGAAGGCGAACGGACGAGCGGAATAGCGCGAGAAGTTATCCATGCACGCTGTCAAACCTTGCTGCGAGCTTAGAAACGAGCGGTGAAGTCAGTCAGCCGCGGGGCCGCGGAGGTGGGCCGACAGCGTAGTTGCCTGCAATTTTGCGACAACAAGATCGTCAAAAATATGATCGTCCGCATGACACACCACTGCGAAATCGGCTGTTTGCCCATTTTCAGGAACAATTTACGAGTGCAAACGTTCCCGCCACGATGGGGCTCGGCGGCGCGGGTGAAAACCATGAACATGAAGGAGAAAGGCTGATGCGCATCGCGCAGGTTGGTCCGTTGACGGAAGCAATACCGCCCAAGCTCTACGGCGGCACTGAGCGGGTCGTTAACTGGCTGACGGAAGAGTTGGTCGCGCTCGGCAACGATGTCACCCTGTTTGCCAGCGGAGACTCGCGCACCTCGGCAAAGCTGGAAGCGGTCTGGCCGAGGGCGCTACGTCTCGACGGCTCGATTCGCGACCCCAACGCGCTGCACATGGTCATGCTCGAGCACGTGCGCCAGCGCAGCGACGACTTCGATCTGCTGCACTTCCATCTGGACTATTATCCGTTTTCCCTGTTCACCCGCCAGGCCACGCCCTTCATCACGACTCTGCATGGCAGGCTTGACCTTCCGGAACACCAGCCGGTGTTCCGCACGTTCGCCGAAGTTCCATTGATCTCGATTTCAAACTCGCAGCGGCGGCCGGTCCAGAAAGCCAACTGGATCCGGACGATCTATCATGGGGTGCCCGAGAAGCTCCTGACGCCCCGTCCGGTGAAGGCGTCGTACCTGGCGGTTCTTGGCCGCATCGCGCCCGAAAAATCGGTCGACCGCGCTATTCGCATTGCAAAACGGTGCGGGATACCGCTCAAGATCGCGGCCAAGGTCGATCGGGTTGACCAGGAATATTATGACGAGATCATCAAGCCGCTGCTGGACGGCACGGACGTCGAATACATCGGCGAGATCAGCGATCACGAAAAATCCGACTTCCTCAGCGGAGCCATTGCGCTGATGGTGACGATCGACTGGCCCGAACCGTTCGGCCTGGTGATGATCGAGGCCATGGCATGCGGCACGCCGGTCATCGCCTTCAACCGCGGCTCGGTGCCCGAGGTGGTCGATGAAAACGTCACCGGCTTCATCGTGGAAGACGAGATCTCGGCGGTCAGCGCCGTCGATCGAATCCCGCTGCTGGACCGGCGGCAGGTGCGCGCGCGCTTCGAAGAGCGCTTTACCGCGCGGCGCATGGCGCTCGACTATCTTGCGGCGTATCGCAGCATCATGCAGGTCGGCGCGCCGCATCTCAAGGTGGTCAGCGGCAGCGAGTTGTCGCCCGCGTAGGTAACAAAGCAGCCCGGCGCGGCGTCCCGAGGGGCGGCCGCGCCGGGCTTTTTTTGCCTTCGTTGCCGGCGGGGGATATTAGTGGCCGGGGCGCGGAACGCCGACAATTGGATTTCGCCGATGACCGGCGCGCGGACCGTAGCGCGTCTTTTGCTAGATGCCCGAGCCTGACAGGAAAAACTCTTTGACGGCGGTCTGCAAAACAATCACGAAGTCGCGGCGCAGCGACCATCGCTCGATATATTCGAGATCGCAATCGAGCCGCGCGAGCGCGGCCCCCGGATCGGTCGTGCTGCCGCGAAGCCCGCGCACCTGGGCAAGACCGGTCAGTCCCGGCCTCATGTTGTGGCGCGCAAAATAGTACGGGATGAGCGTCTCGTAGAGCACGCCGTTCGCCAGCATTCCCGGCACGTGCGGGCGCGGACCGACGAGCGACATGTCTCCCTTGAGAACATTGATGAGCTGCGGCAGCTCGTCGATGCTCGTCTTGCGCAACATGCGCCCAAGCGGCGTCACGCGTGCATCGTCCGCCTGCGTCTGCTCGACGCCGCGCTGGTCGCCGCGATCGACATACATCGTGCGAAATTTGAAAATCAGGAAACGCCGGTTGTGATAGCCGTATCGCTTTTGCCTGAAGAACACCGGGCCCGGCGAGGTCAGCTTTATGGCGGCAGCGATGGCGATGAACAGCGGCGCAAACAGCAGCAGACCGGCCGCGGCGCCGAAGATGTCGAGCGCGCGCTTTCCCGCCAGGAGCGGCCATGTCGGCTCGCGCAGCGCGATCCCACCCGATCGCCGGTAGTAAACCCGCTTGCGCCGACGAGACCCGCCACGCCTGGTGCGGTCGTCGCGGCGGGTTGGAATGTGCCGATGCAGCCGATCGAACGTGGCGGAGAGGCTCATTTTGACTCAATCCTCAACAACACAACTTGACTCAGTCCTCAACAACACAACGCCGCGCTGTATCGGCGCGCGGAGAGGGCGCGCAGGTTCTTGCGCAATACTATCGACGTTTGTGAAATCAATGCGGCGATGCGCTGACGAAGTCGCGTAATTATCCGCAGCGCGGAAGAAGAGAGTTGCAGAAGAAGACGATTGCATGGGGTGTGAACACGGAGGCATCGATGCAAACCGAAACGGGGTTCTTGAGTTATAGCTGTGCGGCTGCAGTTCGACCTGAACGCGCCGACGAGCGTCGAGCATCGCGAAGCCAACATGGCGGATACACGTCATGCAAAACGAGCAACGCCACGACGACTTGAGACGGCCGACTTGGAACGTCTCGCCCGCAGCCACCGCCGTGGCATCGTGGTTGTGCGGTTTTGAAACAGTTCGAGGCCTCGTGGCCTGCGCATGTCCTCCCCGGCGGATCCGAAATCACCTCCTGCTTGTCGATATCGCGCTTTGGCTGCTCATCATTCTGGCAGCGGTCCTGATGTGGAACGCAATCTAGGGCCAATGGTGCGATAAAAAATCCGAAAAATTTTTCACGGCGCGGAACCAAATCGCCGGTTCGCGCTTGAGGCTATGTCGGGAAGTTCCTTCGGGGAGGACTAATGCGTTCAGTTGCTGTTCACACGGCCGGTTGGCGCGTGGGTGTCGTGGATTGTCATTGACCTGGCCTGGCCCGGAACTTGCTTCCAGGCCTCCGGTTCGAGCTGTTGGTTTGGTGGGTCGCCCGACTTTGTGCGTTGGGCGCTGTCTTCGGGGACGGGGTCATGTTTCGAAATTGCGTGTTGTATCTGGTGCTGGCGGTCGTGCTCGCCGCGTGCAGTGCGGTGGCGAATGTGCAGCCTCAGGCCTTGTCGAGCTATGCGGGACCGCGAGGGACCGACGGCCCTTACATCCTCCGGCCCAACGATCACGTGCGGCTGAAGGCCTACAACGATGATCTCCTGACCGACGAATACGAGATCGACAGCAACGGTTACGTTTCGATTCCGCTCGTCGGCCGGGTCAAGGCGGCGGGGTTGACCACGCGGCAGCTCGAGCAGCGGCTCGATGCTCAAATGAAGGGCAAGCTCGCGCAGAAACCGGAAATCAGCATCGAGATTGCCACCTATGCGCCGTTCTACATCTACGGCGAGGTGAAGAAAGCGGGCGAATATCCGTTTCGCCCAGGCCTTACGGTGGCGGATGCGATTGCAATTGCGGGCGGGCTGACTTACCGCGCCAACGAAAACCAGATCTATGTGCGCCGCGCCGGCCGCCCGACGGAGCAAACCGTTGCGCTTGACCAGCGGGTACCGATCTTCCCCGGCGACAATATTCGCGTATCCGAGCGCATGTTCTGAGCGCCCCCGCTCGCGTGTACCGGGGCATTCCAGATGCCGGATGTGTCAGCACCAAGCCGGACCTTGGCGATAAATTCCGGCTTGCCGCCGCGGTGCCGCCGGAATGCAGCCAAACGAAGCGCCGATATGAGCGGCAAACAACGGCTCGTCGAATTCGGTCTGTGCGGAGTGCGAAGGGGCGATCGCGTGCGATGACGTCAGCCATGAAGACGCTAAGCGCGTGCGGACGCTTGTGGGTCGGGTCGGCGTTTGTTGTTTTCGTGATCGCCGCATCGACCTCGCGTTGCGAGGCGCAAGCCATTCCGGAGACGCCGATCTTCTGGACGCCGCCGTGGAATGCGCTGCACGTGTTCGATCCCACGCCGTTGCCGCTGCTGAGCGATCCCACCACGCGCGAGGTCGTTGCGCCTGAAGACACGCCGGTCAGGGGCAGACAATGGCCCGAGTATCAGCCGCGCGGCATCCGCTACGGCGCCTGGATGTTCGATCCGGCGGTAAGCGCGGGCGGCTTCTACGACAGCAATGTGTTCTCATCCAGTACTGACAGGGAAGCCGATCTGGGGAGCAAGCTGGGCGCAAGCCTGCATGCTCACAGCTTGTGGGAGCGGCACGGCCTCGATCTGACGCTTTCCACGGCTTCCACCATCTATCGCGAACACTCGGGCCTCAACCATACCGACGCGAGCCTAAGGGGCCTGGGTCACGTCGACATCGATCACGCGACCACGATACTC
>DASSRW010000216.1:0-2260 GCA_035701545.1 Pseudolabrys sp.
AGGATCGTGTCGATCTTCGAATTCGGAAAGATCGACACATAGAAGCTGGCGGCTTCTTCCGCCTGGCCCTCGAACCAGAGGCAGGGGGATATTTTCTGCATCGGATTGATCTCCTCGTGAGCCGGTGAGCCGGCGGCTGCCGCGGCGCGATCACATCTCGAGCATCAGCTCGAAGCCGCCGTAGATCATGCGCTTGCCGTCGAACGGCATGTCCTCCGGCTTCATGCGCTGATCGGCCATCAGCTTCTTGCTGCCTTCGTCGCGCGCCTGCTTCGAGGGCCAGACCACCCACGAGAACACGATCGTCTCGCCGGGCTCCGCTTTCACTGCGCCGTAGAAATCGGTGAGCTTGCCGTGGGGCACGTCGTCGCCCCAGCACTCCACCAGCTTGAGCGCGCCGTATTCCTTGAAGATGGGCGCGGCCTTTTCGGCCATCCTGCGGTATTCCTCCTTGCGGCCGGCCGGCACCGGCACGACAAATCCGTCGATGTAGGTCATGGTGTTCTCCCGTTTTCTGCTTGAAGGTTATTGCGCCGGCGTCGCTTCGCGCGCTGCCATCGCGGCCTCGACATCCATCCAGACGACCTCCCAGGTGTGGCCATCCGGGTCCTCGAAGTTGCGGCCGTACATGAAGCCGTAGTCCTGCTGCGGGCCCGGCTCGCGCGCGCCGGCGGCGAGCGCCTTGCTGACGGTGGCATCGACGCCGCCGCGGCTTTCCTCCGACAGGCAGAGCAGCACTTCGCTGGTCGCATGCGCGTCGGCGATCTTCTTCTGCGTGAACTGGCGATATTTCCCGTGCGTGAGCAGCATCGCGTAGATGGTCTCGGAAAAGACCATGCAGGCGGCGGTCTCGTCGGAAAACTGCGGGTTACGCGTGGCGCCGACCGCCTCGTAGAACGCGACCGATTTCTTCAGGTCGCTCACCGGCAGATTGACGAAGATCATCCTGGGCTTGCTCACGGCTGTCCTCCTTCTCGTTTGGGCTCACTTGCGCACCGTAGCGGAATGAGTTATGTTATGCAACAAGAAAGTTATAAAAAATAACTTAGCTGTGAAGACACGAGGCAAGGCCTTGAAGAAGCGGGTTTATGACGACGGCTGCGCGGTCGCGCATGCGCTCGATCTGGTCGGCGAGCGCTGGGCGCTCCTGGTCATGCGCGAGCTCCTGCTCGGGCCGAAGCGCTTCAGCGACCTGCGCGCGAGCCTGCCGGGCATCAGCGCCAACGTGCTCACGCAGAGGCTCGAAGACCTCGAGGCGGTCTCGATCGTGCGCCGCCGGGCGCTGCCGCCACCGGCCGCATCATCGGTCTACGAATTGACCGAATGGGGGCAGGATTCGGAAGAATTGTTCCGCGTTATCGGCAGGTGGGCGGCGCGCTCGCCGCTGCACAATCCGAAGTCGCCGCTGAGCGTCGCGTCGGTCGTGATGTCGATGCGCACGATGTTCTCGCGCGCGCGCGCCGGCAGGTTGACGGGCTCGCTCGGCTTTCGCTTCGGCCGCGAGGAGTTCGTGGCCGTGATCGGCAAGGGAAATTTCTCGATCGGGCGGGGCGAGGCGACCGGCGCGGACGTGATCGTCACCGGCAACCAGAACGCGCTCGCCGGCGCGCTCTATGGCAGCGTGCCGCTCAAGGCGCTGGAAAAATCCGGCGCGCTCAAGGTCGAGGGCGACCACGCGCTCTTCGAGCGCTATCTGACGCTCTTTCCCTTGCCCGAGAAGGCGCCGCAGGACGCCGGTCAAGTGCCGGCAAACAGGAAGGCAGGAAGGAAATGACGCAGCAAATGGAAACCGCCGAACGCCAGGTCAGGACGCTGATCGAAAACTGGGCGGATGCAGTCCGGCGGCACGACCTGCCGGCGATCCTTGCGCATCACGCGCAGGACATCGTGATGTTCGACGTTCCGCCGCCGCTGCAATCGCGGGGAATGGATGCGTACAGGAAGACCTGGGACCTGTTCTTCAAATTCCACAAACCCTCACAGGCGTTCGATATCGAGCAGCTTGAGATTACCGCCGGCGACGACGTCGCTTTCGCCGCCGCCATCATGCGGTGCGCCGGCACCTCGGCGCCCGAAGGACTTGCGTTCCGGCTGACGATCGGGCTGCGCAAGATCGACGGCGACTGGCGTATCACGCACGAGCATCATTCGGTGCCGGCGGAGGACTAGCGTTCATTTGTGAAGTCAGGAGCAGCATCATGGCGAACCAAACGCGCGTCAACGCGGCCGAAGCCGAAATCCGGTCGACGATCGATTCCTG
>DASSRW010000217.1:0-19050 GCA_035701545.1 Pseudolabrys sp.
GCTTGGCGTGAGGTCCGTCCTGCCCGAAGCCGGTGACCGAACAATAGACCAGCCGCGGGCATTCCGGCGCGAGGCTTTTGTAGTCGAGACCGAATTTCGCAAGGCCGCCGACCTTAAAATTCTCGATGAGCACATCGGAGCGCGCGGCGAGTTTTTTAACAATCTGCTTGCCTTCGTCCGTCTCGAAATCGACCTCGATCGATCGCTTGCCCCGATTGGCGCCATGGAAATAAGCCGAGCCGATCGGCTTGCCGTCGACGCCTTCCACGAAGGGCGGCCCCCAGCCGCGCGTATCGTCCCCCGCTCCCTTGCGCTCCACCTTGATCACGTCGGCCCCCAGATCGGCCAGAATTTGCCCTGCCCAGGGGCCCGCCAGGATGCGGGCGAGTTCGAGCACGCGAAGACCAGTTAACGGCTTGGGCATTTCGGAAAACTCCGGGCGGTCGAGAGGAGGGATGGTTACCGGGGTTATAATTTGATCGTTTTGCGCTGACCAGAGCAGGAATTTCTCCGGCGCGGTGCGGGTTTGCGGCGGTATTCGACATTGGCGCTATGGCGCTGTGTCGCATGGGCCGCTAATGTACCGGCCGGGTGCGGCGGGCGGTTTTTGGCTATTGTAGCGTCTAGATCAAGCGCGGCGTCGAGCCGTTGCAACAAAAAGAGGTCCAAAGGAGGAATATCGATGAGGACACTTTCGACACTTCTCGTCGGCGCGGCAGCGGCGCTGATGGTGACAGCCACGGCGCAGGCGCAGGTCACGCTCAAGGCGTCTCACCAGTTTCCGGGCGGCAAGCACGACGTCCGCGATGACATGGTGCAGATGATCGCGAAGGAAGCGAAGGACGCCAATGTCGGCCTCAACGTGCAGGTCTACCCGGGCGCGTCGCTGTTCAAGCCGAAAGAGCAATGGAACGCGATGGTCAACGGCCAGCTCGATATTTCGCTGTTCCCGCTCGACTATGCCAGCGGCAAGGTGCCGTCGTTCAGCGCCACGCTGATGCCCGGCCTGATCCGCAGCCAGGACCGCGCCAAGCGGATTAACGATTCGAAGTTCATGAAGGACATTCGCGCCGACATCGAGAAGCACGGCGTGATCGTCCTGTCCGACGCATGGTTCGCGGGTGGCGTCGCCTCCAAGGACAAATGCATCCTGAAGCCGAGCGACCTCAAGGGCCTCAAGATCCGCTCTGCCGGCCCGACCTTTGCGGCGATGTGGCAATCGGCCGGAGCGAGCGTGGTCAGCCCGCCGTCGAACGAAATCTACAACGCCTTCCAGACCGGCGTTATCAACGCGACGGACACGAGCCTGGGCAGCTTCGGCTCCATGCGACTTTACGAAGTGTCAGGTTGCCTGACCGCGCCCGGCGACAACGCGCTGTGGTTCATGTATGAGCCGGTGCTGATGTCGAAGAAGAGCTTCGAAAAGCTCAACAAGAAACAGCAGGCTGCTATCCTGAAAGCCGGCAAGGACGCGCAGGCCTTCTATCAGAAAAAGGCCGACGCGATGAACGAGGAAACGATCAAGCAGTTCAAGGACCACAAAGTGAAGGTGGTCACCCTGAGCAATGCGGACT
Source organism: Pseudolabrys sp. (assembly GCA_035701545.1). GTDB lineage: Bacteria > Pseudomonadota > Alphaproteobacteria > Rhizobiales > Xanthobacteraceae > Pseudolabrys. The sequence continues at coordinate 1,575 of DASSRW010000217.1, forward strand.
ACAAGGCATGGATCGACGAGGCGAAGAAGAGCGCTTACGCCAAATTCGCCAAGGACGTGCCAAACGGCCAGAAATTGATCGACGAAGCTCTGGCGGTCAAGTAAGGACTTAAGACGCGGCCGACCGGCATCGCAGTATGCCGGCCGGCCGATTTACATCTCTGCAAGGCGTCCTTACGCCATCTACTGAAAATCGGTTCATGGAAACGTACATACGCGCAGTTCGGTTTCTGTCGCGCGTCGCGGGTGTATTCGCGGCCGGACTTATCGGAGCCGCGGTGCTCGTCATCTGCGACATGGTAATCGAGCGCTATGGTCTCAACCGCGAGAGCATCTGGCAGATCGACGTCGTCACCTACTGCATCGTCGGTGCGACCTTCATCGGCAGCGCCTACGTGTTGATGACGCGCGGGCACGTGAACGTCGATGTTTTGCCGCTCCACTTGGGCGAACGTGCGCGTTACTGGCTGGCGCTGTTCACGATGCTGCTGGGCATGAGTTTTTGCATCGTGTTGTTCGTGCTGTGCACCGCTTATTGGTACCAGGCATGGAGCGAGAACTGGCATTCCGACACAGTGTGGCGCGCCCGTCTGTGGGTGCCCTTCGCATCGATGCCGATCGGACTAGGCCTTCTGGTGCTTCAGTACGTCGCCGAACTGATTTGTCTGGTGACCGGAAGAGCGCCACCCTTCGGCCTGACCGGCGATAGGTTGGCGCATTCATGAGCGTAACACACGAAGGCGCGATCGTTCTTGTCGTCACGTTGCTGATGCTGCTTTCCGGCGTGCCGGTGGCATTCGGCCTCGGGGCGATCTCGATTATTTTCCTGCTGATATTCCAGGGCATCAGCAGTATGCACGTCGTCGCCGAAACGTTCTATTCCGGCCTCGACGAATTCACGCTCGTCGCCATTCCGATGTTCGTCATGATGGGCGCGGCGATCGGTTCGTCGCCGGCGGGCAAGGATCTCTATGAGGCGCTGGATCGCTGGCTGTACCGTCTGCCCGGCGGACTGGTGATTTCGAATCTCGGCGCCTGTGCGATTTTTGCGGCGCTCACCGGCTCCTCGCCCGCCTGTTGCGCGGCGATTGGCAAGATGGGCATCCCGGAAATGCGTCGCCGCGGCTACCCGGACGGCGTGGCCACCGGCTCGATCTGCGCCGGCGGCACGCTTGGCATTTTGATTCCGCCGTCGGTCACATTCATCCTGTACGGGATCGCGACCGAAAGCTCGATCGGCCGGCTGTTCATTGCCGGCGTGCTGCCCGGCATCATGCTGACCGGCCTGTTCATACTGTGGACACTGTTCGTCATCTGGCGCAGCGGCTTTCGGTCTCACGCCGCGGACTTCCGCTACACGTGGAAACAAAAATTCGAATCGGTTCCGAAGATCGCGCCGTTCATCGTCATTATCCTCGGTGTGATGTACGCACTCTATGGCGGTGTGGCCACGCCGTCGGAGGCCGCCGGCGTCGGTGCTGCCTTGTGCCTGATCCTTGCGATCGTGATCTACAGGCTGTGGCGGCCCGAGGACATCTGGCTGATCCTGCGCGACACCATGCGCGAATCGGTGATGATCCTGACGATCATCGCCGCGGCCGTACTGTTCGGCTACATGCTGACGTCGCTCTATCTCACCCAGACGCTGGCGCAGGCGATTGCCGACGCGCATTTCAACCGCTGGGTGTTGATGTTCATGATCAACATCTTCCTGCTGGTTTGCGGCTTCTTCATTCCGCCGGCAGCGATCATTCTGATGACGAGCCCAATCCTGCTGCCCATCATCACGGCCGCCGGCTTCGATCCGATCTGGTTCGGCGTCATTCTGACGATCAACATGGAAATCGGCCTTATCCACCCGCCGGTCGGACTTAATATTTATATCGTTAACGCCATCGCGCCCGATGTACCGCTGGTCAAGGTGATGTGGGGCACGCTGCCTTATGTCATCTGCATGATGCTGGCGATCGTGATCTTGTGTATCTTCCCGGAGATCGCCACATGGCTGCCGAACCATTTGATGGGCCCGAGCAAATAGCCGATGGCTGATCGAGGCGGCCGGCGCGGCGGGGTCGGCATGAACGTTTCGTTTTTCGGCGAGTTGCTGCGGACAATTTCCGGCCCGGGGGCGGGCGCTTCTGGAACGCGCCCGTGACCGGCGCGGAACATCGTCGGTCCGCTCCAAGAGCCTGGTCGAGGTGTGCGAGCAATTGCTCTCCGGGCGTGGCGAGGCCTCAGCTGCGCGCGAAGGCCTGACAAGTTAGGCGGCCTTGCCGATCAAGCACAGCGTGACCACGATTCCGGCCACCGAAGAGAGTTGCAACCGGTGAAGATGCGACACCGAAACCCGACGCACCGATCAGGCGGCGCACTGTGGCCCAGCCTATAGCCTTCCACGCCCTTCCAGGCACCTGACTTAGCAAGACGCCATCGCTGAAAGTCGCGGGCCGTGGCTGCGGCATAATATCCGTGGCTGCGGCGCAATAGCAGCATGCAGCGTTATGCATTTGATCATGATCGCCGACGATGTGCAGGCCGCTTTGCGGCAAGCGACGATTTGATCGTCCGAAGAATAACAGCATATCACGGAGGAAATGCACAATGACCAAGCAGTTACGTTGGATTCTGGCCGGCTTGCTCATGAGCGGTATGGCCGTTCTTTCCGTGCCGGCGTGCGCTGCCGAGCCTACAATCATCAAGATTTCCCATCAGTTTCCGGCCCATACAGACTTCCGCGATGTATTGGCGCGCAAATTCGCCAAACAGGTCGAGGAGAAAACCAACGGCGCGCTCAAGTTTGAGATCTACCCGGGCGCATCGCTCTACAAGCCGAAGCAGCAGTTTGACGCTATGGCGAACGGGGCCCTCGACATGTCGGTCTATCCGCTGGCGTATTCGGGCGGCAAGCTGCCGGCGACCAATATCACGCTGATGCCTGCACTGCTCAGCAGCTACGAGCAAGGTTACGCTTGGGAAAAATCTGACATCGGCAAGTGGCTCGAAAAATACCTCGAGGATCATGGCGTGAAGATCATCACCTGGGTTTGGCAGGCGGGCGGGGTCGCCTCCCGCGACAAGCCGATCCTGGTGCCGGCCGACGTCAAGGGGCTGAAGACGCGCGGTGCAGGCAAGATGATCGAGTTGATGTTGCAGGCAGCGGGCGCTTCGATTTCCACTTTCCCGTCAAACGAGACCTACAATGCCATGCAGTCGGGCGTTGTCGACGCGTTGTGGACCTCTAGCGCCTCGCTGATGAGTTTCCGGCTGCAGGAGGTTGCGAAGTACGTCACCACGGCACGCAAAAAGACGTTCTGGTACATGTTCGAGCCGTTGCTGATGTCGAAGGCCACCTTCGACAAGCTGACACCCGAACAGCAGAAGATCGTGATGGAGGTCGGCCATTCGCTGGAGAAGTTCGTGCTCAAATCAACAAAGAGCGACGATCAAAAGGTCGCCGAGGTCTATGAAAAGGCCGGCGACAAGGTTTCTGACATGAATGAAAACGAATTCCAGCAGTGGAAGGCGCTGGCAAAGAAGAGCGCGTGGAAGGACTTTGCATCGCACGTTAAGGACGGGCAGCATCTCCTGGATATGGCCGATGCCGTCACGGCGCCGGGGTCTTGAGTAAATGAACGACAGGAATGACGTCTTGCGCCATGCGGGGGGCGGCATGGCGCAAGATTCTTCAGGCGGCTACCGCATGCCGGCGGCGTGGCTCATGTTCAGCCGCGTCGTCAAGACGATCAATGCCTTCACCGGACATATCGCGGGCCTGCTGATTCTGGCTTCATGCGTTATCATTACGAATGAAGTCATCTGGCGCTATTACCTGCGCCATCCGCATACCTGGAACCTCGAGCTGAATATTTTTCTGCTGATTGGAGCCACGTTCCTGGCGGCCAATTACACCCAGATGCGCCGCGGGCATGTCGGCACCGAGGTGCTGCAATCGATCATGCCGGCGAGTTGGAACCGTTGGCGTATCCTGATCGGCGATGTGCTCTCGCTGCTGCTCTGCGCGTTCCTGACGGTGATCATCTGGCGATACACCTGGCAGGCATGGAGCGAGGGCTGGACCACGGATTCGGTGTGGGCGCCGCATCTGTGGATTCCCTATTCGCTGATGGCGCTGGGCTTTACGTTGATCTCGCTCGAATATCTGGTTCAACTGGTCGAGGAATTGGCCGGCAGAAAGGACGAATGAACAGCATGAGCTCACATGAGATCGGGCTGCTGTTCGTAGTCGTCGCGCTCATTCTGCTGTTGTCCGGCATGCCGGTGGCGTTCGCCCTCGGCGTGGTGTCGGTGACCTTCATGTTGGGCTTCATGCCGCCCTCCAACATCACGGGGCTGGCCGAAACCCTTTACCAAGGCATGGACAATTTCACGCTGCTGGCAATTCCGCTGTTTATCCTGATGGGAGATGCGATCGGCAAGACACGCGCCTCTGCCGATCTCTATGAGTCCGTCTATCGCTGGCTCTACAAACTACCCGGAGGCCTCGGCGTCGCCAACGTGATCGGCTGCTCGATCTTCGCAGCGATGTGCGGCTCGAGCACTGCGACTGCGGCGGCGATCGGGTCCATGGGCATTCCGGAGATGCGCAAGCGCGGATATGCCCCGGGATTGGCAGGCGGGCTCATCGCCGCCGGCGGCACGCTCGGCATTCTGATCCCGCCTTCCGTTACTCTGATCCTGTATGGAATCGTCGTCGAACAGTCGATCGGCCGCCTGTTCATCGCCGGTGTCGTCCCCGGTTTCGTGCTCGCTGGTCTGTTCGCATTGTGGGTGATCTTCAAGTCGCATCGCGATACCAAACGCCTGCTGGCCAAAGGCGAATCCGAAGTGGGTGCCAAGATCGAGGTTGAGCACTTCAGCTGGCGTCAGCGGTTCGAAGCGCTGCCGCGAATTCTGCCGTTCCTGTTCATCATCACGGTCGTTATGATCACCCTTTACGGCGGGTTTGCCACGCCCTCGGAAGTTGCCGGCGTGGGCGCCTTCGCCACGCTCATTATGGTCGCTGTTATCTATCGCTGTTATCGATGGTCCGAGGTCGGCCGCATCCTGCTCGGAACCGCGCAGGAAGCGTGCATGATCATGATGATCATCGCGATGGCCTTTCTATTCACTTATGTCTTGAGCTATCTGCACATCACCCAAGCCACGAGCGAGTGGCTGGTCGGGCTCAAGATGTCAAAATGGGAATATCTGTTCTGGACGGATGTCCTGATCGTTGTCCTGGGTTTCTTCCTGCCCCCGGTGGCCATCATCCTCATGGTGACTCCGGTCATTATGCCCGGGCTGCTGGAGCATGGATTCGATCCGATATGGTTTGGGGTGAACATGACCATTATTATGGAAATGGGGTTGATTCACCCGCCGGTCGGCTTGAACCTGTTTGTGATCCAGGGAATTGCACCTGACATCTCGCTCAGGGAGCTGGTGCTCGGTGTGCTGCCGTTCCTCCTCATCATGATCGGGTTTATCGTCGTGATCTCGATTTTTCCCGCGATTGCGCTATGGTTACCCGACCTGTTCTTCCACCATTAACGCATCGGAGCATGCGCGAAGGTGCATGATGCCGGCGATCGTGATCTTGTGTATATTCCCGGAGATCGCCATGCGGCTGCCGAACCATCTGATGGACCCCGGCAAATAGCCGATGGTGATCGAGGCGCCTGGTGCGGCGGGGTCGGCATGAACGTTTCATTTTTCGGCGAGTTGCTGCAGACAATTTCCGACCGTGGGCGGGCGCTTCTGGAACGCGCCCGTGACCGGCGCGGAACGGCCTCGGTCCGTTCCGAAAGCCTGGTCGAATTGTGCGAGCAATTGCTCTCCGGACGCGGCGAAGCTTCGGGCGTGGCGCTCGCGCGCGACATTCTCGCCCGCTACGCCGAGCTCACCACTGGGCCGCGCATCGCCTTCTTCGAAGCGCTCGCGCACCGTTTTGGTCCCGATCCGGCCGCGCTGGACAAGGCGGTCGCGGCGTGGCGCGAAGCGCCCTCCGACGAAACCGCGGCCGCGGTGCATGCGGCTTCCGAGCCGCGCCGGCAGGAGCTGTTCCGCCGTCTGAACCTTGCGCCCGGCGGCACAGCCGCGCTGGTGCGTATGCGCGAGCAGCTCATGGATACGCTTGGCCACCGCCACGACGACCTCGCGGCGGTCGATGCGGACTTCGTGCATTTGTTCTCGTCATGGTTCAATCGCGGGTTCCTGGTGCTGCGCCGCATCGGCTGGTCGACACCGGCGATCGTGCTCGAGAAACTCATTCGCTACGAAGCGGTGCACGCGATCAACGGCTGGGAGGATCTGCGCCGCCGCATCGATCCGCCGGACCGGCGTTGCTACGCGTTTTTCCATCCGGCGCTGGTCGACGAGCCGCTGATCTTTGTCGAGGTTGCGCTCGAGCGCGAGATTGCCGGCGCGATCGATCCGATTCTCGCGACCGAGCGGGAAATCCTCGAGCCGGAAAAAACCCGCACCGCGGTGTTCTATTCGATCTCCAACTGCCAGCGCGGGCTGAGCGGCGTTTCTTTCGGCAGCTTCCTCATCAAGCAGGTGGTGGAGGAAATCAGCCGCGAGATGCCGCGGCTGTCGACCTTCGTCACGCTGTCGCCGGTTCCGAATTTCGCCAATTGGCTGAAGCGCGAGCGCGAAGTCGAAAGCTCGTCGGCCATCAACGAATTCGACCGAGCGGCGCTCGCGGGACTCGACGATCCCGAATGGTGGCGCACGCCGGAAACGGCCGAGCGCCTGCAAGAGCCGATGATGCGCGCCGCCGCTTGGTATTTCCTGCGCGCGCGCAACTCACGCGGCTCGCCCGTCGACGCGGTGGCGCGCTTCCATCTCGGCAACGGCGCGCGCCTCGAGCGCATCAACTGGCTGGCGGATACGTCCGAGCGTGCGTTGCGTCAGTCGCACGGGTTCATGGTCAATTATCAATACGATCTCGCCGACATCGAAAAAAACCATGAGATCTATGCCGAGAGCCGCACGGTGGTTGCGTCCACGGCCGTGCAGCGCCTGCTGCGTCCGTCGCTCGAACTGGTCCCCGTCGCCGCAGGTTAATCCCTCCCTCTTGCGGGGAGGAGAGGGCAAATCACGACTTCCCGTACACCGGCACGATGCCGCCGCGGGTCACGCGGTTCTCCGGTGAGGCGAGAAACAGAATCGTCGCGGCAACTTCCTCGACCTTCGGCCACGCGGCATGATCCGCTTTCGGCATCGCCGCGCGATTTGCCGGCGTGTTCATGATCGAAGGCGCGACGGCGTTGACGAGGATGCCGTCCTTCGCTGTCTCCTCGGCAAGCGTCACCGTCAGCGCGGCGACGCCCGTTTTGGCGATGGTGTAAGCGGCCATGCCGGCGCCGCTGCGCCATTCGAGGGCGGGCCGCGCGGCCACGTTCACGATCCGCCCGCCGCTTTTCATCAGCTTGATCGCGGCGCGGCAGCAAAGAAAGCACGAGATCAGATTCATGTCGATCTGCGCCATCAAGGCAGCCTTGTTGGTGTCGGCGACCTTCGCCATCGCGAAGCCGCCCGCAATGTGGATCGACGCCCACAGGTCGCGCACGCCTTCGTAAAGCGCGTCCACTTCCTGCTCTTCCGCCAGATCGTTGACGCGGACAAGCTCGACGCGCTTGTCGCCGCGCAGCGGAAAGTTCTTTTCCTCCGCTTCGATCACGTAAGGAACGCGGCATCTTGCGCCGGCATCCACCAGCGCCGTGACGACGGCCGATCCCAGCGCGCCGGTGCCGCCGGTGACTACAACCGTTTTGCCGGCGAAATCCATTCCTATCCTCTTCCGCGCCGCACGCGCGTCGGCAGCACCTGATATTCGATCCAGTTCGCGACTTCGCTGGTGCGCATTTTCTTGTCGAGCACGTTCTTGCTGATGCCGTGCCGCCACGACAGGCGCTTGCACGCCGGATCGCGGTCGAGCGTGTCCAGATCGCCCGCAAACACCTTTATATCGGCGTTATCGGCAAAGAAGCCTTCCGCGATCAGCCGCGTGCCAATCCGGCGCACGATCGCGGCAATCTCGCGCAGCGGGTACTCCGGGTGATACTGCACGCCCCAGGAAACCGCGCCATTGTGGCGGATTTCCGCGCTTTGCACGTCCGAGACGGCGTTGGTGGCAAGGACCGTCGTGCCGGGCGCGAGCGTCTCGATTTCGTCGAGGTGCGCAGTCGGCGCATTGAACACGTCCGGCTTGCCGATATACATCGGATGCTTGCGCCCGGCTTCGGTCAGCCGGATGCCGCGGCCGAAGCCGAGCTCGCGCCCCCTCGGGTTCTTGCGCACGCTGCCGCCGGCAGCCACCATCAGAATCTGCAAGCCCCAGCACGAGCCGAACAGCGGCGTTCCCGCTTTCAGCACTGCGCGCACAAGCTCGATCTGGCGCGTCACCGGCGCGCCGCCATCGTAAACGTGCAACGACGAGCCAGTGATCGCAACGCCGTCGTAGCCTTCCAGAGATTGCCCGTCCGGCAGCGCCGCCGCCGCATCGCCGGGCTGGCAGGTATCGACGATCGCTCCAGGCATCAATTCGCGCAGGAGATTGGAATAACCCTCATGCGCCGGCACGCCGCCGGCGGCGATGTGGTCCTTCAAGGTCTGCGGTGAATTGCCTTCGATGACGAGCAGGCGAGGGGAGGGCATCGCTTTGGATCGGCTGCCTTTGATGAACTTGCGCGTTGCGTGTCCGGCGAGGCTGGTATGGCTAAATCGGGCGGGTTTTGCAATCGGCCGGCTTTTTTTGCCGCCGCAATGGCAGTTCTTGAGTTCACCGGCTCGAATGACCCATGCTGCGGCCGAACGGGCGAATCAGCAGCATGGCCGAGTTCGACCTGGCCGTTATCGGCGGTGGCATCAACGGGGCCGGCATTGCACGCGATGCCGCCGGCCGCGGCCTGCGCGTCCTGCTGGTCGAGCAGAACGACCTTGCCTCCGGCACCTCGTCTGCTTCCAGCAAGCTCATTCACGGCGGCTTGCGCTACCTCGAGCACTACGCGTTTCGGCTGGTGCGCGAGTCGTTGCACGAGCGCGAAGTGCTCCTGAAAATGGCCCCGCATCTGATCCGGCCGATCCGGCTGGTCCTGCCACCGTTGCCGGGCCTGCGCTCCCCGCTGCTCCTGCGCCTCGGCCTCTTCATCTACGACCGGCTCGGCGGCCGCAGGATTCTCCCCGCCACCCGCACGGTCGATCTCACGCGCGATCCGGCCGGCGCGGCGCTCAAGCCTTCGTTCCGCTATGGCTTCGAATATTCCGATTGCGCGGTCGACGACGCGCGGCTTGTCGTGCTGACCGCGCTCGACGCCGCCGAGCGCGGCGCCGTCATCCGCACGCGCACGCGTTGCACGCGCGCCGAGCGGCGCGCCGAATGGAAATTGACGCTCGATCATCGCGGGCGCGAAGAGGTTGTGACCGCGCGCGTGCTGGTCAACGCCGCCGGCCCGTGGATCGGGCACGTGGCGGAGAACGTTCTGCGGCAGCCGCTCGCCGTGCCGGTGCGTCTGGTCAAAGGCAGCCACATGGTCGTGCGTCGGCTGTTCGATCACGGCGAAGGCTATCTGCTGGAGGCGAGGGATCGCCGCGTCGTCTTTGCCCTGCCGTTTCAGGAGGACTTCACGCTGATCGGCACGACCGATGAGGACTTCACCGGCGATCTCAATAGGCCTACGCCTGACGCGGACGAATTGAATTATCTCTGCGGCGTCGTGAACGATTACCTTGCGAAACAGATCGGTCCTGCAGATGCCGTATGGAGCTTTGCCGGCGTTCGGCTGCTGCACGACGACGGCGCCGGAAAGCCGGAGGACATCACGCGCGACTATCTGCTCACGCTCGACGAGCAGAACGAAACGGCGCCGCTGCTCACCGTTTACGGCGGCAAGATCACGACCTACCGGCGCCTCGCCGAAGCGGCGCTGGAGCGGATGGCCCATTTGTTCGAGGCGCGTCAGCCCTGGACCGCAAATTCGCCCCTGCCGGGCGGCGACTTTCCGGTCGATGGCCTTGCTGCCTTGGCCGCCGATATGCGCCGGCGCTGGCCCTTTCTGACGGAGGCCCACGCGCGCCGGCTGGCGCGCGCCTATGGCACGCGTGCGGAGCGGATTTTGGGAGGCGCACGGCGGCTGGACGATCTCGGGCCGGTGCTGGCCGGCGATTTGACGGGCGCCGAAGTGAGCTACCTCATGCGCAGCGAGTGGGCGCGGTCCGCCGACGACATTCTGTGGCGCCGAAGCAAAATCGGATTGTTCAGCGGCCCCAAAGAGCGGCAAGCCCTTGAGCAATTTATCGCCGCGAGCGGCGTGCCATAGGATTGGAGCGATCCTTGTCGACGATCGTCATTGCCATCGACCAGGGTACTACCTCGACGCGCGCGATCGCATTCGACCAGAGGCTCTCGCCGCTTGCCGTGGCGCAACGTGAACTGCGACAGATTTATCCCGCGCCTGGTCTGGTCGAGCACGATCCGGAGGAGATATGGACCGCAACGATTGATGTTGTGCGCTCGGTCATTGCGAAGGCGTCGGTCGCGAGCAAGGATGTCGCCGCGATCGGCATCACCAACCAGCGCGAGACAACGGTCCTGTGGGATCGCACGACCGGCGCGCCGATCCACAATGCGATCGTCTGGCAGGACCGCCGCACGGCGGAATTTTGCGACCGGTTGCGCGCGGCCGGCCATGAGCCGCAAATCATCGCCAGGACCGGCCTGCTGCTCGATCCGTATTTCTCCGCCAGCAAGATTGCCTGGCTTCTCGACAACATGGAAGGGGCACGCCGGGCAGCGGAGGATGGCCGCCTTGCGTTCGGAACGATCGACAGCTTTCTGATCGCGCGCCTGACGAATGGACGCGAGCACATCACCGATGCCACCAATGCCGCGCGCACGCTGCTCTTTGATATCGAACGCGGCGAATGGGACGCCGAGTTGTGCGATTTGTTCGGCGTGCCCGAGCCGCTTTTGCCGCGCGTCGCCGACTGCGCCGGCGAATTCGGTACGACGGCGCCCGAATTGTTCGGCGGCCCGATCCCCATCCTCGGAGTCGCGGGCGACCAGCAGGCGGCGACGATCGGACAGGCGTGCTTTACGCCCGGCATGATGAAATCGACCTACGGCACGGGGTGCTTTGCCCTGCTCAACACCGGCAGCGAACGCGTCACCTCGCGCAACCGGTTGCTCACCACAATTGCCTATCAACTCCACGGCAAGCGCACTTATGCCTTGGAAGGGGCCATCTTCATCGCCGGTGCAGGCGTTCAGTGGCTGCGTGACAATCTCAGGCTTATCGACGCCGCCGCAGAAATCGGCCCGCTGGCGCAGCGCGCCGATCCGGCCGAGCAGGTCTATTTCGTTCCCGCTTTCGTCGGGCTCGGCGCGCCGCACTGGGATGCGCATGCGCGCGGCGCGATCTACGGCCTGACGCGCAACGCCGGCGCGGCCGAACTGGCGCGTGCGATCGTGGAATCCGTCGGATACCAGACGCGCGATCTGCTCGACGCGATGCACGCCGATTGTCCCGCGCTGGGGCGGAGCGAGCGCGTGCTGCGCGTCGACGGAGGGATGGCCGCGAGCGATGCGGCCATGCAATTCATCGCCGATATTCTGGGCGGTCCCGTGGACCGGCCAAGGATCATGGAAACGACGGCGCTCGGCGCCGCCTATCTCGCGGGCCACGCTGCAGGCATCTATCCGGGTCTGGATGGCTTCGCGAAATCCTGGCGGCTCGAACGCCGGTTTGCGCCGGAAATGGATACCGCGACGCGCGAGCTAAAGCTGAGCGGCTGGCGCGACGCCGTCCGGCGAACGCTAACGCGCTCATGAGGCTGCGGCGGACCCGGCTTTACCGTCCCGTAAGACAGGCATGGTGAAATCGCCCGTCATGTTGAAGGAGTTCGTGTCACAGGCTCCGCTGATGACGACCCCGGCAAAATACGCCGACGTTCTGATCCGGCAATCGCGCGTGCTCGTTGTCGACGACAGCGCGTTCATGCGGAGCATCGTGCGCGGTCTGCTGACGGCCATCGGCGTCCGCGAAATATCGGAGGCGGGCGACGGCATCGGTGCGCTCGGCAGGATTCGGGAAGGGGCTCCAAACATTCTGATCGTCGACTGGGAGATGCCGCTGCTCAACGGGCCGGAGCTGGTGCGGATCGTGCGTTCGCCGGGCGTGTTTCCGACGCCGGACATTCCGATCATCGTCCTGAGCGCGCACGGCGAGCGCAAAAAAATTCTTGAAGCGATGGAGATCGGCGTCAATGAATTCCTCTGCAAGCCGGTCTCCGCAAAGGCGCTTCGCGACCGCATGGTCTCCATCCTGCTGCGGCCGCGGCGGAACATCTGGCACGGGCGGCACTATGGGCCGCGGCCGCGCGTCCGGCCCGACGCCAGGCCGGCCGGCGATCAGGTCCTTGATGGCGATACCTTGAGTGCGATCCGCGAGTAGCGTCCGCAGGCCAAGGACTTCGCCCTCGCTTCCTCCCCGACAGTTGAGCGCTTCCCGTTAGGCCGCTAGCGTGCGCGGCGAAATCGGGATCGGGCTGGCGAATGGCGCAGAAAGGCAAGAGCACCGACGTTGCGGATGGGCTGGTCCGTTTCGAGGCGGTCAGCAAGCGATTCGAGCGGCATGTTGCCGTCGACCGGCTGACGCTCGACATTCGCGCGGGCGAATTTTTTGCGCTGCTTGGACCGTCCGGCTGCGGCAAGACCACGCTGCTGCGCCTGCTGGCCGGCTTCGAAACGCCGGACGAAGGACGCATTCTGCTCGGCGGCGAGGATATCGCGGCCGTGCCGCCGCACCTTCGGCCCGTGAACATGATGTTTCAGAATTACGCGCTATTCCCGCATCTGACCGTCGCCGGCAACATCGCTTTCGGCCTTCGCCAGGAAAGTCTGAACAAGACGGCGATCGCGGCGCGCGTCGGCGACATGCTGGCGCAGCTCAAGCTGGACGGCCTGGGACGCCGCCGCGTCAATCAACTTTCCGGCGGGCAGCGCCAGCGCGTCGCGCTCGCCCGCTCTCTGGTCAAGCGTCCGCGTGTGCTGCTGCTCGATGAGCCGCTGGCGGCGCTCGACAAGAAGCTGCGTGCCGAAACGCAGTTCGAGCTCATGGCGCTGCAACGCAAGCTCGGCACCACGTTCGTCATCGTCACGCACGACCAGGAGGAAGCGATGCTGCTGGCCGACCGCATCGGCGTGATGAACGAAGGACGGCTGGTGCAGGTCGGCGCGCCGGCCGAGGTCTACGAACGCCCCAATTCGCGCTGGATTGCCAGCTTCGTGGGCGACGTCAACCTGATCGAGGGCCGGGTCGCGGAGGGCGGCCGCGTGCTCGACAGCCGCAGCGGTCTGTTTCGGATCGATCGCGCGAACGGCCTCGCCGCGGGCAGCCGCGCATGCCTCGCCTTGCGCCCGGAGAAAATCCGCATCGCGCTGCAGGCACCGATGGAGCCTGACATCGCCATCGTCACCGGCCAAGTGGCGGAGATCGGCTATCGTGGCGACAGTTCGATGTACAAAGTGCGGCTTGCGGACGGCTCGCTGTTGAAGGCCGCGGCCTCCAATATGGCGCCTGCGGTCGAGGCGGGCATCGCGGTGGGCGCCAAGGTGTGGCTGTGGTGGCCACATGCCGCCGGCATCCTGCTGACGGACTGAAAGATGGCTGCGCATAGCCAATTCATCAAAAGGTCATGGGGCACGCGGATCGCGTTGCTCGCGCCCTATCTGTGGCTGCTCGTCTTCTTCCTCGTGCCGTTCGTGATCGTACTGAAGATAAGCCTGTCGCAGACGGCACTGGCGCAGCCGCCCTATGCGCCGGTGCTGGATCTGGCCGCAGGCTGGCGCGGACTGGTCGCGTTCGTGCGCGCCTTGTCGTTTGAGGCCTATCGCCTGATCGCGTCGGACGCGATCTATCTGCTCTCGTATCTCAAGAGTCTCGAGGTGGCGGCGGTCTCGACTGCGATCCTGCTGCTGATCGGCTATCCGATCGCCTACGGCATCGTGCGTTTTCCGCGGCGCTGGCAGCCGGTGCTGGTGGTACTGGTCGTCCTGCCGTTCTGGACGTCCTTCCTGATCCGCGTCTATGCGTGGATCAACATTCTGCAACGCGACGGCATTCTGAATGGCGTGCTGATAAAGCTCGGCATTTTGCACGCGCCGGCGGCGTGGCTCGCAAGCGACACGGCGATCTACATCGGCATCGTCTACTCATATCTGCCGTTCATGGTGCTGCCGCTCTACGCCACGCTCGAGAAAATGGATTGGTCGCTGCTCGAGGCGGCGGCCGATCTCGGTTGCACGCGCCTGCGCGCCTTTTGGCTGGTCACCGCGCCGCTGTCCGCACCGGGGATCGGGGCGGGCGTTTTGCTCTGCTTCATCCCGATCGTCGGCGAGTTCGTCATTCCCGATCTGCTCGGCGGTTCCGAAACGCCGATGATCGGGCAAACCCTGTGGCTGGAGTTTTTCTCCAACAAGGACTGGCCTGTCGCCTCGGCGCTAGCCGTCACTCTGCTGTTCCTGCTGGTCGTGCCGATGATGTTTTATGAGCGCATTCAACGGCGCGAACTGGAGGCCGGCGCATGAAGCGCGGACCTTCGCCATTCAACGTTGCCGCGGTCGCGCTCGGCCTCGCGTTTCTCTATCTGCCGATCGCGATCCTCGTGATCTATTCGTTCAACGCATCGCGGCTGGTGACCGTCTGGGGCGGATGGTCGCTGCAATGGTACCGTGCGCTCTTCGCAGATTCCGGCATGATCGAATCGGCCTGGGTGAGCCTTCGCGTCGCTGCCTTGTCGGCGACCGCGGCCGCGATCCTCGGCACGCTCGCGGCAGTGGCGCTCGCGCGGATGGGGCGTTTTCGCGGTCGGCTGCTGTTCTCCGGAATGATCTATGCGCCGCTGGTGATGCCCGAGGTCATCACCGGCCTCTCGCTGCTGCTGCTGTTTGTTGCGCTGAACGCGGACCGCGGCTTCTGGACGGTGACGGTCGCGCACACGACCCTGACGCTTTGCTTCGTCACGGTGATCGTGCAGTCGCGGCTTGTCGGCTTCGACCGCAGCCTCGAAGAGGCGGCGATGGACCTCGGCTGCCCGCCGTTGAAGACCTTCCTGACGATCACGCTGCCGCTGATCGCGCCGGCCATCGCCGCCGGCTGGATGCTGGCGTTTTCGCTTTCGCTCGACGACCTCGTGATCGCAAGCTTCACAACCGGGCCCGGTGCGACCACGCTGCCGATCCGGATCTACTCGGAAATCCGCCTGGGTGTGCGGCCGGAGATCAATGCCGTTTGCACGATCATGATCGCTGTGGTGGCAGTCGGCACCGTCGCGGCGTCGTTGCTGGCAAAGCGTACAGCCATGCAGCGCGAGCGCGCTGCGCTCGCCGCTCAGGTCTGAGGACGCGCTTTATTCCTGGGGATTGGCGGGGGCCTGCGCTTCCGCCCCCGGCGCTGCGGCGTGGCCGCCGCCTGTCAGACGCTCGAGGACGGAACGCACCGCGCTTCCCGTCCGTCGGTCGTGCATGGCCTTGAGCAGGGGCGCGGCGGCATCGGAGCGGCGGATCAGGGCTTCGACGTCGGGCAGCATGAGCGGATCGTCCCACGAGCCCTGCACCACGAACGGCAATTCGAACGGCGCAGTCGTCTGATTGGCGGCGGCGATCAGGCCGGCAGTGCCCTTGAGATCGAGCTCGCGATTGGGAATCGACGCCGACCCGCTGAGTGCGAGCTTCACCGCCGGCCCCTCGATCTTCACGCCGTCCACGGCCACCTTGCCGTTGACGATTTTCATCGAGACGTCGATCTTGTCGTAGGGCGTGCGGCCGGTGCGGAATTCATCGCCGCCGGAGAGCGGACGGTCCTTGAGCCGGCGCAGCAGGTGTTCGATGTTCAGCCCTGCGAGCGCGCCGTGGCGGCCGTGCAAGCTCGCGGTGCCGTTCAGTGTGCGCGTAACCGCGAGCACGCTATTGCCGGATCCCTCGATCGAGAACGCGATATCGCCTTTTCCCTCGAGGCGGCGCAGGCCGAAGATCTGATCGAGGCAGGTTTCGAGATCGACGTCGCTGAACTGCATCTGCCCTTTGAGCCGCGCGCCCGAATTGAAATTCGCGAGAGCGAATGAGCCTTTGATGATGCCGTTGTAGGCCTGCGACTCGCCGACCGTGACGACGAGGTTGCCGTCGCGCAGGTTGGCGGCGATCGCAGTGCGCCCGAGCTTGGCGTCGGACAAGATCACCTTCGCCGCCGAAAGCCGCAAATCGAGGTCGACCCCGGAGAGCCCCTCAAGATTGATCGGTCCGTTGCTCCAGCCGCGCGGATTGGCGCTGAGCAGCCGCACGGTCGAGACATAGGGCGTGAGATCGAGGGTGTCGGCGGCGAGCGTTCCCTGCAGGGCCTGGCGTCCGTCGGTGGCGAACGTCAAAACGCCTTCCGCGCTGTTGCCGTCGAGGTCGACGTTGACGTTCGAGAGATTGATCGTGCCGCCGACGACGTTCGTCCGCGCCTTGAGCGAGAAGCGGCCGAATCCGCCGCCGGGCAGCGGCTTCTCGCCGGCCCAGATCAATGCGTTGCGCAGCGAGGCGGTATCGGCTGCGAGCGTGCCGTCGATCTTGACCGTCGGCTTCACGCTGATGGAGCCATCGAAAGCCGCCTTGATCGGCTGGCCGCTCAGGCGCAGCTTCAGGCCGGTCGGCCCGCCGTGGAGCGCCGCGGCGAAGTCGCCAAGCGTGAGGCTCGCGTCGATCGGCTCGTCGTGCCACGTGAAATGGCCGGTGGCGCCGAAGCTCTTGGAGATCGATGGCCACGCCAGCGAGAATTCGACGTCTTCAAGCGTTTCGCTGAATTGGTGCGCGGCCTCATGCAGCGCCACGGTGCCGTGATCGATGCGGATCTCGGAAAAGCCGGCGACTTTCACCGGCTCGGGCTTGTGGCTGCGCACGAGCGCCGTAATCAGCCCGGACCAGTTTGAACGTCCGTCCGGCGCGAGGTCGATTGAAATCGTCGGCTGTTCGAGCGCGATGTCGGCGATCTCGACGCGGCCGACGAGCAGAGGAAAAAACCGCAAGTGAGCCGTCAGCCGCTTGGCGGTGAGCGCCGGCTGGGCGGTATCGCCGAGCAGAACGTCGGCGAAGCTGACGAACCCGGAAGGGAACAGGGAAACGGTGGCCTTGCCGCGCAGCACAGGATCGAGGCCGGTCACGGCCCGGATTTCGGCCTTCACCTGGTTGCGCACAGCGTCGGCGGAGACCAGGAAATTCGCCCCAAGCAGCGCCCCTGCCCCGACCGCAACGACGGCAGCAGTCGCTAATCCCAGGCGTTTGAAGCCGGCGGCTGCGATCAAAGCACGATTTTCCAGCTGTTTTCCCGACGGACGGCGGATGAACTATAGCATCGGCACCGCCAGCGCCAACCTTGCTGGGCCTCTGTGACCCTTTCATGGCCGGGGAAACGCGCTTCCCGCTGTGCCTAGTCGGC
>DASSRW010000218.1:0-10349 GCA_035701545.1 Pseudolabrys sp.
CGCGCCAAGGTCTGCAACCCATCCAGGACCTGACGCACGATGGCGACAACGTCTGCCGGCTCCTCAGGGGCGACGTGCGCGCGCAATTCAATCCTCGACAACGAGAGCAGATCGTCGATCAGCCGCGCCATGCGGCTTGCCTGCCCCTGCATGATGCCGAGGAATTTCTCCCGCGCTTTCGGATCGTCGCGGGCGGGCCCCTGCAATGTGTCGATGAATCCGGAAAGGGCGGCGAGCGGCGTCCGCAACTCGTGACTGGCGTTGGCGACGAAATCCGCCCGCATCTGTTCGACGCGATAAAGCGGCGTCAAATCGTGGAGGGTAAGCAACAGCAGCGCATTGCCGGAAGGGGGCGTGGCAGCCGGCTGCCTCACCGGAACGACGTGCGCTTCGTACCAGCGGTCGGCCGGGACACGCTGGGAGAAGTGCGCCCGCTGCGGCTGCCCGGTTGCGATCGCCTGCTCGACCGCCTCGACAAGTTCGGCCGCATGCAAAGCCAAAGCCACCGGCTGCCCGATGCGCAACCCCGGCAAGACCACGCGCGCCCGCGCATTGGCTGCGATGGCGATGCTGCGGCTGTCGATCGCCACGACCGGACTGGGCATGGCGTCGATAATCGCTTGAAGTTGCGACAGATCAGCCTTTTCGTGCACTTTCACCGGCCGCCGATGAGTCAATCTTTGCGGCCGGATCAAATCACTTTCCGTATCGCTCGTCGAATGAATAGCCCGAGCCCCGCACGGTGCGAATCGGATCGGCCTCTCCACCCGGACTGAGCGCCTTGCGCAGGCGTCCCACGTGGACATCGACGGTACGCTCGTCGATGTAGACGTCGCTGCCCCATACGCCGTCGAGCAATTGCTCGCGCGTGAATACGCGCCCCGGCCGCTGCATCAAATATTCGAGCAACCGAAATTCTGTCGGCCCGAGCTCGATCTCGGCGCCGCCGCGCGACACCCGACGCCGCTCGCGGTCGAGCTCGATATCGCCAAGGCTCAGGACCGCGTTCACCCGCTCCGGCTTCGCCCGCCGCAGCAAAGCGCTGACGCGGGCAAGAAGCTCGGGCACGGAAAACGGCTTCACGATGTAATCGTCGGCGCCGGTGGCGAGACCGCGCACGCGGTCACTCTCTTCCCCGCGCGCGGTCAACATGATGATCGGCAATTGCGCCGTCGCGGCATGCGACCGCAGGCGGCGGCACAGCTCGATGCCGGAAAGTCCGGGAAGCATCCAGTCGAGGACAACCAGGTCGGGCACCGTCTCGCGCAGTTTGAGCTCGGCCTCATCGCCGCGCGCGGCGGAGTCGACCTGGTAACCGGCCGCCTCCAGGTTGTAGCGCAGCAGCATGGTCAGAGGCTCTTCATCCTCGACGATCAGGACGCGAGCGGGCATGTCAACTCCGGCAGCGGCGCGCGGCCGCGGTGCAGCGCGAGTGGCTGCACCGCCGTTCCTCCCACCTATAGCACGATCGCTCAATGGGCTGCTGCCAGCAACGGATTGCCGCTGCCGTCCTTGACTTCGGCCGACCAGGTGGCCTCGACATCCTTGACCACATTGTCCGGCATCGCGACGTAGTCGAGCGCGTCGGCCATCTTGCCGCCGCCCCTGTAGGCCCAGGCGAAGAACTTGAGCGCTTCGCGCGTGGCAGCGGCGTCCTGCGGCTGCTTGTAGATCAGGATCCAGGTCGCCGCCGTCATCGGCCAGGATTTGTCGCCCGGCTGATTGGCGAGGATCACGCCGTAACCCGGCTTCGATTTCCAGTTCGCGTTGGCGGCCGCGGCCTGGAAGTTCTGCGCCGCCGGCGCGACCACCTTCCCCGCCTTGTTGACCATCTTTGCGAACGTCAGCCTGTTCTGCTTGGCGTAGGCGTATTCGACATAGCCGATCGAGCCGCGGGTGTTGGCGACATTGTTGGCGACGCCTTCGTTGCCTTTGGCGCCAATGCCGACCGGCCACTGCACCGAAGTGCTGACGCCAACCTTGGCTTTCCAGTCCGCACTCACGTCGGCGAGATAGTAAGCGAAGTTGTACGTGGTGCCGGAACCATCGGCGCGGTGCACAACCGCGATCGCCTGCTTCGGCAGCTTCACGTTCGGATTGAGCCGGCTGATCGCGTTGTCGTCCCAGCTCGTGATTTCGCCAAGGAAGATTTTGGCCAGGGTCGGTCCGTCGAGAACGAGCCCGCCGGGCTTGATGCCGTCGATGTTGACGACAGGCACGATGCCGCCCATCACCATCGGGAATTGCACGAGGCCGCTTTTCTCCAGCTCGGCGCCGGACAGCGGAGCGTCGGAGGCGCCGAACGTAACGGTTTTCGCCTTGATCTGCTTGATGCCGCCGCCCGAACCGATCGACTGATAGTTCAGGCCGACGCCTGTCTGCTTTTTGTAGGCATCCGCCCATTTCGCGTAGATCGGATAGGGAAATGTCGCGCCCGCACCCGAAATATCGGACGCCACAGCGGCCGTTGCCGATAGCGCCAGTCCGATAAATCCCGCAGTCAGTGCTCCCGTTATTCTCATAGGCCTCTCCAGTTGCGCGGCTTCATCGTGCCGCGATGCCGGAGTGCCTAGCCGCTGTGCGTCAAGCTTCTATGACGGGCACATGACGAATCGATGACAGTGCAAATGGGCTGGGTAATTTCCGCTCGCGTTCATCGAGCGTCGTCATGCCCCCGCATGAGATCACGGCGCCGATCGCCGGAATTTGGCTAGGCAATCTTGGCCAGCTCTTCCGGACTTTCCGGCAGCGCCAGACCGATCAGCTCGCCTTGCAGATAATCGCATTCGAGCGCTTCGAGCGCGCGGGCGGTCTCCTCGTCCTGCACCCATTCGGCCACCGTCTTCAGGCCGAGCCGGCGGCCGAGGTCGATGAGCGTATGCACGAAGGCGCGGTCGTCGGCCGATCTCGTCATGTTGCGGATGAAGGCGCCGTCGATCTTGATGATGTCGACGCCGAGCTTGCGCAAGTTGCGAAACGAGGTGTAGCCGGCGCCGAAGTCGTCGACCGCAATACGGCAGCCGAGGTCCTTCACGCGGGTGACGAAGCCGCGCGTGTCATCGACGTTGTGGATCGCAGCCGTTTCGGTGACCTCGATGGTGAGTCGCTCGGCGACACCGTCATAGGTGCCGACGAGCGCGCCGAAACCGACGAGCCAGTCCGGGTCGACGATCGAATCGGGGGAAACGTTCACACTGCAATGAAGATCGGGCGCGGCGGCAAGGCTTTCGATCGCCAGTTCGAACACGCGGTGGTCGAGCAGGCGGATGAGACCGAGCCGCTCCGCGACAGGAACGATGTCCGCGTTGGAAAACACGCGGCCATCGGAACGCTGGGCGCGCATCAGGCCCTCATAGAAGGCGACGCGGCGCGTGCGCGCCTCCACGACCGGTTCGAACGCAAGCGTGATGCGCCGCTCATTGAGTGCGGCGACGATTTCGTCGGTGGCGCGCGCGCTGTCGCGGCGCAGCGCCTCGCGCTCGAGGTTGGGCCGGTAGGCCTCGAACGAGCCCGGCCGCTTGTGCCGCGCCGCCTTGAGCGCCTCGTGCGCGCGGCTCAACACCTCGGTAATGCTGCGCGCGTGACGCGGCGCGGTCACACCGCCGATGGTTGCGGTTGCCGCGACAGGACCGACGCCGGTTTGAATCGTTTCTTCCCGCACCGCGGTCAGCAGCCGCCCGGCTGCGATTCCCAGTTCCTCGAACGAGCAATTCTTCAGGATGATTCCGAACTTGTTTCCGGAATGCCGCCCCAGGATGTCGCCGCCGCGCAGGCGGCTGCGGATGCGCCTCGCGACCTGCGCCAGGACCTCGTCGGCGACATCGAAGCCATAGCCTTCGTTGAGCCGATCGAGATTGTCCACCGCCAGAAGCAGGAAGCCGAACGACGACCGGGACACGGCCGTCTCGTTCAACATGTCCTGCATCCGCTCGATCAGCCGCGCGCGATTGTATTCGCCGGTGAGCGCGTCGAATTCCGCGAGGAAGGCGAGCCGGCGCTCGCGCTCGTGGCGTTCGCTGATGATGCGGACGATGCCGTGGGCGCGCGCCGGCAAGCCGTCGGCGCCGGCAAACCAGCGGCCGCTGTCCTCCACCCACAGCTTGGGCGCGCCGGGCGCAGGCTGGAACGCGTATTGCACCTGATAGGGAACGCCTTGGCCCTCATCGCGCTCGCGCGACCTGGTGACCGCGTCGAAACGCGTCTGCCCCGCTTCCGCCTGAACGTGCTGAATGTAGCCGCGCCCGCTTGCGATCTCGGCCACGTCGGCGACGCCGAGGCCTGCGGCCGCATTGTCGCTCCACAGGATGGTGTCGCTGCCGATGCGCCACTCGTAGGCGATATCGCCGATGGAGCGGAGAATTTTGGCGGTGTCGAGAGAACCGGCCGGCTTGTCGTTACGGGTCACGGTTGCTCCGATCAGGGAACATGCGGCAGTCCGACGGTCGATCAGGCGCCAGGGAACACCCCATTAAACTACGGAGAACCCATAAATAATTCGGAAAAACGGCCGCGTTCACCGCCTTAACGCAATCGGCAAAGGCGCCGCCCGTCCGGCACGCGGATTGCGAGACGAACAGGACAGCCCAAGTCCTGTCCCGATTTGGCACAAGATGCAATCCATGACGGTGAAAACGTCGCAGCCCGAGGCTCCGCCGGACGACATTCAGCCGGCCAATGACGATGCGAAGCCGGAGTGCCGCGCGCTGATTGCGGTATCGCCTGTTGCCCGGCCCTCTCCGCGCGCGGGCGCCCGCCGCGCCGCCGAATTCACGACGCAATTGCTCGCCGCGCAGAACAAGCTGCCGCAGGTGCGCGACAGGCGGCGCGCCGATCCGGCGGAGGCGCTGGCCGCCTATCGGGCGGCCGCGCAGCTGATGGCTCTTCAATAGTGTCATTCCGGGGCGCACGCGTGAGCGTGCGAACCTGGAATCCAGAAATCATGTTCACGATATAAATCCGGATTCCGGATCGCGCGCCTTGCGCGCGCCCGGAATGACGACGATGTTCTCAGTACCCCAGCGCGCAGCCGTCCTTGCGCGGCTCCGAGCCGCCGATCAGCACGCCGCGATCCCAGTCGATCCTGATGGTCTGCGCGCCGCCCCACGGCGCGGCGGCAAACGCAACATCGTGACCGCGCTGCCGCAAGCCCTCGATGGTCGCGGCGGGCGTTCCGTTCTCGACCAGCACGTGCTCGCCTTCGAAGAAGAAGCGCGGCGCGTCGATCGCCTGCTGCACGTCCATGCGATAGTCGAGCATGTTGAGCATGATCTGCACGTGGCCCATCGGCTGATAGTGGGCGCCCATCACGCCAAACGACATGTCGCAGCGGCCGTCGCGCATGGCGAGCGCCGGGATGATCGTGTGCATCGGCCGCTTGTTTGCGCCGAACGTGTTGGGATGGCCCGGCTCGAGCACGAAGCAGGCGCCGCGG
The DNA here is from genome assembly GCA_035701545.1 of Pseudolabrys sp. Classification (GTDB taxonomy): domain Bacteria; phylum Pseudomonadota; class Alphaproteobacteria; order Rhizobiales; family Xanthobacteraceae; genus Pseudolabrys. The sequence goes on from DASSRW010000218.1 coordinate 5,432, forward strand.
TTGTTGAACATGATGCCGGTCTTTTCCGTACAGATGCCGCAGCCGAAGCTCGAGAACAGCGAGTTGATCAGTGAAACCGCCATGCGGTCGCGGTCGACCACAGTGAGATAAACCGTGTTGCTGCCGGGCGCCGGCGCCGCCGGCAATGGCGAGCGGCGGTGCAAATCGATCTTGGCCGCGAGCTCCCGGGCAAATTTCTTGTCGAGCAATGCATCGACGGGCGTGCGCATGTGCGCGGCGTCCGCGATGTGCGTGTCGCGCACCGCGTAGGCGAGGCGCGCGGCTTCGAGCACGAGGTGGAAACGGTCCGGCCCAAGCGGATCGAGCGCCGCGAGATCGAAATTTTCCAGGATGTTGAGCATCACCAGCGCGGTGAGCCCCTGCCCGTTCGGCGGAATCTCGACCAGATCGAGTCCGCGATAATTGGTCGAGATCGGCGTGACCTCGTTGCCCTTGTGATTGGCAAAGTCCCGCGCTGTGATGAAAGAGCCCTTGGCGGCCAGCGTCGCCGCCATGTCGTCTGCGATCGGGCCCTCGTAAAAGGCGCGCGCGCCTTTGGCGGCGATGGCCTTGAGCGTTTGCGCCAGCGCCGGAAAGCGGATGACATCGCCTTCGTTCGGCGCGCCGCCGTTGAACAGATAATGCTTCGACGCGCCGGCATCGGCTTTCAGTTTGGCCAGATAGTTCTTCCAATCGGAGGCAACGCGCTGCGCGACCGGAAAGCCGCCTTCGGCAAATCTGATTGCCGGCGCCAGGATACGATCGAGGCCGAAGCGGCCGTGCGCTTTTGCGATCGCTTCCCACGCTTCGACCGATCCGGGCACCGTGACCGAGTGCGCCGACGTCATGCCGATCGATTTGATTCGCTGATCGAGCAGCGCGCGATCCGAGGCTTTCGCGCCCGCGCGGCCGGAGCCGTTATAGCCCCACACCGGCTTGCCGGGCTGTGAGATGAGGCAGAAGCAGTCGCCGCCGATGCCGGTCATGTGCGGCTCGACCACGCAGAGCGCTGCAACCGCCGCAAGCGCGGCATCGGCTGCATTTCCGCCTGCGCGCAGCACGTCGACGGCGGTCAGGGTTGCCAAAGGATGTGATGTCGCGGCCATGCCTTCGCAGGCAATGACAGGCGAGCGGCCCGGCAGATGGAAATCGCGGCTCATGTTCGCTCTATGCAAAATTCAAGTGAGGATCAGGATGGAATGTGGCCGGTGCCTTCGATCGTGAGATCGCGCTGCGAGGATCGCAACGTGACCGCAAAGCCGCCGATCACGTCGACGAAGCCGATGACCAGCAGCAGGAAGAAGGTCGAAGTCGCGGCCTGACTCACCAGGATGAATTCGACCAGCATGCCGAGGAAGAGGATAAGCGAAAGCGCATGATCGATCACCGTGCGAAAGCCAATGCGCGTCGATTTCATCACCTCGCCGAACAGCATCAAAGTACCCAGTGCGACCAGCATGTCGCCGGCGGACAGCGTGCATTCGGTGCCCGACGCCATGTGAATGCTGACGAGCGCTGCGGTCCAGCTCAGGCCGGGGATGAGGAAAGCGATGATGTTGTAGATCGCGAAGGGAACGAGCAGCAGGGGAAAGCCGACGAGATACATGATCGACTTCCCCGCCTGGATTACGCTTCGGTCTTCACCTTGAGCACCTGACGGCCTTTGTACATGCCGGTCTTGAGGTCGATGTGGTGCGGCCGGCGAAGCTCGCCGGAGTCCTTGTCCTCGACGTAAGCCGGCCGCTTCAGCGCGTCCGCCGAGCGGCGCATGCCGCGCTTGGACGGCGTGGTTTTTCTTTTCGGCACAGCCATAGGCGAAACTCCTGAAAATCCAGCGCTTTGCGCAGGGTCGAACGGGATCGATCGGAAGCCGGGCTTATAGAGGATGGACCGCGCCAAGGCTAGGGGGTGCGGCGGATGCAGTCGCCGGCGTAACCGGCGCGGGCGTCGCGGCTGACGTAGAGCCGCGCAAGCCGGCGAAGGCTGGCGTCGGGCGAACGCGCGTCGCGCGTGTAGGGGTTCGGCAGGACGGCCGCAAGCAGCGCCGCCTGGGAGCGGGACAGATCGCGCGCCGATTTGCCGAAGGCGCGCCGGCTGCCCGCTTCCGCGCCGAATTCGCCGTTCGGTCCCCACTCCGCGATGTTGAGGTAGATCTCCAGAATGCGCCGCTTCGACAGCACCAGGTCGATCCACAGCGCCAGCGGAAATTCCAGCGCCTTGCGCAGATAGCTGCGGCCCTGCCAGAGAAACAGATTCTTGGCCACCTGCTGCGTAATGGTCGAGCCACCGCGCATGTCCTGCAGATCGTCGGCATCGGCGATGGCGTCGCGCAGTTCGCGGAAGTCGATGCCGTAGTGGCTGCAAAACCGGCCATCCTCCGCAACGATCACCGAGAGCGCGAGCGAGGGCGAAATGCGCGAGAGCGGCTCATAGATGCGCTGCATGCGCTGGCCCGTGACGATGCGCCAGATCATCACCGTCGAATAGGGCCGGCCAAATGCGTAGAGCGGCGTCAGGATGTAAGGCAATGCGAGCAGCACCAGCACGGCAATAACGGCCGCCCGGAACGCCCGTCTTGCGCGCGGCAGGCGCAACACGCGAGCGGAAAGCGAAAGCCGTTTGCCGGACTGAACCATCGGCGGCCGAGACTAGCGGGGAACACCCGCCAAGGCTAACAATGGGCTTTATGGATGCGACCCTTTCGACCTCCTTCGCCGCGCGGCTCGACGAAACCGCCGCCGAAACCGACGCGTTGCTCGACCGGCTGCTGAGCGAGCAGACCGCCGGCGGGGAAATCGCCCGCCCGGCGCGGCTCATCGAGGCGATGCGCTATGCGGCGCTCTCCGGCGGCAAGCGCCTGCGGCCGTTGCTGCTGGTCGAAACGGCTGCGCTGTTCGGGGTTCCGCGCGAGCGGGCGCTGACGGCAGGCGCCGCGCTCGAATGCGTGCACGGCTATTCGCTGGTGCATGACGATCTGCCGGCGATGGACAACGACGCATTGCGCCGCGGGCAGCCGACCGTGCACAAGGCGTTCGACGAAGCGACGGCGATCCTGGTGGGAGACGGATTGCTGACCTTTGCCTTCGACCTGATGTCGCGCGTGGAAACCCATCCGGATGCGGGCGTCCGCATCACGCTCGTTTCGGAACTTGCGCGCGCGGCCGGCCTTGGCGGCATGGTCGGCGGCCAGTTGCTCGATCTCGCGTCCGAAGGCCGCTTCGGCGATGCGCGCAAGCAGACCGAGGCCGACATCGTGAAATTGCAGGCGATGAAGACCGGCGCGCTGCTGCGCTTCGCCTGCCGGGCCGGCGCCATTCTCGGCGGAGCGGACGCAAACGCGCTCGCCGCGATCGACCGCTTCGGGGCGGCGGCCGGCAGTGCGTTCCAGATCGCCGACGATCTGCTCGACGTCGAAGGCGACACCGCAACCATCGGCAAGCAGGCCGGCAAGGATGCCGCGGCCGGCAAGGCGACGCTTGTCGCGGCGCTTGGAATCGAAGGCGCGCGCAAGCGGCTCGCGGAGATGCTCGCGAGTGCGGAATCCGCGCTGGCGCCGTTCGGTACGAAAGCCGACATGTTGCGCGCCGCCGCGCGATTCATCGCCGAGCGGCGAAGCTAGACTGCAAGGAAGCCATGGCGAAGAAGGTTGCCAAACGCAGGCCTTTGCCGATTCGCATCGCGATCCTGCACGCCAAGACCCTTGGTGCGGTGATTCTCGGCATCATTGTCGCACTGCTGACGCCGCACGCGTGGCACGGCGCAACGCGGCTGTTGAGCGGGTGGGACGTTGCCGTCGTTTCCTATCTCATCATGGTCGCCGCCACCATGCGGCGCGCCAGCATCGACCGCATCCGCGCGCGCGCCGCTGAAGAGGACGAAGGCGCATTTGCAATCCTGCTGTTGAGCATCGGAGCGACGATCGCCAGCGTTGTTGCCATTGTCGTCGAGCTCGGCGGCTCGAAGCAGGCGGCGGGGATGCACGCGGCCGGGCAGGTGCTGCTCGCGCTCGTCACCATTTTGCTGTCGTGGTCGTTCATGCACACGATCTTCTCGCTGCACTATGCCCACGAGTATTACGGCGAAGGGCGCGACAAGACGATCGGCGGGCTGAATTTTCCGGGCGACAACAAACCGGACTTTTGGGACTTCCTGTATTTCGCCGTTGTCATCGGCATGACCTCGCAAGTGTCGGACGTTGGCATCACGAGCAAGCCCATACGCCGCATGGCGGCTGTGCACGGCGTCCTTTCGTTCTTTTTCAACGTCACGGTGCTTGCGCTGACGGTGAACATCGTCTCGAATCTGCTGTAGAGCGCCGGCGCTCGTGAGTGCGAAGCATGACCGGAACTTTTCAGATCATTCTGTTCATGCTCGCGGTTCTGGCGGCCGTCGACGTTGCGGCACGGCAGCTGAAAATCGCGCCGTCGATCCTGCTGGTCGTCGCCGGCATCGGCATGGCGCTGATACCGGGCCTGCCGCAAATCACGCTTGCGCCGGAGTTGGTGCTGCTCGTCATCCTGCCGCCGCTGATCTATTCGGCCGGCGTTTCCATGAGCTGGCGCGAATTCCGCTTTAACCTGCGCCCGATCACGCTGCTCGCTTTCGGCTGTGTCGTGTTCACGACCTGCGCCGTGGCTGCCGCCGCGCATTACCTGCTCGAATTCGACTGGGCGACCGGCTTTCTTCTGGGCGCCATCGTTGCGCCGCCCGACGTGGTGGCGCCGCTCGCCATTGCGCGGCGGGTCGGGCTGCCGCGGCGCTTGCTGGTCGTGCTGGAAGGCGAAGGCCTCGCCAACGACGCGACCGCGCTCATTCTCTACCGGTTTGCGGTCGCCGCCGTGAGCACGGGCGCGTTTTCATTCGGGGAAGCCACCGGCACATTCGCCCTGATCGTTGCCGGCGAAATTGCCTACGGGCT
>DASSRW010000219.1:0-5347 GCA_035701545.1 Pseudolabrys sp.
CTTCCGCGTCAAGGCGTTCGAGGAGGCGCTCAAGAAGCGATTTGCGGCAAAGTCGCTCGAAGGAATGACCATTCCCGCGACCGGCATGAACAGCGACATTCACGCCAGCGCCGAATACCGCGCGCATCTCGTCGGCGTGCTTGCGCGCCGCGCGGTGGCGAAGGCGACGGCATAGGCAATCGGCCGTTTACGCCTTCGCTGACTGTGGCACGTCGACCTGGAAGCCTTTGACAAGCCAGTTGAAGAGCAGGCCGTACACTATCGCGAGCGGAATTCCGACGATGGCGGTCGCCGCCATCAGCGCCTGCCAATAGTAGATGTCGCCGCGGATCAACTGCGTGGGCACTCCGGCGCTCACGGTTCGGCTCGCCGTCGCGCTCACGAAGACCGCGGCGTAAATATAATCGCTGAGCGAGAGCGCGAAGGCGAAGACGATACAGGCCATGACGCCGGGCGCGGCCAGCGGCAGCGCTACGCGGAAGAACACGCCCACACGGCTCCATCCATCGGTCAGCGCCGCCTCTTCGATCTCGCGCGGGATCGAGCGGAAGAAGCTGAGCATCAGCCAGGTGCAGAACGGAATTGTGATGGTCGGATAGACGAGAATGAGCGACCAGACGGTGTTGGCGGTGCCGAGCGCGGTGACGATCTCATAGAGCGGTATGAACAGCAGCGTGGGTGGAATGAGGTAGACGAGAAAGATCGCGATACTCGATCGCTCGCCCCAATGCCCCATCAGCCGCGAAAGGCTGTACGCAGCAGGCACCGCGAGCACCAGCGTGATGGCGACCACGACAATGCCGATGAAAAAGGAATTCCAGAGAAAGATCGGATAGTTCGTCTGCTCGAACAGGAAGACAAAATGCTGGAAGGTCGGCGGCAGCTTGAACAGGAACGGATTGTTGGTCGGATTGTAAAGGTCCTGGTTCTGCTTGAACGCGGTAATGACCATCCAGACGGCCGGAAACACGGCAAAAATGCAGAGCAGGATCAGCGCGACGTAAAAGCCGAGCGTCCGGACGAAGCGTGAGGCCAAGGCTCCCGTCATTGCGCTTCACCCCGGTAGGCGGCGCGCAGCGCCAGGATCGATGCCGCCAGCAGCACCGGAAACAGAAAGAGCGCGACCGCGGCGCCCTGGCTGAGGGCGCCGCCTTGGATGCCTTTGAGATAGGCCCAATAGGGCAGAATCTCGGTCGTGTAGCCCGGCCCGCCCCGCGTCGTCAGCGCGACGATGGTCATGTCGCCGAAGATCACCAGAACCGTGAACAGGACGGCGACGATCAGCAAGGTGGAAAGCCCGGGTATCGTGATCTGAAAAAGGATGCGGAAGAAGCCGGCGCCGTCGAGCGCGGCCTGCTCGAACAGCTCGTTTGGAATGGCCGTGCGGCCCGCCAACACAATAATCGTGGAAAGCGGCAGCATGCGCCAGACGTCGATAACCACCACCGACGCGAGGCCGAGCCACTCACGGCCGAGATAATAGAGATTGTTGGCGGGGCCGAGCACGGTGCCGGGGCCGAGCAGGCCCACTGCGCGCAAGATCCAGTCGATCGGACTGAATTCCGAATCGAGCAGCCACAGCCAGCAGACCGCGACCAACGCCACCGGCATGGCCCACGGAAGGATCAGCAGGATTTCGGCGAGCCGCTTGCCACGGAAATCGCGCGCAAGGATTTCGACCTCGACAATGGTCAGGATCGTCAGGACGACCAGGGTTGCGATCGTAATGATGATGCTGTTGCGAAGCGCGAAGATGAACGCGGCTTCGTGAACGACGCTGAAGAAATTGGCAAGGCCGACGAAATCGTGAATGCTCGGATTGCCGACGGTTGCGTCGCTGAGGCTCAGCGCGATAGCGAGAAAGAACGGTATCGCCACCAGGCCGGCGACGTAGATGACGGCAGGCGCCAGCATGATGGTGCCCACCACTCCATCGCGGTCGGCCAGCGCAATGTGTTCATGGGAGGGCGGCGGCTTCGAGCGCTTCCCGGCGGGCGGCCGTTCGCCGATATCCTTTTTGTTCCTCGGGTTTTTAACGTCCATCCGTGTGCGCCCATCAGAGAGGAGGGGAAACAGTGCGCAGACCCGTCGCCTTGTCGAAAAACCGCAATTGGCCGCGTGGCACGACGAATTCCTGGGTTTCGCCCACTTTCACCGCCGCGATCGACGCCGGCTGGAGCTTGCAGAGCACCTTGGTGTCTTCCGACTGTCCATGGACGCTTCCATAAACCAGCCATTCGGACCCGAGGAATTCGGTTTGCTTCACCCGGATCCGGAAGATCTTGAAATCACCGGATTGCGGCGCCAGCGCGCGCGGCGAGGCATGCTCCGGGCGAAAGCCGACGATGACGTCGCCGCCGTCCAGAAGATTCATCGGCGGCGTGCCGATAAAGCTCGCCACAAAAGTGTCGGCGGGCTCGTAGTAGAGTTCTTGCGGCGCGCCTAGCTGGCGCAGCTTGCCGCGCTGCATGACTGCAACGCGATCGCCGAGGCCGATCGCTTCGACCTGGTCGTGCGTGACATAGACGGTGGTCACGCCGGTGCGGTCGCGCAGCTGCCGCAGTTCGGCGCGCGCCTTGGCGCGCACCTGCGCATCGAGCGAACTGAGCGGCTCGTCGAAGAGAAAGAGTGAGGGCTTGCGCACCAGCGCCCGCGCGAGCGCCACTTTCTGCTTTTCTCCACCCGACAGCCGCGCCGGCCGCCGCCGCAGCAGCGGCTGAATGCCGAGCGTTTCGGCCGCCCGCTGTATGAGCTTTTGCCGCTCCATTTTTGCAACGCCGCGTGCCTTGAGCGGGAAAGCGATGTTGTCGGCGACGGACATGTGCGGATAAAGCGCGTAGCTTTGGAACACCATCGCGATGTTGCGCGCCCGGGGCGGCAGCGGCGTGACAATTCGGTCATCGACGAGCACGTCGCCGACGGTCGGCTGCTCGAGGCCGGCGATCAGCCGCATCAGCGTGGATTTGCCGCAGCCGGAGGGGCCGACGATGGTCAGAAACTCACCGTCGCGCGTCGCCAAATCCACGCCGTCGAGGGCCTTGATGTCACCGAAGTGCTTGGTGAGCTTTCTGACCTCGAGTACCGCCACGGCCTCGCTCCGTCACCACCTCCCGCGTCTCATTTGCTGCTGCTGTTGATGTTGCTGCTGCCGCTTGTTGTGCTTCCGGTCGTGCTTTTGCTGCTTCCCGCGCTGGCGCTGCTGCTGTTGCAGCCGAGGTAGCCCATGTCCTTCCATTTTTTTGCGATGCGCTGCACCTGAGCCGCGGTGTCCTTGACGGCCTGTTCGGGGGTCTTTTGGCCGCGTGCCGCTTGAGCCATCATCGTCGAGATGAGGAAGGTATTGTAGACCTCACTGATGGCGGGGTTGGCATAGCCCGGATAGCCGGGCCAGGCGGTCCAGCCGAGCGCTCCTTTCAGCACGGACAGCTTGTTCGCCGGGTTGGAGCCCCACGGATCGTGATCGATCCAGCCGCCTTTCTTTGCCAGCTCCGGCACCGTCGGAGGATAGGCGGGGAAGTCGTAGAGCTTGCTGTAGTAAGTGTCGCTGCTGTAGTTCGCGCTCAAATCGAGCAGGAATTTTTTTGCCGCCGAAATCTGGTTCTTGTCGGTGACGTATTTCGGCAAGACATAGATGAACCAGACGTGCGCGGTTTGATGCACCTGGCCGGTCGGGCCTTTGAGTCCGGGCCTGAAGCCGGTGTCTTCCGCAACCTTCGGGTTCGACTTTTGAGCGGTGCGATAGAACGAGATCGAGTTCTGGATGTACGAAGCCCTGCCCGAAACGAAGGCTTGATTGTTCGAGGCGGCGTTCCAGGAAAAGACCTCCGGCGTCTCTGCCGTCTTGAACAGCTTGGCCTGGTATTTCACCGCGTCTTCGACTGGCTTGGAGTCGAGGGTCACGTTTCCGCAGGCATCCTGGACCTCACCACCGAACGACCAGATGAGCGTGCGCGCATAGAACTCCGAATCGATCTCAGGCGACATGCCGACGCCGACGGGAATTCCGGTTTTCTGGTAGATCTTCTCGCCGCCCTTGAGGAGATCGTCGTAAGTGACCGGACCGTTGGGATATCCGGCAGCTTTCCAAAGCGAGATGCGGTAGTCGCCGGGATCGACGACCCAGCCCTCGCAATAGGCGTACCACTCCTTCTTGATGGGCAAGTAGGTCTGATGTGTGCAGGGCTTGACCCCTTCACCCCACGTCGCCTTCGCCGCTTCGTTGACGTCATTCAGCGGCTGCAAGCCCTGGATGAATGCGGCGGGTGTCGCATTCATTTGCAGGAGCGTCGGCCCCTTGTTGGCGGCAATCGACGCCGCCAATGTGGAGTTCAAATCGGCGTAGCTGATGTGCTGCACGGTCACTTTGACATTGTTCGCCTTGCCCCACTTCTGGGCGTAGGCATCGAACCATTTGTCGTAACGCGGAACGAAATGGCTCCATTGCGTGATGGACAGCGTGGTGCCCTCGGGGAATTTTTGGGGAAATTGCAGCGAGCCGAATTTCGCCGGGAATTTGACCGGGGGCGGCATCGGACCGCTTCCCGAGGTGTTTGCCGTTTCCGCTGCTGTAGCAATTCCCGCCAGACAGAGCGCGCCAGCAGCGACGCTCACCGGCAACAGTTTTCGCCAGAAGTGACGTTGTGTTTTGGACATGGGCATTACCTCCTAGATCTCGTTTGAGGGCGCCGACGGAAATGGATGGTCCGAGTCGGCGCGCGCTTTTGCCGGCGTTCAGCTTCACGTGCGCCGGCGCCATCGCGGTGATGCGGACCGGAAACGGCCGACGGCTACAGATGAAAGTTTGAAGAATGGATTGCGGCCGGTTTTCCGCGGGATCGAGACACTTGGATCGCGTCCGGTGAGCCGCAGCCGGATCGCAAAGACCCAAGAAAACAGAATACATGACGTTTCCCGCGGACTATCACTTCCACGTCGCCCCTGCGGAAATTCCGCTCCGGCTTACGCCGGCCAAATGTGTCGTGATGAATTTCAAACGCGGCAGGCGTCCGCGGGTTCCGCACGTTGGCCGGCTGCACGTGAATTTTGCCGGCTACAGTCTCGCCCGATGTCGTGTGACCGCGAACGGCAGGGCGCTCAGGTTGAGAGAGGGCTTGCGCGCTGCCCGCTCCGGCGGGACGTGCGAGAACCTACATCCGACGCGGATCGAACCAGCGAAACGTGTTCCGTCCGTCGGATTTGGCGGCATAAAGCGCCGCATCGGCGCGCTGGAAAAGCTCCGTCGGCGTGCAGCCGCACGCCCATGCGGCGCCGGCCGAGGCGCCGATCCTAAAGCTTCGGCCGCGATAGGTGATTGGCCGGTTCGCCGCCGATACGATTTGGCTGGCGG
>DASSRW010000220.1:0-8811 GCA_035701545.1 Pseudolabrys sp.
CTTGAGCTCGGCCGTCAGGGCGCCTTGTCGACCGGCCTGATTCTGATCGTTTTGGTGATGGCGGTCGCGGTGATCGCCTTCATTGTGTTCATGGAGCGGGCGCAGCGCCGGCTGCTGATCCAGTATCCCAAGCGCCAGGTCGGCAACCAGATGTTCGAGGGCCAGACCTCGCATCTGCCGCTCAAGCTCAACACGTCGGGCGTGATCCCGCCGATCTTCGCCTCGTCGCTGCTGCTGCTGCCGACCACGGTGGCCAATTTCAACGCGGGTCATGGGCCCGGCTGGCTTACCGAGGTGACGACCTTGCTCGGTCACGGCCGGCCTTTGTTCCTGATCCTCTACATCGGCCTGATCGTCTTCTTCGCATTCTTCTACACGGCGATCGTGTTCAACCCGACCGAGACGGCGGACAACCTGAAAAAGCACGGCGGCTTCATCCCGGGCATCCGGCCCGGCGAGCGGACTGCCGAATACATCGATTACGTTCTCTCGCGCATCACGGTGGTCGGGGCGCTCTATCTCGCGCTGGTCTGTCTCATTCCGGAAATCCTGATCTCCTATGCGGCGGTGCCGTTCTATTTCGGCGGCACGTCGCTGCTGATCGTGGTCAGCGTGACCATGGATACGGTGGCGCAGATCCAGGGTTATCTGCTGGCCCACCAGTATGAAGGGTTGATCAAGCGCTCGAAGCTGCGAGGAAAGCGTCGATGAGATTGATCCTGCTCGGCCCGCCGGGGGCGGGGAAGGGCACGCAGGCACAGCGGCTCGTCAAGCAACACGGCATCGTCCAGCTTTCGACCGGCGACATGCTGCGCGCGGCGGTGGCCGCCGGCACGCCGGTCGGCCTCAAGGCCAGGGACATCATGGCGCGCGGGGAACTCGTTCCCGACGACGTGGTCATCGCGATCATCGCCGACAGAATCGATCAGCCGGATGCGAAGAAAGGCTTCGTGCTCGATGGCTTCCCGCGCACGGTGCCGCAGGCACAAGCCCTGGACCGGCTGCTGGCGGAGCGCGGGCTCAAGCTCGATGCCGTGATCGAGTTGAAGGTTGATGAAGGGATTCTGCTCAAGCGGATCGAGAACCGGGTTGCCGAGATGCGGGCGCGGGGTGAAACCATCCGCAATGACGACAATCCCGACGTGCTGAGAGGCCGGCTCGAAGCCTACCGCGGCCAGACCGCCCCGCTCGTCGACTACTATGCCGGGCACGGCGCGCTGAAGTCGGTCGACGGCATGGCCCCGATCGACGCGGTGACGGGGGCCATCGGCGCTCACCTGGCCCGGCCCGCGGCCCGCAAAGCGGCGGGGGTGGGATCGAAGGCCAGGCGGGCCCGTCGGGCCAGGCGCGCCAGGCGCGCCAGCAAGACATCAAGCCGCCGACGGCAAGCCTCCGCCGGCAAGCGCGCTCGCCCGAAGCCGGCTCGCCCGGCTTCCCGGAAAAAGCCGGCGCGCGCCGCCGCGCGCAAAAATAGGTCGGGAACACGCCGTTCTGCGGCGCGCCGGAGGTTGACGAAACGGCGATGAATCCCCTAATAGTCACCGTATTCAGAGGTTTGACACGGTGCCGGGCCCCAGAGAGGCGGGGACGGTGTCGTGTTACGCTTTGCGTTATCCCCTTCGAGGGAAAGACAAATTCGGCAAGCCCCTAACAGGAGAGACCATCCGTGGCTCGTATCGCGGGCGTCAACCTTCCGACCAACAAGCGCGTGGTCATCGCGCTTCAGTACATCCATGGCGTTGGGCCCAAGATCGCCCAGGACATTATGACCAAGGTTAATCTGCCGCCGGAGCGGCGCGTCTCGCAGCTCACCGACGCCGAGGTTCTTCAGATCCGCGAAATGATCGACCGCGACTACGTCGTGGAAGGCGATCTGCGCCGCGAAGTGGCGATGAACATCAAGCGGCTCACCGACCTCGGCTGCTACCGCGGTCTGCGGCACCGCAAAGGCCTGCCGGTGCGCGGCCAGCGCACGCACACCAACGCGCGCACCCGCAAGGGTCCGGCCAAGGCCATCGCCGGCAAGAAGAAGACGCCGGGACCGAGCTGATCATCTGAAATCGCCCGCGCCTGACGGCGGCGGGCCGCGAAAGGATCGAGAATGGGCAAGGAAGCCACCCGCGTCCGCCGGCGCGAACGCAAGAACATCGCCTCCGGCGTCGCGCACGTGAATGCGTCGTTCAACAACACCATGATCACCATCACCGACGCGCAGGGCAACGCGATCGCCTGGTCGTCGGCGGGGACCATGGGCTTCAAGGGCTCGCGCAAGTCGACGCCCTATGCGGCGCAGGTCGCGGCGGAAGATGCCGCCAAGAAAGCGCAGGAGCACGGCATGCGCACGCTCGAAGTCGAGGTGTCCGGTCCCGGCTCCGGCCGCGAGTCGGCGCTGCGCTCGCTGCAGGCCGCCGGCTTCACGATCACCTCCATCAGGGACGTGACGACCATTCCGCACAATGGCTGCCGGCCGAGAAAGCGCCGGCGCGTTTGAGTTTCTATCCGGCGGACGGTTCGTCCGCAGCCGCCGAATTTCCCCCACGCGGCGGGTGGGATGCGCGGGCCCGATCCTGCGCGCTGATAGGTGAAGACGTGATTCAGAAGAATTGGCAGGAACTGATCAGGCCGAACAAGCTCCAGGTCGCGGCCGGCAACGAGCCGGCGCGCGTCGCCACGGTCGTGGCCGAGCCGCTCGAGCGCGGCTTCGGCGTAACGCTCGGCAACGCGCTGCGGCGCATCCTGTTGTCCTCGCTGCAGGGCGCGGCGGTGCAGTCGGTGCACATCGACAGCGTGCTGCACGAGTTCTCCTCGATCGCCGGCGTGCGCGAGGACGTGACCGACATGGTGCTCAACATCAAGGACATCGCCATCAAGATGCAGGGCGAGGGTCCGAAACGCATGGTGGTCAAGAAGCAGGGCCCCGGCACGGTGACCGCCGGCGACATCCAGACCGTCGGCGATGTCGTCGTGCTCAATCCCGACCTCGTGCTGTGCACGCTGGATGAGGGCGCCGAGATCCGTATGGAGTTCACGGTCAACACCGGCAAGGGCTACGTGCCCGCCGAGCGCAATCGCCCCGAGGACGCGCCGATCGGCTTGATCCCGGTCGACAGTCTCTATTCGCCGGTCCGCAAGGTTTCCTACAAGGTTGAGAACACCCGCGAAGGCCAGATTCTCGACTATGACAAGCTGACCATGACCATCGAGACGAACGGCGCGATCTCGCCGGAAGATGCGCTCGCCTACGCCGCGCGCATCCTGCAGGATCAGCTCAACGTCTTCGTCAACTTCGAGGAGCCGCGCAAGGCGGAGGCGGCGGAGACGATTCCGGATCTCGCGTTCAATCCCGCGTTTCTCAAGAAGGTGGACGAGCTCGAGCTGTCGGTGCGTTCGGCCAACTGCCTGAAGAACGACAACATCGTCTACATCGGCGACCTCGTGCAGAAGACGGAAGCCGAAATGCTGCGCACGCCGAACTTCGGCCGCAAGTCGCTCAACGAGATCAAGGAAGTGCTGGCGCAGATGGGCCTGCATCTCGGCATGGAAGTGCCGGGCTGGCCGCCGGAGAACATCGAAGAGCTCGCCAAGCGCTTCGAGGATCATTATTAAAACCGCTCCCCTTTTCATGGCCGGGCTTGTCCCGGCCATCTCGATAAGGGGCGCACGACATTGCCCGCCTAAGCGGGATGCCCGGGACAAGCCCGGGCATGACAGGGAAGAGATCGGGGTTACTGCGATGCGTCACGGAAAAGCACACCGCAAGCTGGGCAAGCGCCCTTCGCATCGCAGGGCGATGTTCGCCAACATGGCGGCCGCGCTCATCAAGCACGAGCAGATCATCACCACGCTGCCGAAGGCCAAGGAATTGCGGCCGGTGGTCGAGAAGCTGGTGACGCTCGCAAAAAAGGGCGGGCTCGCCGCGCGCCGCCAGGCAATCGCCGAGATGCGCGACGTGGCGCAGGTCAAGAAATTGTTCGAGGTGATCGCGCCGCGCTACAAGGACCGCAACGGCGGCTACACGCGCGTGCTCAAGGCCGGCTTCCGCTACGGCGACAATGCGGCGCAGGCGGTGATCGAGTTCGTCGACCGCGACGTCGAGGCGCGCGGCAAGGATTCCGGGCCGGTGCAGGAAAAGAAGGTCGAGGAAGAGGCGACCGCCGCAGCGTGATCGTGACCACCCGTTCCAGGGTTGTGAAGGCGGCGCTGTGCGCCGCCTTTTTTGTCGCCGCCCTTTTGATGGCACCACCGCTGATGGCCGATCCTGCGCTTGATCGAGCCCTTGTCGCGGCGGCGGAGCGCGGCGACGCAAACGCCGTGCGCAGGCTTCTCGACGAGGGCGCGGACGCCGATGCGCGCGATGCGCGCCGGCGCACGGCCCTGCTGGTTGCGACCCATGCCAATCGCGTCGAGGTCGCGCGACTGCTGATCGCGGCGGGGGCGGATGTGAACGCCAAGGACGACATCGAGGACAGCCCGTATCTTTATGCCGGCGCCGAAGGCCGCGACGAAATCCTGAAAATGACGTTGGCGCACGGCGCCGATCTCAAAAGCGTCAACCGGTACGGCGGCACGGCGCTGATTCCTGCGGCGCATCACGGCCACCCGGAGACGGTGCGCATTTTGCTCAGGACCGCAATCGACAAGGACCACATCAACAATCTCGGGTGGACTGCGCTGCTCGAGGCCGTCATCCTTGGCGACGGCGGGCCGGTGCACACGGAGATCGTGCGGCAACTGGTCGCGGCGGGGGCCAAGGTCAACATTGCCGATCGGGAGGGCGTCACCCCACTGGCCCACGCCAGGCGACGTGGATTTGCCGAAATTTCCCGAATTCTTGAAAGAGCCGGCGGCCATTGAGGGGCGGCCGAAAGCCGGCTCGTGGCGGCGCCCTCATCCATTTGGACGACCCTGATTGTATTGGATGAAACCGCGCACAGCCCGCCGCGGACAATAGTCACGGTTGCGCCGGCACCGTATCATTGCCGCCGGCGTGAAAGCCATTCAGGGGGACGATATGATTCGTGCAAGTGCATTGGGCTTTGCGATCGGCGCTTTGATGATCGGCGGTGCGAACGCACAATCCGATCTGGTCAAACGCGGCGACTATCTGGTCAACACCATCATGACCTGCGGCAATTGCCATTCGCCCAAAGGGCCGAGCGGCGATATTCCGGGCAAGCATTTTTCGGGCGGCCTGTCGTGGGACGAGCCGCCGTTCAAGGTAACCGCGCCGAACATCACGCAGGACAAGGAGACGGGCATCGGCAAGTGGAGCGATGCCGACATCAAGAAGCTGATCCGCACCGGCGTGCGCCCGAACGGCGTGCCGATCGCGACAGTGATGCCGACGGGATTCTATGAGATTCTCAGCGACCGCGATCTGAACGCGATCGTCGCCTACCTGCGCACGATCAAGCCGATCAGGAACACGGTCCCTGCGCCCATCTACAAGATGCCGCAGGTGCGCGAGATCTTTCCCGGCGCCGAGAAGCCGCTGCCGGCATCCGCGATGAAGAACAAGATCAAGCGCGGCTTCTATCTCGCCACCATCGGTCACTGCATGGAATGCCACACGCCGATGGAAAAGGGTGAGCGCCTGTTCAAGACCAGGCTCGGCGCAGGCGGTTTCGAATTCCCGGGGCCCTGGGGCGTGTCCATGTCGCGCAATATCACGTCAAGCAAGAGCAAGGGCATCGGCACCTGGACGGATGCCGAGATCAAGCGCGCGATCACGACCGGGGTCGACAAGGACGGCAATCATCTCAAGCCGCCGATGGGCTTCGGCTACTACGCTCACATGACGAACGCCGATCTCGACGACGTGATCGCCTGGGTGCGTACGCTGCCGCCGAAGGAGTAATTCCGCTGTCATCACCGGGCCGCCGCCAACCGGTCCGGCCCTCTTGGGCCGGTCCGATGCCGGAGGCGTCACCCGGTGATCCTCGGCCAGCACGCACTGCCTTCTTCCAGGCGGGATGGCCGGGTCAAGCCCGGCCACGACAAAGGACGTGCGGCCTTCATTTGGCCGGTCAACCGGCCTATATCTCGGCGACTCGCCGGGAAACTGCTTCATGCGAATTCGCCAAATACCAGTGATCGTTGCGGCCGCGGTCGTCATTGCGGCTGCCTGCGGCTATGGCGCATCTGCCCAGGAACGCGTGGTCCCGAACGGCGACGTGCGCCTGTCCTACGCGCCGATCGTGCATCGCGTGGCGCCGGCGGTGGTGAACGTCTACGCCGCCAAGGTCGTCAGGAACCGCAATCCGCTGTTCGACGATCCGATCTTCCGGCGCTTTTTCGGGATGCCGGGTGGGGCCGGCGAGCAGGTCCAGCGCTCGCTCGGCTCCGGCGTCATTGTCGATCCGTCCGGCCTTGTCGTCACCAACGTGCATGTCATCGAAGGCGCCGACGAGGTGAAGGTCGCGCTCGCCGACAAGCGCGAGTTCGAGGCTTCGATCGTGCTCAAGGACAAGCGCAGCGATCTCGCGGTGCTGCGCATCAAGGACGCGCACGAGCGCTTTCCGTCGCTTGAATTCGCCAATTCCGACAAGCTGGAGGTCGGGGATGTCGTGCTTGCCATCGGCAATCCGTTCGGCATCGGGCAGACGGTGACCCACGGCATCATTTCGGCGCTGGCGCGCACGCAGGTCGGCATCACGGACTATCAGTTCTTCATCCAGACCGACGCCGCCATCAATCCCGGCAATTCGGGCGGCGCGCTGGTCGACATGACCGGTCGCCTGGTCGGCATTAACACCGCGATCTTTTCGCGCTCGGGTGGCTCGCAGGGCGTCGGCTTCGCCATTCCCGCCAACATGGTGCGCGTCGTGGTCGCCTCCGCGCGCGGCGGCAGCCACACGGTCAAGCGGCCGTGGCTCGGCGCCAAATTGCAGGCCGTCAGCGCGGATATCGCGGACAGCCTCGGGCTGAAACGGCCCATAGGAGCGCTGGTCGCCAGCGTGACGCGCGACAGTCCCGCGGCACGGGCGGGCCTTAAACCCGGGGACGTGATTGTCGGCGTCGATCACCAGGAGGTGGATGACCCGAACGCGTTCGACTACCGCTTCGCGACCAAGCCGCTCGGCGGCACCGCGCAATTTGCCGTGCTGCGCGACGGCAAGGAGACGACCGTTTCGGTCGCGCTGCAGGCCGCCCCGGATACGCCGCGCGACGAGATCAAGATTCGCAACCGCTCGCCGTTTTCCGGCGCGACGGTCGCAAATCTGTCGCCCGCGCTCGCCGACGAATTGCAGATCGGCAATGCCACCCGCGGCGTGGTCATTCTCGACGTCGACAACGGCTCCTATGCAAGCAATCTCGGTTTCCAGCGCGGGGACATCGTTGAGTCGGTCAACGACGAGCGCATCGACAAGACGCGCGATTTGCAGCGGATTGCCGGCACACCGCAGCGCAGCTGGCACATCGTGATCAAGCGCGGCAACCAGACGATCACCGCCGTGTTTAATGGATGAGCGTGAAACGCAGCCTCGGCGTGCTTCACCTCTCCCCTTGGGGGAGAGGTCGCGCCGAAGGCGCGGGTGAGGGGGCGTGGACGGACGATAACGTGGTTACCCCCTCATCCGGCTCGCAGCTTTGCTGCTCGCCACCTTCTCCCCCAAGGGGAGAAGGAAGAAATCGGCAACGCTGATGCCCGGTCGCGTCAAGAAATCCGGACCGACCCTGTTCGCGGCTGCGGGCCTCGACAAGGATGCGCCGCGTCCGCTCGCCGACAAGCTGCGCCCGACGCAGCTCTCCGAAGTGGTCGGTCAGGACCATCTGCTCGGACCCGACGGCGCGCTCACCCGCATGCTGGCGACGCGCTCGCTCGGCTCACTGGTGTTCTGGGGGCCGCCCGGCACCGGCAAGACGACGGTGGCGCGGCTGCTGGCGCAGGCGACCGATCTGCATTTCGAGCAAATCTCGGCGATCTTCACCGGCGTTGCCGATCTCAAAAAGGTCTTCGAGGACGCGCGCGCGCGCCGCGAAACGGGGCAGGGCACGCTGCTGTTCGTCGACGAGATTCATCGCTTCAACCGCGCGCAGCAGGATTCGTTTCTGCCGGTGATGGAAGACGGCACGATCGTGCTTGTCGGCGCCACAACCGAAAACCCGTCGTTCGAATTGAATGCGCCGCTGCTGTCGCGGGCGCGGGTGCTCGTTTTCAAATCGCTCGACGCCGATGCAATCGAGAAATTGCTGACCCGCGCCGAGGAACTGGAGCATCGCAAGCTGCCGCTCGATGTTGAAGCGCGCGAAGCCTTGAAGCGCATGGCGGACGGCGACGGCCGCGCCGCCTTGACGCTCGCCGAGGAAATCTGGCGCGCGGCGCGCAAGGACGAAATCTTTACGCCGGCTCAGCTAACCGACATCGTGCAGCGCCGCGCGCCGATCTACGACAAGGCGCAGGACGGCCACTACAATCTCATCAGCGCGCTGCATAAATCCGTGCGCGGCTCCGATCCCGACGCGGCGCTTTATTATCTGGCGCGCATGCTCGACGCCGGCGAGCCGCCGCTCTACATCGCGCGCCGCGTGGTGCGCATGGCGGTCGAGGATATCGGGCTGGCCGATCCGCAGGCGCTGGTCGTCGCCAATGCGGCGAAGGAGGCTTACGATTTTCTCGGGAGCCCGGAAGGCGAGCTCGCCATCGCCGAGGCAGTGATCTATGTCGCAACGGCGCCGAAATCGAATGCGGCCTATACCGCGTTCGGCGCCGCCATGCGCACGGCCAAGGACGCCGGCTCGCTGCTGCCGCCCAAGCACATCCTCAACGCGCCGACCAGGCTGATGAAAGAAGAGAATTACGGCCGCGGC
>DASSRW010000221.1:0-17231 GCA_035701545.1 Pseudolabrys sp.
TATTCCCCACTGCTGCCTCCCGTAGGAGTCTGGGCCGTGTCTCAGTCCCAGTGAGGCTGATCATCCTCTCAGACCAGCTACTGATCGTCGCCTTGGTGAGCCGTTACCTCACCAACTAGCTAATCAGACGCGGGCCGCTCCTTTAGCGATAAATCTTTCCCCGTAAGGGCGTATCCGGTATTAGCCCAAGTTTCCCTGGGTTGTTCCGAACTAAAGGGCACGTTCCCACGTGTTACTCTCCCGTCTGCCGCTCCGTATTGCTACGGCGCTCGACTTGCATGTGTTAGGCCTGCCGCCAGCGTTCGCTCTGAGCCAGGATCAAACTCTCAAGTTGGATGAGATTTCTCCCGGCTGGTTACGTTTGCGCAGTGACGACGTTGGGAAACGCCGCCACATTGACGAGGTCCAAACACTGACCGATTGCGCGTTCGGGCGTGAGCCCAAAAGCGATCGAGTCAGCGATGTACCTTAAACGTAGACCGCCGATGTCTCTTCCAAAGCCGCCTTCGTGAAAATCGCTTCCCACGAGAGAGCGGCCCGCAAGGACTCCGCCGTCCACGTTTCTCTTTCTTCCGATTCACTTGTCAAACAGCCCGGGAACCGTGGCGATTCCCACTCTCCGTTCGCTGGAGAGCCGTCGAAGCCCAACGCATCCGAGAACCGTCGGATGCTGTTTCACTGTTCCAGTGAGGAGCTTCAGAAGGACGCGCAGTCACGCCGTGAGCGGACAGCGCGCCGAGCGCCGTATATAGGCTTCGCCCCGGCGGAAAGTCAACCGTGAAAGCACCGATTTTTGCGCCGCAAATCGCGTCGCGCGGCGGGGCATTTAACGGGGCTTTCACGTTTGATTACCGGCCGCCATCAACCGCTCCGGTGCCGCACTCAGGCCACATTCCTTCGCCGTTCTTGGTGTTCGGGATTCGAGGACTGATACAGCGGCGGCGTTCAGCCCCCGCTTTTGACGCAATAGAGCAGACGACTGCCGTCGTTGACGGTCCGCAAGCGACCCGGCATCTTGCGGGTCGGATCGAGCGGCTGGTCGACGGCGCGGGCGACCGGGCCCGCCCCGGCGGGGGGATGTCATGCGGCGCAGGGGATGGTGAGCTTGGATCACTCGCGGTCGCGCGCAAACCGATCGAGACAGGCCGAGGTCGTGGAACTCGGCAATGATCCGCCGCTTTCCGTCGACGGCGAGCCTAGCGGGGTTATCGACCGCCGCCGCATCTCAGTCCAATGGTTCTCCGGCACGATTCTGACCGCGCTCTGCGGCGCGGCCCTGATGGGCGGCGCCGTTTTTACTTCGCTCGACGGCGAGACCAATTTCGCGAGCCTGCCTGAGCGAGTCGAAGTCGCGTTACGCGGCGCGCTCGGCGGCAACGCCGACAAAGGGAACGTCCCGCGCAAAAGCGACCGCTTGCCGACGTTCGAAGAGCCGAGTTTCGCGCGCCAACTGATCCGCGTCTCCACCGTGGCGCGTGTCGGCAACCATGAAGTGGTGCGCGTGCGACCGCTGGTGCGCGTCGCGGGCAATCTTTCGCTGACCGTTTCCGACCTGTCTGCGAACATTCCTCCCTACAATCCGCAAAAGCTGCTCGTCGAATCGGCGCCGGGCGGAACGCAAGCCAACAGCAAACCCGAAGCCGAGCCGGATGCGGAAGTCGCCTTCGTCATGCGCGACCTGTCGCCCATGCTGCCGCACCTGAAAATCGCGATGGCAACTCCGAAGGACGAGGTGGTCGCGCGCGTGCGCGAAGCTGCGGCGTGGAGCGAGAAAGCGGCCAACCATCTGCCGATCGCTCCCGACATTACCGGCATCAAGCTTGCCTATGCGCAGGAGGCGGCTCCTGATCCTTACGCCGGCTTCGAGGCGCGCATCGTGCCCGAGAACATCACGCTGCTGCCGAAAACGACCAATCAGGTGACCGGCGGTAATGCCTGGAGCGAACGCGTCGTGCCGGCCAAAAAAGGCGACAGCGTTGCTTCGATCCTGCGCGATCTCGGCGCGACCCCCGATGAGATTCAGGCGATCACCACCGTGCTTGGTCCGCGCGGCATCGACGGCGGCGTCAAGGAAGGTGAGAAGCTGCGCGTGCTGATGTCGCCGGTTCCGGAAGCGCAGCGCATGAAGCCGGTGCGCGTGATCATTGCAAATGATGCCGCGGTCGAAGCCGTGGTCGCGATGTCGGACGCCGGCAAATACGTTCCTGTCGACGTGCGCAGCGTCGATGCGGAGATCGCCGAGGGCGACGAGAACAGCGGCGACGAACCCGATGTCGGCGGCGTGCGGCTCTACCAGAGCGTCTATGAAACCGGCTTGCGCAATCAGATTCCGCGAGCGATCATCGACGATCTGGTGCGCATCTATTCGTATGACGTCGACTTCCAGCGCAAAGTCGAGCCCGGAGATTCGTTCGAAGTGCTCTACTCCGGCCAGGAGGATAATTCCTCAGCGGACAGCCGGAACGAAGTCTTGTTCGCCTCCCTCACCGTCGGCGGCGAAACCAAAAAATTGTACCGCTATCAATCGCCGGACGACGGCATTGTCGACTACTACGACGAAAGCGGAAAAAGCGCGAAGAAATTCCTGGTCCGCAAGCCGGTGACCAATGGCATCATGCGGTCGGGCTTCGGCGTGCGGCGGCATCCGATCCTCGGTTACGTGAAGATGCACACCGGCGTCGACTGGGCGGCGCCGACCGGCACGCCTGTCTATGCCTCAGGCAACGGCGTGGTGGAGAAAGTCGGCTGGGAATCCGGCTACGGCAAATACATCCGGTTGCGCCACACCAACGGCTATGAAACGGCCTATGGCCACCTGAGCGCGTTCGCCCGCGGGATCGACGACGGCACGCATGTCCGCCAGGGGCAGGTCATCGGTTTCGTCGGCTCGACCGGCCTGTCGACGGGATCGCACCTGCACTACGAAATCCTGGTGAATGGCCGCTTCGTCGATCCGATGCGCATCAAGCTGCCGCGCGGCCGGGTGCTCGAGGGCCAGATGCTTGCCGCCTTCGAGCAAGAACGCGAGCGCATCGACGGCATCATGGCGCGCAAGCCGGCGCGCGTGGCCTCGACGGTCGGGACAGGGCGATAAGTAGCCCCGCTCAATCTCCGCGCGATAAACGGTGCTTGTCCCCGCGTACGCGGGCACAAGCGCCGTTGCGAACTAGGCCGCCGCCGCCATCTTGCCGTTGAAGGCGAGGCCTTGTTTGCTCGCCGAGAGCACGACCTTCTCGCCGTCCTTCACCGTCCCGGCGAGAATCATCTCGGCCAACGGGTCCTGCACCGACTTCTGGATCACCCGCTTCAAAGGCCGGGCGCCATAGGCCGGGTCCCATCCCTTTTCCGCCAGCCAGTCGCGCGCGCTTTGCTCGAGCTTGATGACGATCTTGCGTTCATCAAGCAGCTTCTGCAAACGCGTGATCTGAATGTCGACAATGCGGCCCATCTCGGTCTTCTTCAGCCGGTGGAACAGGATGATTTCGTCCACGCGATTGAGGAATTCCGGACGAAACGCCGCGCGCACCACGGCCATCACCTGGTCGCGGACCGCATCGGTGTCCTGACCTTCCGGCTGATTGACCAGAAAATCCGCGCCGAGGTTGGACGTCATGACGATCAGCGTATTGCGGAAATCGACAGTGTGGCCCTGCCCGTCGGTCAGCCGACCGTCATCGAGCACCTGCAGGAGCACGTTGAACACGTCCGGGTGCGCCTTCTCGATTTCGTCGAACAGCACGACCTGATACGGCCGCCGCCGCACCGATTCCGTCAGCGCGCCGCCTTCCTCGTACCCGACGTAGCCGGGAGGCGCACCGATGAGCCGCGCAACCGCATGCTTCTCCATGTATTCCGACATGTCGATGCGCAGCAGCGCGTTCTCGTTGTCGAACAGATATTCCGCCAGCGCTTTCGTCAGTTCGGTTTTGCCGACGCCGGTCGGCCCCAGGAACATGAACGAGCCGATCGGCCGGTTCGGGTCCTGCAAGCCGGCGCGCGCCCGGCGCACCGCGGTCGCAACGGCATGCACGGCCTCGCGCTGGCCGACGACGCGCCTGGCAAGTGCGTCTTCCATGCGCAGCAGCTTTTCCTTTTCGCCCTCGAGCATCTTGTCGACGGGAATGCCGGTCCAGCGCGAAACCACCTGCGCGACGTGATCGGCGGTGACTGCCTCCTCGACCATCGCGCCGCGGTTCTTTTCCGAGGCCTCGATCTCTTTCAGCTTCTTCTCGAGCTCAGGGATTCGGCCATAGGCCAGTTCGCCGGCGCGCTGGTATTCGCCGCGACGCTGCGCATTCGCCAGTTCGGCGCGCAACTGGTCGAGCTCGGTCTTGAGCTTCTGCGCATCATTCAGCTTTTCCTTTTCCGCCTTCCAGCGCGAGCTCAGATCGGCCGATTGCTTCTCCAGCGACTTCAATTCCGTTTCAAGCTTCTTGAGCCGGTCCCTGGAGCCCGCATCGCTTTCCTTTTTCAGCGCCTCCTGCTCGATCTTCAGCCGCACGATCTCGCGATCGAGCGAATCGAGCTCTTCCGGCTTGGAATCGACTTGCATGCGCAGCCGCGCCGCCGCCTCGTCGACAAGATCGATCGCCTTGTCGGGCAGAAACCGGTCCGTGATGTAGCGATGCGAGAGTGTCGCAGCCGCAACCAGAGCACCGTCGGTGATGCGGACGCCGTGGTGTTGCTCGTATTTGTCCTTCAAACCGCGCAGGATCGAGATCGTGTCCTCGACCGAAGGCTCGGACACGAACACCGGCTGGAAGCGCCGCGCCAGCGCCGCATCCTTCTCGACGTGCTTCTTGTATTCATCGAGCGTGGTTGCGCCGATGCAGTGCAGCTCGCCGCGCGCCAGCGCCGGCTTGAGCAGATTGGATGCGTCCATCGCGCCGTCGGCCTTGCCGGCGCCGATCAACGTGTGCATCTCGTCGATGAACAGGATCAGGCTGCCTTCAGCGGACGTCACCTCCTGCAGCACCGCCTTCAGGCGCTCCTCGAACTCGCCGCGGTATTTGGCGCCGGCGATCAGGGCGCCGAGATCGAGCGCCAGCAGCCGCTTGTCCTGCAAGCTCTCAGGCACGTCGCCATTCACAATGCGCAGCGCGAGCCCCTCAACGATTGCCGTCTTGCCCACGCCCGGCTCACCGATCAGCACCGGATTGTTCTTCGTGCGCCGCGACAGCACCTGCACCGTGCGGCGGATTTCCTCGTCGCGGCCGATCACCGGATCGAGCTTGCCGTCACGCGCGGCCTGCGTGAGATCGCGCGCGTATTTCTTCAGCGCGTCGTAGGCGTTCTCGGCAGAGGCGGAATCGGCCGTGCGGCCCTTGCGCAGCGCGTTGATCGCGGCATTGAGGTTTTGCGGCGTGACACCCGCCTTTTTGAGGATTTGTCCGGCCTCGCTGTCCTTCTCGAGGGCCAGCGCGAGCAGCAGGCGCTCGACCGTCACGAAGCTGTCGCCGGCCTTCTCGCCGGCCTGTTCAGCCGCGTCGAAAACGCGCGCCAGCGCCGGCGCGAGATAGATCTGCCCTGCTCCGCCGCCCGAAACCTTGGGCGTTTTCGCGAGCGCCGCCTCGACGTCGCGCAGTGCCTGACGCGAATTGCCTCCCGAACGGTCAATCAGGCCCGCCGCTAACCCTTCCGGATCGTCGAGCAGAACTTTCAGAAGATGTTCAGGGGCGAATTGCTGATGACCCTCGCGCAGGGCCAAGCTTTGCGACGATTGCACGAAGCCGCGGGCGCGGTCGGTATATTTCTCGAAATTCATGTCTTCACTCCATCGGCCCTTTTCGGCGCCGTAATGCGGGCCCCCGAAGGCGGCCCGCCTCGGCATTATGTGGGGGTATTCGGCGCGGTTTGAAGAGGCCGATCGTGACCGAGCGGCCAGTCATGATAAACGGGCGCCAGCGATGAACAGCCAGCCCGCCATCCAGGCCATCTACCGCTACCCGGTCAAAGGCCTCTCCCCGCAAGCCCTGCGGCAGACCCGGCTTACGCCCGGGGGCACGCTGCCGGCAGACCGCCTCTATGCGATCGAGAACGGCCCGACCGGGTTCGATCCGGCGGCTCCCGCCTACTTTCCCAAGCAGCGCTTTCTGATGCTGATGAAGAACGAGCGGCTCGCCGCTCTGCGCACCGACTTCGACGAGGCAACCCACACGCTAACGATCGAAAGCGACGGTCGCGAAGTGGTCCACGCCGACCTGTGCACGCCTGAAGGCCGGCTCGCGGTCGAAACGTTTTTCCGCCGCTATATGGCCAAGGAGCTGCGCGGGCCGCCCAAGGTGCTCTTCGGCGCCAGGCACAGCTTTTCCGATGTGGCGAAGAAAGTCGTCTCCATTGTCAATTTAGGCTCGGTCGCGGCCCTGGAAACCTCAATCGGCGCGACGGTCAATCCGCTCCGCTTCCGCGCCAACCTCTATGTCCATGGCTGGCCGGCCTGGCGCGAGTTCGGACTGCTCAACCGGGAAATCTCGATCGGGAAAAATGTGCGCTTGAAGGTGATCAAGCGCATCGTGCGCTGTGCGGCAACCAACGTCGATCCCGACACCGGCCTCCGCGATCTGGAGATTCCGGGGACGCTGATGCGCAGCTTCGGCAACATGGATTGCGGCGTCTACGCCGAGGTTACGACGGGCGGTGAAATCGGGATTGGAGACGCGCTTTCCGAGCCCTTGTGACGGGTCTACCCCAGCGGAGCCGCCGCGCGTCCGTGCGGCGCCAAATCGTGCTCTGGCGATCAGTTCGGCACGACGTAGGCGAAAATGACCCCGCGCGGGAACGCCGCCTCGACCACCTTGTGGTTGTAATTGCCGGAAATGATGATCGGATTTCCGTGCGGGTCGATACCGGTGACGATTCCGACGTGGCCGCCTCCGCCCCGGCGCGACATCACGGCGATCGCCCCGACCTGTGGGCCGGGGACGCGGCGGCCGTAATGCGCATAGGCTTTGGCGGCAACACCACCGCCGCGGTGACCGGTGTGACGGAGAACCATGTCCATGAAGGCGCCGCACCAGACGCTTTTCCACCCGGTCGGATTGGTTCCGAGATAGCGGCGTGCCTCGGTTATGAGCGGATTATAGCTGAAGGATTCCGCCGATGCGTAAGCGTCGCCGGCGTGTGGCGTAGCCGCCCGTCCGGCCTGGTGTCTGCTCCGGCTGCTTGCGCGCCTGTCGGCCTTGGCCTGCGGCTGATCGAGAAAGGGAAAGCGGTCGTCGTGAATCACCACGCCGGTGGCCACGTGCTGAGCGGCGGCGGTCCTGCTGTGATGATGACGATGATGATGTGCCGGTTTGGCAAACGCCGGGCTGCCGAGCGCGAGGCTGATCGCGGTGCACAGAGCGAGCGCCGCAGTTTTTTGTTTTACGCACATAACACAACTCCCCATCCTACTAAGCAATACTTCCGGAACTAATAGCATTAGCGCCCGGCGATCAATCCCGGCAGGACCGGGGACTCAACAAGCCATGACTTGCGCGCTCCGGATTGCTGGCATTGAACCAGCAGCCGTATACATTGAACTGGAAATTCAGGATATCTAAACCAGTCTATACTGGCCTATGTTTCGGCGATTCATTTTAACATTTAACTATGAGAAATAACATTTAGCAACAATGACTTAGGACAAGAATACCGATAGGCAGCCTTCGGGAGGCCGGGGCGCGGCTGGTCAGTTCTTGCGGCTGAGCAGGAAGACTGCCTGTTCGCCGAACAGGTTCCAGAACCACCAGGGCGCATTGAGCCGCAGGGGGCCGCCCCAGGCGTTAAGGGCCACGGCCTTCTGCATCCGCACGCCGATTTCCGTGCAGAGCTGGCGGAAATCCTTGATCGTGCAGTGATGGATATTCGGCGTGTCGTACCAGCTGTAGGGCAGGATATCCGTCTGCGGCATGTGGCCGGCCAAGAGAAGCTGGAGACGGACTTGCCAGTGCCCAAAATTTGGAAACGAAACGACGGCATGCCGGCCGATACGCAGCATGTGCTCCAGCACCACCCGCGGCTTGCGCGTCGCCTGCAACGTCTGCGACAGGATCACATAGTCGAACGCGTCATCGGGATAGTCGGCGAGGTCGGTATCGGCGTCGCCCTGGATAACGGCCAGCCCCTTGGCGACGCACTGGTTCACCCCTTCCCGCGAGAGTTCAATTCCGCGCCCGTCTACGCCCCGCGATTCCATCAGCAGCCGCAGGAGCTCGCCGTCGCCGCAGCCGACGTCCAGAACCTTGGCGCCGTGCGCAATCATCCCGGCCACCACCAGCAGGTCGACGCGGGCACTGCCGGGCGTCGGCGCAAGGCCCGTGCCGATGCCGCTCGCATTTTCGCGCGCGAGTGTGCTCATTCTGCCCCGCCCCTGCGGTCAAGGCCGCGGGTGGCACCGGCTCCGTCGAGAAAGCCGCGGACGATCGCGAACAACTCCGGCTCGTCCAGCAGAAAGGCATCGTGGCCCTTGTCGGTAACGATCTCCGCGAAGGAAACGCGTGCGCCGGCGGCGTTGAGCGCGTGCACGATGGCGCGCGAATCCGAGGTTGGAAACAGCCAGTCGGAGGTAAACGAAATCACGCAAAAGCGGGTCGGCGTTCCCTTGAAGCCGTTCGCCAGCACGCCGTCGTAGTCGGCTGCCAGATCGAAATAGTCCATCGCGCGGGTGAGATAGAGATAGGAGTTTGCGTCGAAGCGCTCGACGAACGAGATGCCCTGATGGCGCAGGTAGGACTCGACCTCGAAATCGGCGTCGAATGAGAACGTGGGATTTTCACGGTCCTGAAATTTTCGTCCGAACTTGCGGTGCAAAGCCGCATCGGAGAGATACGTGATGTGCGCGCCCATGCGCGCGACCGCGAGCCCGCGGCGCGGGTTGGTGCCTTCGAGCAAATAACGGCCCTGGCGCCACTCAGGATCGGCCATCACCGCCTGTCGCCCAACTTCGTGAAAGGCAATGTTTTGCGCCGAATGGCGCGTCGAGCAGGCGATCGGCAGAGCCGCGAACACGCGGTCAGGGAAGCTCGCCACCCATTGCAGCACCTGCATGCCGCCCATCGAGCCGCCGGCTACGGCGAACAGGCTTTCGATGCCGAGGTGATCGAGGAGCATAGCCTGTGCACGCACCATGTCGCGGATGGTGACGACCGGAAAATCCAGGCCCCACGGCTTGCCTGTTTTCGGATTGGTCGAGGCCGGTCCGGTTGTGCCCATGCAGGCGCCGACAACGTTCGGACAGATGATGAAATAACGCTCGGTGTCGATCGGCTTGCCGGGGCCGACCAGCGTTTCCCACCATCCCGTTTTGCCGGTGACGGGATGGACGCTGGCGGCGTGCTGGTCGCCGGTCAGCGCGTGACAGACAAGCACCGCGTTCGATCGCTCGGTGTTGAGGGTGCCGTAAGTCTTGTAGGCGATCTGAAATGGCGAGAGGGATACGCCGGCGTCAAGCTTCAGCGGCTTGTCGGGACCGAAACGAGCGATGAGGGAGTCGCGCGGATGATCCGCCTCGCGGATTGCTGCAATTGTTTCCTTGCGACCGCTGAAACTGACCTCGACCATCTCGTCCGCGCTCCCGGCGCGCTCGCATCTTTAATGCCGCTCAATTGACGCGGGCCTGGGGGTCGCGGGCCGTTTAGGTTTGCGGGGGCTTACTGTCAATGTTTTCTTTGATTTCAGGCTTCCGCCCACCTAACAATATCGCCCATGCCGAAGCCCGCCGACGCACCTTCTCTGGCCGATCTGCGCAAGGAGATCGACCGCATCGACGAAGCGATGCACAACCTCTTGATGGAGCGCGGGGAGATCATCGACCGGCTCATCTCGGTCAAACGCAGCCAGGAGACCGGATCGGCATTTCGTCCGGCGCGCGAGGCCGACATGATGCGCCGGCTGGTGAAGCGCCACAAAGGCGTGCTGCCGCTCGATACTGCCGAGAGCATCTGGCGGGTCATCATCTCGACTTTCACGTTCGTCCAGGCGCCGTTCTCGCTGCACGCGGATCTCTCCGCCGGCGACGCACTGATGCGCGATTCCGCCCGCTTTCATTTCGGCTTCACGGTGCCATTTGTGCCGCATATGGGCGCGGCCGGCGTGGTCGCAGCGGTGTCCGATTCCAAGGGCGACCTTGGCCTCGTGCCGGCGATTGCGGTGGCCGGCGCGGGCGCCTGGTGGAGCGCGCTCGAATTCGACAGTGCGCCGAAAATCATCGCGCGCCTGCCATTCGTGGAGCGATCGGATCATCCGGCGGCGCTGCCGGTCTTCGTCCTGTCGCGGGTCGCCGCCGACGCGATGGTGACCGAGGCGGAAGTGTGGAGCGTGCGCGTATCCGGCTGGGGCGCCAAGGCCGCACAGACGCTTTCGACCGTGGCCGAATTCATCGCCGTGCCGGATCGCGCATTCGACGGTGCGGCCTTGCTCATCACCGTGCCGCAAGGCTCGAACTTTGAGGCCGTCACCGGCGCGCTGGTTAAGGCTGGAGCAACCGTACGC
Source organism: Pseudolabrys sp. (assembly GCA_035701545.1). GTDB lineage: Bacteria > Pseudomonadota > Alphaproteobacteria > Rhizobiales > Xanthobacteraceae > Pseudolabrys. The sequence goes on from DASSRW010000221.1 coordinate 10,471, forward strand.
TCATCGACCCTCGTCGGCAGCCACGCAACCCGCTATACGGTTGCCGCCGAAAACGGCAAATAAGGCCCCCGGTCCCCAGCAGGCGGACCAGCCAGTAGTCTCCAGCTTTGCGATTACTGGGCTCCCGTCGCGAGTCGCCGGGGCATGACGGGCCTCGATTGAGGAATGCGAGAATGACACCTGAGCGACCGCAGACACGACCCGGCGTGCTAGCGATCAACGCTTACGTCCCCGGACGGAGCACCGCGCCAGGTGTCGCCAAGGTGTTCAAGCTCTCCTCCAACGAAACGCCGTTGGGTCCGGGCGAGAGCGCCATCGCGGCCTACCGCGCCGCGGCGGCCGCGCTGCACGAGTATCCGGATGGGTCGGCGTCCAGATTGCGCGAGGCGATCGGCGCGGCGTTCGGGCTCGATCCGGCGCGCATCGTCTGCGGCGCGGGCTCCGACGACCTCCTGCATCTGATCGCGCACGCCTATCTCGCGGACGGCGACGAGGCGATCCACACCACGCATGGCTTTCTGGTCTACCCGATCGCGACGCTCGGCGCCGGCGGCAAGCCCGTGATCGCGCCCGAGAAGAATTTCACCGCAGATGTCGACTCCATCCTGGGTGCGGTGACAAGCGGGACGAAGGTCGTCTTTCTTGCCAACCCGAATAATCCAACCGGAACCTATGTCCCGTTCGATGAGGTGAAGCGATTGCAGCGCTCGCTGCCCGCACATGTCTTGCTCGTGCTCGATGCAGCCTATGCCGAGTACGTGCGCCGCAACGATTATGAATCGGGCATCGAGCTTGTGGCGACCACCGACAACACCGTGATGACCCGCACCTTCTCGAAAATCCACGGGCTCGCGGCGCTCAGGCTCGGCTGGATGTACGGGCCGGCGCACGTTGTCGACGCCATCAACCGCATCCGCGGGCCGTTCAACGTCAACGCGCCGGCGATCGCCGCCGGTATCGCCGCCATCAAGGACACGGCACACGTCGAGCGTTCGCGCGAGCACAATTCGCGCTGGCTGGCGTGGCTCACGGACGAGATCGGCAAGCTCGGCCTGACCGTCACGCCGAGCGCGGCGAATTTCGTGCTGGTGCATTTTCCGGAAGCAAGTGGTCGCACGGCCAAGGACGCGGACGAATTCCTGGTGAAGCGCGGCCTGATCGTGCGCCGCGTCAGCGCCTACAAGCTGCCGAACGCGCTGCGCGTGACGGTCGGCACCGAAGAGGCCAATCGTCTGGTGGTGAAGGCGCTCGGCGAATTCCTGGGGAAGGCGGCGTGAGCGCAAAATCTCCGCTGTTCAACCGTCTCGCGCTGATCGGTGTCGGCCTGATCGGCTCCTCGATCGCGCGCGCCGCGCGGCTGCAGAACGCCGCGGGCTCGATCGTCGCGACCGCGCGCTCGGCGGCAACACGCCGGCGCGTGGCCGAGCTCGGCATCGCCGATCAGGTGGTCGAAACCAACGCCGACGCGGTCGAAGGCGCCGACCTCGTCATTCTCTGCATCCCGGTCGGTGCCTGCGGCGCCGTCACAAAAGAAATCGCGCCGCACCTGAAAGCAGGCGCGATCGTCTCCGACGTCGGCTCCGTCAAGGGCGCGATTGTCCGCGACATGAGCCCGCATCTGCCGAAGGGCGTCCATTTCGTCCCCGCCCACCCGGTCGCGGGCACGGAATATTCGGGTCCCGACGCGGGCTTTGCCGAGCTGTTCGTCAACCGCTGGTGCATCCTGACGCCGCCGAAAGGGACGGATCCGAAGGCGGTGGAGAAGCTTGCAACCTTCTGGAAATTGCTCGGCGCCAACGTCGAGACGATGGCGGCCGATCACCACGATCTGGTGCTCGCCATCACCAGTCATCTGCCGCATTTGATCGCCTACACGATCGTCGGCACGGCGGACGAATTGAGCGAGGTGACGAAATCCGAGGTGCTGCAATTCTCGGCCGGCGGCTTTCGCGATTTCACCCGTATCGCGGCTTCCGATCCGACCATGTGGCGCGACGTTTTCCTCGCCAACAAGGACGCGGTGCTGGAAATGCTCGGCCGCTTTAACGAGGATATTTCGGCGCTGACCAAGGCCATTCGCAGGGGCGACGGCGAGGCCCTGTTCGAGCACTTCACGCGCACGCGCGCGATCCGCAAGGGCATCGTCGAGATGGGACAGGATTCACCGGCACCCGATTTCGGCCGGCCGCATCCGCAACTGGCACCGCTGCCGAAGCCCTACGCCTCCGAAAAGGACTAAGCGGTTCAGAACAACGCCGGTGCAATCCCGACCGGAATCGGTCCGAGCATCATCGTCCCGTCGTCGATCCGCAGCGGCAGCTTCACCGCATGCCGGCCTTCGAGCATCGTCTGCTCGCCGAGCATATTGATTCCGGCGCCGAGGTTCGCGCCCGCCTGCTGGCGGGCGATGTCGCCGAGCCCGGGCAGGAAACGGTCGAGCGTGCCGGCGAGCCTTTCCACGGTGCGCGAGGATTGAACCATCTTGTCGGCGCCGATGCGCTTGAGAAACGGCTCGAGCCCGGCGATCGTGACATTCACCTGTCCCTGCAAGCGGCCCTGCGGGTTGAGCGACAGCGTGCCGCTTCCGACCGCCAGCGTGTCGCTCTGTTGCAGGCGCAGTTTTCTGATTTCGATGCGGCCGTTGGCGGCCTGGATTTCGCGAAAGCGCTCCGGCCACGGCTTCGGTGAAAAATCCTTCAGCCCGCGCAGCACAATGTCCACATCGGAATCCACTCCCGCGGCCGCCGCGGGATTGAGTCCCGGCGCAGACAATTTGTTCGAGCGAAGCACAAGCTCAATGACCGGATTGCTGCGGGCGGAGCCTTCGAGCATGCGCCCGACGAGCGCGATGCGCCCGGCGGCGATCACGGGTTGGTTGCCGGAGCTTTCGACGCGATCAAGCCGCGGATTGTCGAACACCATCGAGACCTGCTCGGGAGATGCCGGCGTTCCACGCACGGTCGTCTGCGCATGCCGCCAGTTCGCCACGAAACGCGCCATTCCACCGGGCTCGGAAACGGTGAGCGGGCTCGCGTATTCGCTGGTCAGCACCGTCGGCCGATAGATTTCGGCTGCTACGAGAATATTGGCGAGCTTCAGCTCGAACGGCGGCTTGTTGTTGCGCAGCACCGCGGTGGCGCGGTCGCAGTTCACCTCGATGCGGAACGGAAAGCCGGCGATCGTTTGCGTGCCGCAGCTGTAGACGCGGCCTTCCCTGGCCTCGCGCGCGCGCCAGCCTTCGAGCGTTTCGGCCGCCTTGCCGGACGCATACTGCCACAGCAGAATCCAGCCGCCCGCCAGCCCGAAGACGACGAAAAGCAGCACCGTGTAGCGCCAGCCTGTGCGGCGGCGGGCCTGGAAGCTGTTTGGGTTACGAGCCATCTCGCTGCGCCACAGACCTGTCGAATACGGCGTTTCTGCGCCCGCCAAAGTCGCGGTTGCGTCGGCGCCAACCTGCTGATACGCGAGCGGAATTGCCGATCCTTGTCAACGCCGCCCCGCGCCGACCGACCCCGATGAGCAAAAGCCCGCAAGACGACGAAGACCTGTGGGTCTTTGCCTACGGGTCGCTCATGTGGCGGCCGGGCTTCGACTACCTGGAAAGGCTCAACGCGCGCCTGATCGGAGCGCACCGGGCGCTGTGCGTCTATTCGTTCGTCCACCGCGGCACGCCGGAACGTCCGGGCCTCGTGCTCGGTCTCGACCGCGGCGGCAACTGCCGCGGCATTGCCTATCGGGTGGCGGCAAAAAAACGTCCGGACACGATCGCCTACCTGCGCGCGCGCGAGCAGGTCACGCTGGTCTATCGTGAGGTGTGGCGCCCGGTATGGCTGATGAACGATCCGAGGCAAGGCATCCAGGCGCTCTGCTATGTGGTCGACCGCGGTCACCGGCAATATGCCGGCCGGCTCTCGCTCGCCCAACAGCTCCATTATGTGCGGCAGGGACACGGGCGGTCGGGCCCCAATCGGGACTATGTTCTGGCCGCCGTGAAGGAGCTGGAAACGCTCGGTTACCGGAATGAGGAATTGCGGCTCCTGGCCGAGCGCCTGAAGGGAACGCACGAGGCGCACGCGGACGCCTCAGCCTGATCGGCGCGCGATCTCCTGCTTGCCCTCTTCGATCAAGCGTGCGGTCGCGGTTTCGATGGCGTGTTGCAGCCTGGCCGAGAAGGCGTCCTTGTCCAGGCCGGGCGGAATCGGATCCAGAATTTCGACCACGACGGTCCCCGGCACGCGGCGAATGGAACGGCGCGGCCAGAACAGCCCGGAATTGAGCGCCACCGGCAGGCACGGCACGCCTGCCCTGTCGTAAAGCAGGATGACGCCGGATTTGTATGCCGGCTCGGCGCCGGGAGGCCGCCGCGTGCCTTCCGGAAAGATGATGAGCTGGCGTCCCTCCTTGATTTCGAAAATCGCGCGCCGCGTCATGGCCATGACCGCTCCCGGCGCAGCGCGGCGATCGATCGGCACCATGCGCGCTTTCGCCAGCAGCCAGCCAAAGATGGGGATCCAGAGCAATTCGCGCTTCAGGATGAAAAGCGGATTCTCGAACAGCGTGACCAGAGCGAAGGTTTCCCACGCCGACTGGTGCTTGGCCGCGACGATCAGCGGGCCCGGCGGAATTCTTTCCAGGCCGCGGAATTCCACGTCTATGCCGACGATCACCCGCAGCAACACCAGATTGGCGCGGCCCCATGCCTGCGCCACGGCCAGCACCGATCTGTACGACATGACGAATGTCGGCAACGCGATCGCCAGATAAAGAAGCGTGTTCAAGTAGAACACGACGTTGAAGACGATCGAGCGAAATAACACCGTTTTGCCCGCGGCTATGTAGCTGTGTCCGGATCGAGATGCATGCGAACGATTGCGAAGAGATATTTCAAATACTCCGACAGCACCAAGCGCGCCGTCGCGGCGTTCGACCACCACGGATTGGATTTGATGTTGTCGGAAACCACCGGAAACGGAATGAGCTTCAGCGCCGGGCCCTGGTGCTCGAGTTCGGCCATGGCGCGCGGCATGTGCCAGTTCGACGTTACCACGATCAGCGAGGCGAAATGATGCTCCTTCGCCCAGCGCTTCGCCTCGATGGCGTTGCCGAAGGTATTGAGCGCGGAGCGGTCCAGATCGACGCAGCAGGCGAACAGGCGCGCATAGAGCGGCGTCAGCCTGGCGATCTCACGGGCGCTCGTGCTGTGATGCACGCCTGTGATGAGCAGCCGCTTGCCGCGGCCGGCGGCGAGCAATTCCATCGCGTCCGGAATGCGCGTGGCCGCGCCGGTCAGGACCACGATGCCGTCCGCGTTGCCGTCAAGCTTGATCTCTTCCGTTGAAATGTTCGACGCAAAAACGTAGTAGCCGCCGGAGAGCGCCAGCACGCCGACGACAAACGCGGTCATCGTGAGAAAACCGATCCAGCGCGCAAGACCGGCGAGCATTTCAGTCGATCGCCTGCAGCGTGCGATTGACCGTGTGGCGCGACGTCCACGCCGTCACCACTGCGATCAGAACGACCTGCACCAGCACCGCGATGTAACCGGCCATGCCGATCGAGAAAGAGCCGAACATCGCCTCGGTCTCTTCGCCCCCGGCGGTGCCGCTGAAAAACCGGCTGATCACGGACGCGACCGCAAACAGCACGATTGCCGCGCCGCCGCCGATTGCGCCGCCTTGCAGGCCGAGCACCAGGAAATGGCGCTGGAAATGACGGGCGATAAAGCGGTTGCGCGCGCCGATGAAATGCAGGACCTCGATGACGGGCCGGTTGGTGGCCATCGCGCCCCGCGTTGCAAACGTGACCGACAGCATCGTTGCCGCAATCATGAGGATCAGGATGCAGACGCCGGCGGCAACGGCGGTGCCCGTCATCGTCCGCATGCGGTCGATCCAGCCGCGGTGATCGTCCAGGGTCGCGCCGGGGATTTGCTCGGCCAGCATGCGACGCAATTGCGGGAGGTCGGGTGCGGCACCCGGCGCGATCTTCACCACGATCAGGCGCGGCACCGGCAGCTCGTCCAGCGACAGGTCGCCGCCGAGCCAGGGCTCGAGCAAGCGCGACGATTCTTCTTTCGAGTAGGGCCGCACCGCCGCAATTCCCGGAAAGGCGCGCGCAACAACCGCGGCCTTCTCGACCGAGGCATCGAGATTGCGGCCGGAAGCCGGAGTGACCTGGATGGTCACTTCGCGCGACACGTCCGATTGCCATTCGCCGGCGGCGGCGCGAACCAGCACCACCGCACCGGTCGTCAGCGATGCCAGGAACGTCATGATCGCGACAACCGCAATCAAGGCGCGGCCGGAGATCGAGTTGCGCGGAACGATGGGCGTTTCGAATCGCGGCAAGGCGCCGGGCCGGCGCGGCGACGTATTGAGATCATCCATCGACGCATTCGTCATGATCCGCCTCAGTCGTAGATGTGCAGCCGCCCGTCATGCAGCACGAGCCGGCGGGCATCGTATTGATCCATCAATGCGATGTCGTGGGTGGCGATGACCACCGACGTGCCGGATTTGTTCAGCTCGACAAAGAGGCGCAACAGCCTTTGCGCCAGACTTGGATCGACGTTGCCGGTCGGCTCATCTGCCAGCAGAAGCTGCGGTCGCGCAATCACGGCGCGCGCGATCGCCGCGCGCTGCTTTTCGCCGCCCGACAGAACGGGCGGCAGCGCCCAGATACGCTCGCCGAGCCCGACCCAGTTGAGCAGCTCGATCACCTCGTCGCGGTAGCTCTCCTCGCCGCGGCCGAGAACGCGCAGA
>DASSRW010000222.1:0-19161 GCA_035701545.1 Pseudolabrys sp.
AGGCGATGATGGCGAGTGTTTCGACCGCGGCGCGCGAGAGCTTGCGCGTCTCGACGGATTTCTTGGTCAGCAGCCAAGACAGGTCGGCGGCGGTGCGGAACGTCCACTTCTTGCCGATGCGCACGAGATTGACGCCGCGCGGCGCGTATTCGGCCTTGAGGCGGGCCAGCGCCTCGCGCACGTCGGTGCCCGACGGCAATTGCCGCGCGAGCTGCGTCTCGTCGAGCGGCTCGGACGCCGCGAACAGCAGCGCTTCCAGCAGCCGCAATTCCTCCGGCCGCGTGGCCGGCTCCGGCGCCGGTGACTCGTCGTTGCTCACGATCACGAGTTTCTTTGCCACACTCGGCATGGATACGGCCTCCTCATGCATTGTCCTGCACGCCGGCCGGCGCGCTCTCGTTTCGATTGCCGCCGCCGTAGCGCTTGCGCATGTAGATCGGCGCGTAGGGCTGCTTCTGATGAATCTCGGCGTGGCCTTCGCGCACCAGTTCCAGCGCCGACGCAAATGACGACGCCATCGCGGTCACCGCCATCGCCGGCTCGACAACGTACTGGATGAGATACTGGTCGATGCGCGTCCAGTCCGTGCTCTGCCCGATCATTCGCTCGAGCGTCGCGCGCGCCTCCGCCAGCGACCACACTGTCCGCTTGCGCACGCGCACGAACGACATCGCGCTGCGGCGGCGCTGCACGGCGTAGGCGCTCAGCAGGTCGTAAAGCGTCGCCGTCCATTCCGGCTGCTTGATCTCGGCGATCGGCTCCGGATCGCCGCGCGCGAAGACGTCGCGATCAAGCTGCGGCCGCTCTATCAGCTTGGCGGCAACCTCGCGCATGGCTTCGAGCCGCTTCAACCGGAACGCCAGCGCCAGCGCCATATCCTCGGCGCTCGGCCCCTCGCCCGGCGCCGTTTCAGGCAGCAGCAGGCGCGATTTCAGGTAGGCGAGCCAGGCCGCCATCACCAGGTAGTCGGCCGCAAGCTCAAGCCGCATTTTGCGCGCGGCTTCGATGAACACGAGATACTGATCGGCGAGCGCCAGGATCGAAATCTTGGCGAGGTCGACCTTCTGCTGGCGCGCCAGGGTCAGCAGAAGATCGAGAGGTCCCTCGAAACCCTCGACGTCGACCATCATGGCCGGTTCGCTGCTCGCGCGCTCCTCGCCGAGCGTGGTCTCGAAATCCTCAGGACTCATGAAATTTCTTTCCATTTGGCCGGACGCTCGCCTGCGATCATCTTCGCGAAGACGCTGCGCGCGGCCTCGACGTCAAATTGCTCCGGCTGCTTGCGCGCCGCAAGAGCGGCTTCGGCACGTCGCGCAGAGTCTCCCACAAGTATCGCCGCCTCGCCGGCGACCTGCTGCATTTCGTCGAGTTTGCCGTCGCAATGGAGCACGACATCGCAACCTGCCGCGAACGCCGCGCGGCAACGCTCGGCGATCGTTCCCGACAGCGCGCCCATCGATATGTCGTCGCTCATCAGCAGGCCTCTGAAACCGATAAAGCCGCGAATCACTTCGCGTATCATAGTGACGGAACTCGTCGCCGGTGTGACCGGGTCTATCGCAGAAAATACGACATGGGCGGTCATGCCGAGCGGCAGGTGACCGAGGGGGCGGAAGGCGGCGAAGTCCGTTCTCTCCAGCGTTGCGCGATCGGTGTCCACGACGGGAAGCCGGTGGTGGCTGTCGGCTGTCGCCCGGCCGTGTCCCGGCAGATGCTTCAGGACCGGAAGAACGCCGCCCCTTTGCAGCCCTTCCGCGAGCGCGGCGGCAATCGCCGCGACCTTGTCGGCCCTGACCCCATAGGCCCGGTCGCCGATAACCGGATCGCCCCCGGCGGCCGGGACGTCGGCGATCGGCAGGCAATCGACGTCGATGCCGAGCGGGGCGAGGTCCGAGGCGATCAGCCGGCCGCCCAAACGGGCCGCCGCGAGCCCGAACGCCGTCTCCCGGTCATAGAGCTCGCCGTACCGAGCGCCCGGTGGGTAGGCCGGCCAGTGCGGCGGCCCCAGCCGCTGCACTCGGCCGCCTTCCTGATCGACCAGAACGGGTGCCCGAGCGCCGACCGCGTCTCGGAAGGCGTCGACGAGAGCAGCGACTTGCTCCGCGGTGCTGACGTTCCGCTTGAAGAGGATCAGCCCAAAAGGCCGAGTCTCCCTTAGAAAGGCTCGTTCGTCGGCGGTGATCGAAAGACCCGAAAGGCCGGTAATGAATGCGCGCGGCGCCATCGCCGCGACCTAACGCGCGGCACGCGGGCAGGCAAGCATTCGAACGCTAGTTCCTCTGGATCAGGCAGCTTCCGCCAGCCGCTTTCAGGCTGCTGCACAACTGGACGGCTTCGTTCGCGCTCGCAAAAGGCCCGACCAGCGCGCGATAGTAAATCCCTTTCGCGCCGAGATCTGCACGGTGGATGACCAGCTGGCGGCCGCCGAGCTGCTTGGGATACTTGCCCTGCAACGTGCGGAAGGACGCCTGCGCGTCCGTTTCGCTGCGCTGGGAACTGACCTGCACGTATTCGCCATGCGCCGCGCCTGAGCGCGCCGGGACGGCCGCCGCCGGAGCATTGGCGACCCGTGTGGGCTGCCTCGCAGGCGAATTCGCACTACCACCCGGACTGAGCGACAACGGCGCGTTCTGTGGCGCCGCCTGCCCGTGGTGCGCCGCAGGTTCCGCTCTTTGCGGAGTCGACGCGGCGTGACGTGAAGGTGCATCGGGCGCGGCCTGCTGCGGCTGTGCATTCGCTACACGCGTTTGCGGCACGCTGGCAACGCGCGGCGGGGGTGGCGCTGGCGGCGCCGAGGCAGACGGCGCCGGTGCCGGTGCCGGCAATCCCATGTCGGGCTGATCCGGCCGGATCACGATAGTGTGGATTCGCTTGGGCTCGGTAAAGCTGGCATCGCCGGCCATCGCCTGCATCGCGCCGGCAGCGCCGTTCTCATCGCCGGCAGCAGCCGGCGGAATAACGCCGTTCGATTTGCTCTTGATGTCAAGCGGCGTTTCTTCCCGCGAGACGACTTTCTCTCCCTGCCCGCGATCGCCAACGCGGTCGTAGATAACCTTGCCGCCCGCCTTCGCGTCCGTACCCGTTTGCGGAACGATCTTGCTCGGCGAGGTATCGGCCTTGATAACCGGCGGCGGCATCGATGAACCGCCGGGACCGAACAGCGCCCGATAACCGAACGCGCCCGCGGTGCCGATGACGCCCAGCGCGAACACGCCGGCAATTGCCATGATCCCTACCCTGCGGCGCGAAGACGACGGCTCGGCGTAGTAGTCCTCAGGCGGCGCCTGCATTTCATCCTGGTAGTAGTCGGCGTCGTGATCATCCGGATTGGGCGACGCCGCATAGCTCGCATCGTCGTGCTGAGAATGCGACGGCGCCGGGCCGCCGTGCGGCTCGCGCGCATCCATCCGATAGGCTGGCTGCGCTTGCGTCGGCGATGCCGTCGGCCGCCTTGCCTCGCTGCCAAATTCTGCAAATGGATCGTTCTGCCCGATCAGCCGCGCAAGTTCGGCAAGCGGGTCGTTGGCTGGAGCCTCCACGCTGCCGGGCGTGGCGTTGCGGCTGTATGGGTCGTTCGAACGGAAGGCGCGTTGCGCCGTGCTATCGTCCGCCATTCTGTCCCCGTCTGGCAGTTGCGTCGCGTTTTCGTCCTTCCGATCAGCAAATGACGGAAGTCAAGCAACCTGCACTTATCTCATTTCCTCGGGCGCAGAAACGCCAAGTAGCGCAAGCCCGGAGGCAAGTACGGTTACGATCCCCTGTACCAATGCAAGGCGGCCCATGGTCGCTTGTGGATCATTCTGGATAATGAAGCGTAAATGAGGCAAGTCTTTTCCGCGTGTCCACAACGCATGAAATTCGCTTGCTAATTCATATAGATAGAATGCAATTCTGTGGGGCTCATGGGCGATCGCGGCAGCCTCGATCACGCGCGGAAAGGCTGCAATCCGGCGCATCAGGGAAAGTTCCCCGGAATCGCTCAGGCGATCGAGAGGCGCCTGCTCGAGCATCCTTGCGCGCGCGGCGGCCGAATTCGGCAAATCGGGAAGCATTTCGCGCGCATTGCGGAAGACTGATTCGCCCCGCGCGTGTGCGTACTGGACATAAAAGACGGGGTTGTCCCGTGATTGCTCGATGACCCTGGCGAGATCGAAATCGAGCACCGCATCGTTCTTGCGGTAAAGCATCATGAAGCGGACGGCGTCGCGGCCGACTTCGTCCACCACTTCGCGCAACGTGACGAACTCGCCTGCGCGCTTCGACATTTTCACCGGCTCGCCCGCACGCAACAGCTTCACAAGCTGGATGATCTTGACGTCGAGATCGGCCTTGCCGCCGCTTACGGCTTTGACCGCGGCTTGCATGCGCTTGACGTAGCCGCCGTGGTCGGCGCCCCATACGTCGATCATGTGCAGAAAGCCGCGATCAAATTTCGATTTGTGGTAGGCGATATCCGACGCGAAATACGTGTAGCTGCCGTCCGATTTCATCAGCGGGCGATCGACGTCATCGCCGAAATCGGTCGAACGAAAAAGCGTCTGCTCGCGATCTTCCCAATCGTCCGCCGCGCCGCCTTTCGGCGGCGGCAAACGCCCCTGGTAGACTTCGCCGCGCGCGCGGAGTTCGTCGATGGTCGCAGCAACCTGATCCGTGCCGCCGGAAATCAGCGAGCGCTCGGAAAAGAAAACATCCTGCGACACGTTGAGCGCGGCAAGATCGGCGCGAATGGCCAGCATCATCATGTCGACGGCCTTCGCGCGCGCAATTGGCAGCCATTCGGACTCAGGCTTCTCAAGAAGCGTCTTGCCATGTTCGGCCGCAAGCGCCTCGCCGACCGGCTTTAAGTAATCGCCGGGATAAAGGCCTTCCGGAATGGCTCCGATATTTTGGCCGAGCGCCTCGCGGTAGCGCAGGAACGCCGAGCGCGCGAGCACATCGACCTGGGCACCCGCATCATTGACATAGTACTCACGTGTCACATCGAAGCCCACAAACGCAAGCAGATTGGCGAGCGCGTCGCCAAACACCGCGCCGCGGCAATGGCCGACGTGCATCGGCCCCGTCGGGTTGGCCGACACGTACTCGACGTTGACACGTTCGCGCTTGCCAATATTGCTGCGCCCGTAATCCGCCCCGCTGCGCAAAACCGTACGGAGTTCGTTCGCCCACACGTGCGGCTTGAGCGTGAGATTGATGAAGCCCGGGCCGGCGACTTCGACCTTTTCGACAACATCGTCGCCGCGCAGATTGGCCCTGATCGCCTCCGCCAGATCGCGCGGCTTCTTTCCGGCTTCCTTCGCGAGCACCATGGCAGCATTGGTCGCCATATCGCCGTGCGTCGGATCACGCGGCGGCTCGACGAGGACACGCGAGAAATCGGTGCCCGGCGCCAGCAATGGCGCAGCCGCCCGATGCACGCGTTCGAGCACGTCGGCAAACAAGCTTTTTGGCTTTGCATCCGCGTTCATTGTGGCGCTGCCGCTAACGCAATTCCGGCGTCGAGTCAAAATAGCGCGCGTGCTCGATGAGCGCGTAACGGTCCGTCATTCCGGCGATGAAATCGGCAACGAGCCGGCTGTGTGCGGCGGCGTCGCGGGGATCGAAGCCCTCGGCCCATTCGGCCGGCAGATCGGCTGGCTTGGCTATGTAATGCCCGAACAGGTCGCGCACGACGGCCTCGGCGTCATTCATGATCCGCCACACGCGCTCGTGCCGATACATTCGCGGATAGAGAAAGCCCTTGATGTCGGCATCACCCTGCCCCATCGCGGACGAGAATCCGACCACCGGCTTGCCCGCCTCGCGCACGTCATCGACGCAGCCGGGCTTGAGCGCGGCAAGCCGCCGCTGCGTCTCGGCAATCACGTCCTCGATCATGCGCGTGATCAGCCGGCGCGAAAGTTCGTGCACGCGGCGCGCCGGCGCGAGATTTTTGTGCTGCGCGTCGATCCCGCCGACGATTCCACCGATCACCGGCACCTGCGCGATGTCCTCGAGCGCAAACAGATCGGCCCGCAAACCGTCGTCGATGTCGTGCGCGTCATAGGCGATATCGTCGGCCATCGCGGCGACTTGCGCCTCGGCGCTTGCGAAGCTCCACAGATGAAGGGATTGCGTGCGGTCGTAGTCGCGGATAGCGCCCGGAACGCCTCGCTCGATGTAACGGCCGATCGGCTCACCGGCCCGGTCCGTCAACGGTCCGTTGTGCTTGACCAGCCCCTCCAGGGTTTCCCAGGTCAGATTAAGTCCATCAAAGGCGGCATACGGCCGTTCAAGGTGCGTGACGATGCTCAGCGCCTGGGCGTTGTGATCGAAGCCACCATGCGCCAACAGACAGGCGTCAAGCGCGCGCTCTCCCGCGTGTCCGAACGGCGGATGGCCGAGATCATGCGCCAGGGCCAGACCTTCGCTTAAATCCTCATCGAGCCCGAGCGCGCGCGCGAGCGAACGCGCGATCTGCGCCACCTCCAGGGTGTGGGTGAGCCGAGTCCGGTAGTGGTCACCCTCGTGATAGACGAAAACCTGCGTCTTGTGGGCAAGACGCCGGAAAGCGGCCGAGTGGATGATGCGGTCGCAATCGCGGCGGAAATCGTTGCGCGTCGCGCTGGGCGGCTCGGCATGAAGCCGTCCCCGGCTCTTCCTCGGGTCGGCCGCATAAATGGCACGCTCGCAACCGGCTTCGATAGCCATTCGCCTCTCGTCCCGCCGCATTGACCCCGGGGGGCCGCACACTTAACTATCAGGAAAGCGCGGTCTGCCAATAAGGAGGCACGCTTCGGGCAGGCGTTTTGGGAAAAAGATGCGATGACTGCAAGCGTGACGGTGAGCGAACGGGCCGCCCGGCGGATCGGCGAAATCCTCAAAGGTGAGCCGGCCGGCACCATGCTGCGCGTCAGCGTCGAAGGCGGCGGCTGCTCCGGCTTTCAGTACAAATTCGACATGGAGCGCGCCAAGGCCGACGACGACATCGTGATCGCCCGCGACGGCGCAACGGTCCTGATCGATCCCGTTTCGATCGGCTTCATGGCCGGCTCGGAGATCGATTTCGTGGAGGACCTGATCGGCGCCTCGTTCAAGGTAAAAAATCCGAACGCGACCGCGTCCTGCGGCTGCGGCACCAGCTTCGCACTGTAGGTTTGTGTCATTGCCGGGCTTGACCCGGCAATCCAGCCTTTTTCGAAAAGAATGGATGCGCGGGTCAAGCCCGCGCATGACGGTACGTCACTCCGCCGCGACCGCCGCCGGCGCCTCCGGCACTTCCTGCAGCTGTGGCTCGAGCCGGCGCTTGAGCATGCGGTCGAAGCGATCGAGGTAGAGATAGATCACCGGCGTGATGTAGAGCGTCAGCAACTGCGAGAGGCAGAGGCCGCCGACGACCGCGACGCCGAGCGGCTGCCGCAATTCAGCCCCGGCTCCGGTGCCGAGCGCAATCGGCAGCGAGCCGAAGATCGCCGCGAAGGTCGTCATCATGATCGGCCGGAAGCGCAGCAACGCCGCTTCGCGGATCGCGGCCTCGGCGGAAAGACCGACGCGCCGGCGCTCGATCGCGAAGTCGATCATCATGATCGCGTTCTTCTTCACGATCCCGACCAGCATCACGATGCCGATCATCGCGATCACCGACAGATCCATCCTGAACAGCATCAGCGTCAGGATGGCGCCGATACCGGCGGACGGCAGGCCGGAAATGATCGTGATCGGGTGGATGAAGCTTTCATACAGGATGCCGAGCACCACATAGGCGGCAAAGATCGCCGCCAGGATGAGGATGCCCTGACCGCGCAACGAATCCTGGAACACCTGCGCGGTGCCCTGGAAGCCGGTGGTGATCGTCGCCGGCAGCCCCTCTTCACGCTCCAGCTTGGTGATCGCATCGACCGCCTGGCCGAGCGAGAAGCCGGGCGCGAGGTTGAACGAGATCGTTACCGCCGGCTGCTGGCCCTGGTGATTAACCTGGAGCGGCCCGACGGACGGCGCAAAGCGCGTCACAGCCGAAAGCGGGATCGTCGTCCCGTTTGTGGTTTTCAGATAGATGCGGTTGAGATCGTTCGGGCTCGCGCGATACCCGGGCAGCGTCTCCAGAATGACCTGATAGTCGTTGGCCGGTGTGTAGATGGTGGCGACCTGCCGCGTACCGAACGCGTTGTAGAGCTCCTGCCGCACCTGATCGACACTGACACCGTAGACCGCGGCCTGTTCGCGATCGACAATGACGCTGATCTGGGGGTTCTTGATGTAAAGGTCCGTCGTCACGTCGAGCAGGCCGGGAATCTTTGCGATGCGGTCGCGCAGCTCCGGCGCGAGGCGATAAAGTGTCGCCGTGTCGTTCGATTGCAGGGTGTACTGATACTGGCTCTTGGCCAGCTTGCCGCCGAGGTTGATGTTCTGGATCGGCTGGAAGAAGGCCGCCATGCCGGTGACGACATTCGCCTCCTTGCGCAGCCGCGCCAGAACGACGTTCAGCTTGTCGCGCTGATCCTGCGGCTTGAGGGCCACCAGCATGCGCCCGTTGTTCGCCAGCGAATTCGGCCCGCCCGCGCCGACGGTCGAGTTGACGTAGTCGACCGCCGGATCGGCGCGGATGATGTCGGCGACCTTGCGCTGCCGCTCGGCCATCGCATCGAAGCCGATATCCGTGTTCGCCTCGGTGATGGCAAGGACGTAGCCGGTATCCTCGATCGGGAAGAAGCCCTTCGGCACGACGACGTAGAGATAGATCGTGCCGGCGATGGTGGCGAGCGTGACGACCAGCATGATCGATTTGAATTTGAGGACCTTGTCGAGCGTGTACTCGTAGGACCTCAGCAGGAATTCAAAGAACCGCTCGAAGGCGCGCAGCACAAAGTTCTGCTTTTCCTCCCCGGAGTGCCCCTTCAGCACGCGCGCGCAGAGCATCGGGGTCAGGGTCAACGACACAAAGCCCGAAACGACGATCGCGACCGAGATGGACACGGCGAATTCGCGGAAGACGCGGCCGACCATGCCGCCCATCAAAAGAACGGGGATGAAGACCGCAATGAGCGAAAAGGTGATCGAAATAATCGTGAAGCCGATCTCGCGCGATCCCTTCAAGGCCGCCTCGAACGGCCGCATGCCGCCTTCGATGTGGCGCACGATGTTCTCGAGCATCACGATGGCGTCGTCGACCACGAAGCCGACGGACAATGTGAGCGCCAGCAGTGTCATGTTGTTGATGGAGAAGCCGAACGCGTACATCGCCGCGCAGGTGCCTACCAGCGACACCGGCACCGCGAGCGCCGGAATGATCGTTGCCGAGACTTTCCGCAGGAACAGGAAGATCACCATCACCACGAGACAGATCGCGATCGCCAGCGTCTCCTGCACATTGGAGACCGCCGCGCGGATCGAAATCGAGCGGTCGAACAGCGGCTGCATCTGGATCGATGGCGGCACCTGCGCGCGCATGGTCGGCAGCGCCGCGCGGACCTGATCCACGACCTGTACGGTATTGGCATCCGGCTGCCGCTGGATCGCCAGCACGATGGCGCGCGCATCGTTGAACCAGGTGGCGACCTGATCGTTCTCCACGCTGTCGATCACGCGCGCGATCTGGTTGAGCTTGACCGGCGCGCCGTTCCGATAGGCAACGACCACGTCGCGGTAATCGGCGGCGTGCTCAATTGCCCCCGTGGCAAGCAAGGTCACATTGCGATCTTTGCCCGTCAGCGTGCCGACCGGCGTGCTGGAATTCGCCTTCGCCACGACGGCGCCGACGTCGGACAGCGAGATATTGCGCGCGGCTGCCTCAACCGGATTGACCTGCACGCGGACTGCAAATTTCTGCGCGCCGTAGACCAGCACCTGCGCGATGCCGGGCATCTGTGAAATCTGCGGCGCAAGCAGCGTCTCGGCGTAATCGTCAATCGTCGACAGCGGGATCGTGTCCGACCGCAGGCTCAGGTACAGCACCGGGAAGTCACCCGGGTTCACCTTGCGGAAGTATGGCGGCGTCGTCATTTCGACCGGCAGCCGCCGGGCAGCCGTCGCCAGCGCGGTCTGCACGTCGAGTGCGGCGCCGTCGATGTTGCGGCCGAGGTCGAACTGGATCGTGATCTGCGACTGCCCGAGCGCAGACGATGAATTCATCGACGAGATGCCGGCGATCGTCGAAAGCTGGCGTTCGATGGGAGAAGCAACCGAAGCCGCCATTGTTTCGGGGCTGGCTCCCGGCAGCAGCGCCGTGATCTGGATGGTCGGAAAATCGACCGCGGGCAGCGCGGCCACCGGCAACAGCCGATACGCAAACGCGCCGAAGACGATCAGCGACGCCGTCATCAGCGTCGTCAGCACCGGCCTGCGGATACAGGTCTCCGAGATGTTCATGGTTCAGCTGCCGGCGGTTTTCGCTTCGCGGCTCTTCACATGCGTGCCGTTCGACAGCAACAACTGCCCATCCGTCACCACGGTCTCGCCTCCGGCAAGCCCCGAGCTGATGACCGTATAGGGGTCGACCGCGCGCTCGACCTTGACCGGCTGGACCCGCGCGACGCCGTCCTTCACGACAAAGACGAAATTGCCCGTCTGGCTGACCTGCACGGCCGCCGTCGGAACGACAACCGACTCTTCTTCGCGCAGGGTCAACTCGGTGTTCACCAGCGTGCCCGGCCAGAGGATTTCATCCTTGTTGGGCATGGTGGCGCGGACCGTCGCCATGCCGGTCGCCGGATCGACCGTATTCTCGATCATCGTCACCTGCCCGGCGGCGCGCTTTTCTTCGCCTGGCACGATCGCCTCGATGCTGGCCGTTTCGCCCGCGAGGGCATGACGAATGTCGGGAAGATTTTTCTGCGGCACGGTGAAGGTGACATAGACGGGCGCCATCTGGTTGATGACGGCCATCGGCGTCGTATCCGCTTGCCGTACGAAATTTCCGACCTTCACGTTGGCCGCACTGATGCGGCC
Organism: Pseudolabrys sp.; assembly: GCA_035701545.1. GTDB lineage: Bacteria > Pseudomonadota > Alphaproteobacteria > Rhizobiales > Xanthobacteraceae > Pseudolabrys. The sequence goes on from DASSRW010000222.1 coordinate 10,924, forward strand.
GGAAATCGGCGCCGTCACCTTGCAATAGCTCAACTGCACTTTGAGGTTGTCGAGCAATCCTTTGTCCGCCTTGATCGCAGCGGTAAAGACATCGGCCTGAGTCTTGGCGTTATCGAGGTTGACGACCGGCGTTGCACCTTTGGCGACCAGATCCGTGTAGCGTTTTACGTCGCGCTCGGCGCCGGCGAGTTGCGCCTTGTCGCGGGCGATCATGCCTTCGGTTTGCGCAATCTGCGCTTCGATGGCGCGGCCATCGAGCGTGAACAGCAGCTCGCCCTTTTCCACGTGCGCGCCGTCGCGGAAATGAACGCCGACAATGTTCGTGTCGACACGCGCTTTGAGCGCGACACTCGCGATCGGCGTCACCGTGCCGAGCGCGTCGAGCTTGACCGGAACCTGTTTGCGTTCCGCGGTCGCGATGCTGACGGTCACCACGCGGGCGTTTTGCCGCTGCGCGCGCGCGGACGCGTCGCCCGACGTCCACCAGCCGCGGGCGAGCACGACAACACCGATCAGGGCAAGCGCCGCCACCCCAAAAAGCCATTTTCGGTTTTTCATCGGTAATGTCGGCCCGGTCGTTTTAAGGCCCTGCCGGGCACCCCCTTGTCATCGGAAGTGGTTGCGTTTCCACACGATCGGGCCGCGAAGCCCGCCTTCTAGCATATAAACGGCGCGGGGTGCATATCCCTGCGGTGGCTGGTAAACACGCCAAAGACGCGGTTATTCAAAGCGGCCGGAGCGGGTGATGCGGATCGCGACCTGGAACGTCAATTCGGTCAAGCAGCGTCTGGACAATGTCCTGGCCTGGCTCGCCGAACGCCGCCCGGACATCGTCTGTCTGCAGGAAATCAAATGCATCGACGACGACTTTCCGCGCGGCGCTTTCGAGGGCCTTGGCTACAACGTCGCTGTCCACGGACAGAAAGCGTTCAACGGCGTGGCGTTGCTGTCGAAATTCCCGTTCGACGAGGTCGCGCCGGGCCTCATCGGCGACAGCGCGGACGTGCAGGCGCGCTTCCTTGAAGCGCAAATTTCGGTCAGGGGCGGCGTGGTCCGGGTCGTGAGCCTCTATTTGCCCAACGGCAATCCGGCCAATACCGACAAATATGCGTACAAGCTGAGGTGGATGGACCGGCTTGCTTCGTTTTCACGCGAGCGGCTGACCCTGGAGGAACCCCTGCTCCTTTGCGGGGACTACAATGTCATTCCGATGCCCGCCGACGCCCGCAATCCGAAGGCGTGGGTCAATGACGCGCTTTACCTGCCGCCGACGCGCGCGCGCTTCCGCGCGCTCTGCAACCTCGGCCTCACCGACGCCATTCGCGCGGCGAGCGATGACGCCGATCTCTACAGCTTCTGGGATTACCAGGCCGGGGCATGGCCCAAGGATGACGGCATCCGCATCGATCATATTCTGCTGTCGCCGCAAGCCGCCGACCTGATGATCGATGCCGGAATCGACCGCCACGTTCGCGGCTGGGAGCGGCCGTCCGACCATGTGCCGGTCTACGTCGACCTCGCGCTTGAGGCGCGATAGCGGTTGCTATTCGCGGCGCGTCTTGAGCCAGCGCTCGAGATAGACCAGCGCCAGGGCGCGCTCGTCTTCGGTCGCCTGCTTGAAGGCGCTCGAATAGAGCTTGCTGATCCAGGCTTGATCGGGCTTGGCGCTGTCCTTCGCCAGCGTCAGCCACATCAGGCCGAGCGCCGCCTGGCGCGGAACCTGGTCACCCGAGAACAGCATCGCGCCCAGCACCGCCTGCGCCTGGCACTGCCCCTTGTGCGCCGACAAACCGAGCCAGCGGGCCGCCTGCCGCGGATCGCGCGGCACGCCGACACCGTCGAGGTAAAGCCGCGCCAGATGGTACTGCGCATCCGGATCGCCGAAATAGGACGCGGCATAGGCGAACATCTGCCGCGCACGTTCGGGATCCCGCGTGATCTTCGTGTTCGGGATCCCTTCCAGGTAGTAATTCCCGAGCGCAACAAATGCGTTCGCGACGAACCGCGCGCGCGGCGTGGCCGGATTGTCCTCGGCGTGATTGTCGGCAATGCTGCGGAAGTACTGGAACGCGCGCAGATCGTCCTGCGGCACGCCGTCGCCTTCCGCATACATGCGGCCGAGCTTCCATTGCGCGAGTGTGTGACCCTTTTCGGCCGCGTATTCGAGCGACGTGAGGCCTTTCGCGGTCTCGCCGCTGCGCAGCGCCTCGGAACCGGCGCGGAACGCCTGCATGGGCGTCAGCGCGGCGTCGCTGGAGGTCGTCCCGTCAAAAGCAAGGGCAGGCCCTGCAGCAAGGGCAAAGCCGATCACCGCGATGCGCAGGACGATCTCAGGTATCCGCATAACACGTCTTTTCAGCCGCGCCGCCGGGATGGGTGACCGCGCCGTTTACGGCCGGCCCGACCTGCTCGGCGTATTTCCATAAATATCCGGAGCCGTATTCGTTCGCGCGCGGCTTCCATTGCGCCCTGCGTTTGGCGAATTCATCGGCCGAAAGTCGGACCTCGATCGTGCCCTTCTCCGCGTCGATGTCGATGATGTCGCCGTCGCGCAGCAGCCCGATCGGCCCGCCCACGGCCGCTTCCGGCCCGACGTGGCCGATGCAGAAGCCGCGGGTCGCGCCGGAAAACCGGCCGTCCGTAATGAGCGCGACCTTTTCGCCGACGCCTTGCCCGTACAGCGCAGCCGTCGTCGACAGCATTTCGCGCATGCCGGGGCCGCCTTTCGGCCCCTCGTAGCGGATCACGAGCACGTCGCCGTGTTTGTACGTCTTGTTCTTGACCGCCTCGAAGCAGGCTTCCTCGCCGTCGAAGCAGCGCGCCGGACCGGAGAATCTGAGCGTCTTCATGCCGGCGACCTTCACGATCGCACCTTCGGGCGCGAGGTTGCCCTTGAGCCCGACAACGCCGCCGGTCGCGAGCAACGGCTTGTCCGCCGGATGGACCACGTCCTGATCCGGATTCCATTTCACGTTCTTGAGATTCTCGGCGATCGTGCGGCCGGTAACCGTCATGCAGTCGCCATGAAGAAATCCATGGTCGAGCAACGTCTTCATCAGAAGCGGCACGCCGCCGGCCTCGAACATGTCCTTGGCAACGTAACGCCCGCCCGGTTTCAGATCGGCGATGTAAGGAGTCTTTTTGAAGATCTCCGCGACATCGAACAACGTGAACTCGATGCCGCATTCGTGGGCGATCGCCGGCAGATGCAGCGCCGCATTGGTTGAACCACCGGTGGCCGCGACAACGGCGGCGGCATTCTCCAGTGCCTTGCGCGTAACGATGTCGCGCGGGCGCAAGTTTGCCCGGATCAGGTCAATGATCATCTCGCCGGCAAGCATGCAGAACTTGTCGCGGATTTCGTACGGCGCGGGCGCACCGGCCGAGTAAGGCAACGCCAGGCCAATCGCTTCCGACACGGTCGCCATGGTGTTGGCCGTGAATTGCGCGCCGCAGGCGCCGGCCGACGGACAGGCGTTCTGCTCGAGAATGTCGAGATCGGCGTCCGACATGTTGCCGACCGAATGCTTGCCGACCGCCTCGTAAACGTCCTGGATGGTGACCGGCTGGCCTTTGAACGTGCCAGGCAGGATCGACCCGCCGTAGATGTAGATTGCCGGCACATTGAGGCGGCACATCGCCATCATCATGCCGGGTTGCGACTTGTCGCAGCCCGCGATGCCGATCAGTGCATCGTAGGCGTGACCGCGCACGGTCAGCTCCACGCTATCCGCGATCACCTCGCGCGAGGGAAGCGACGCTTTCATCCCGGCATGGCCCATCGCGATGCCGTCGGTGACGGTGATCGTGCAGAACTCGCGCGGCGTGGCGCCGCCCGCGGCGACGCCTTTCTTGGCGGCCTGGGCCTGGCGCATCAGCGCGATGTTGCAGGGAGCGGCTTCGTTCCAGCAGGTGGCGACGCCGACGAACGGCTGATGGATCTGCTCGGTGGTGAGCCCCATCGCGTAATAGAAGGCGCGGTGCGGGGCGCGCTCTGGGCCTTCGGTGGCGTGCCGGCTGGGAAGCTTGGCTTTCAGATTCGTCTTCGCGTCCATTCCTGACCCGACCCCCAGCCCCCCGGTGCCGTCCGGCTCGGCCGAACAGACGCAACCACTAAAACTCAAGCCCCCCAACGGCTTGTCTTAGGTTTTTGTGTCGGAGAAGGGTATGGCCAAATCGCGGCGTTTGCCGGTTGAGGGCCAAAAGTGATGCCGATCTTCGACAGGTGTTGCCGCAAAGACACAAAATTGGATGCTCGATGCCCACCCTCATCCACACCTTTTCAAAGATTGCCGCGCAATCGGGCTTGGAAGCGCCGGGAAATGCGGGGCATCACGCCCAAATGACCAGACGTCTCACGCGCTCGTTCTTCAGTCGCTCGGTTCATGAGGTCGCCCCCGATCTGATCGGCGCCACCCTCCTGTTCAACGGCGTGGGCGGCTTGATCGTGGAGCTCGAGGCCTATCATCACACCGATCCGGCCGCGCACAGCTACGTCGGCCCGACGGAGCGCAATCGCGTGATGTTCGGACCTCCCGGCTATGCCTACGTCTACCGTTCCTATGGCATCCACTGGTGCCTGAATTTCGTCTGTGAAGAGGACGGCAGCGCCAGCGCCGTTCTTATCAGGGCTCTGGCCCCGACGGCCGGATTGTCCATCATGCGCCGCCGGCGCGGCGTGACCGATGAGCGGCAGCTCTGCTCAGGGCCGGGAAAAATCTGCGAAGCGCTCGCGATCAGCCGCAAGCAAAACGGCTTTGCCCTCGACCGGCCGCCATTCGACGTCCGCGCGCGCGAAAACGAGCCCGAGGTCATGCGCGGCGTTCGCATCGGCATCAGCAAGGCCGTCGAGAAGCCGTGGCGCTATGGCCTCAAGGACTCGCCGTTTTTGAGCAGGCCGTTCAGAGCGTGACGGTCGGCCTGCAATGACGGCTTACCCGGAAATCCGGAAGCTCGCGTCGAATCCGAGCTCGCGTCTCGCCTTCTCACACGACACGACGCCATCCTCCTCGGCGATGTTGTAGATGCCGTGACTGCCGTTGCTGACGGCAAGCAGCGCAGCCTGCGCCGCGGCATCGACGTGCAACGCGGGCCGCGCACGCTTGGCATCCTCGAACCAGGTGCCGGGCCCATAGAGAAAGCCGTAGCGAAGCACGATGCCTTCCAGAAGATCGAGGGTGGCGTCTTCGAGCGCGACGATGCCGTCGACCGTACCCTTGCGCGTGCCGGTGGCGCCAAGGTCGAGCGGATCGGATTCGGTGCGCACGCCGTCACCCGGCGCATAGACGAAGGCGACGCTTTGCGCGATCAGCCGCTTCACGCCCGCCGCTCTCGCCGCCGCGGCAAGATTGCGCGTGCCTTCGATGCGCAGCTTGGAATTGCGCTCCAGCCCTTCGGCATAGTGCGGCGAGCTCGGCGCAAAGGCGAGATCGGTAAGCTGATGGATGACGACCTGCGGCGCGGCGGCTGTGACCGCCCGCAGAAGGGCATCCGCATCGAACACGTCGACAATGGCAGGCTCGGCGCCGAGCGCGCGCAAATCATTGGCCTTGTTGGTCCAGCGGGTGGTCCCGACAACCTGATGGCCAGCCTTGCGCAACAGCGGGGTCAGCCGCCGTCCGATGGCGCCGCCGGCGCCCGCCAGGAAAATTTTCATGCTGAGGTACTCAACTGTAGGAAACGATGAACTCGCAGCCCGCCGCCGTGGGAAATTGGCGCGTAACCCGCCCGCTCGCCAATTCGAATTCGACAACTAAGGCGGCGTCATGACAACACAGATACGCGCGCCGGCCGTCGGCCGCAAAGCCAAATCCCATCGGCGCTTTGGGCGTTGCAAAACCTGCAATCTGCCTCATCGTGCCGGTCTCATAAACCGCGGCAAAGTTGTCCACATGCGACGAGACGCAGACATAACGGCCATTGGGCGAGACACGCACACGGCGCAGCTGGTTGGCGGCGCCGGGCGCGCCGTCGATGGCGTGCGTGCGGCGCAGCATGTGCGTCGCGGCATCGATCTCGTGCACGACGCCCTTCCAATGCGCGCAGACGAACAGCGTTGAACCATCAGGCGTAGCCGCAACGCCCTCGGCGCCGTGCGGGATTGCGATGGTCCCGATCGGAGCCCGCTTCGCGACGTCGACGACGCATACCGCCTCCCTGGTCTTGAACGAGGCGAACAGTTTTGCCGTCGAATGACTGATCGCGATCCAGTGCGGTGCGCCGCCAAGCGCGATCGGCTGCGGCGCGGCTTTTTCGGCGTCGATCGCCAGCACGCTGTTGGCAAGCTCCGCCGTCGACCAGAGCGTCCCGCGGGCGTCCACCATCACCGAGTGCGGCGCGACGTCGGCACCGACATCGATTGTCCGCGCCAGCCTTTTGCCGGCAAGATCGATGACGGCGATGCGCCGATCGGGATCCTTGTTCTTGCCGAAGATGCCGCCGCCATAGACCGACCCGAACATGGTCTTGCCGTCCGGCGACAGGACCAACTCGTGCGTCGAGCCCGGCATATCGATCTCGCCGGTTTGCGCGAGCGTGCCGGCGTCGAAGAATTGCACCTTGTCGGCGCTCTTGGCCGTGACGATCAGGTTCGGCCCGCCGGGGCGGTTGTTGGGGTCGGTCATCGGCGCCTGTGCACTCCTCTTATCCCTCCCCTTCAGGGGAGGGTCGGCGAGCCAACGGGTCCGCGCGGAGCGCGGCCCGATGACAGGCTCCGCGAGCCGGGGTGGGGTCGCAGTAAGATTTAAACCCCGCCCGGTCGGCTTCGCCGACCACCCTTCCCGCGCTGCGGGGAGGGACAAGCGCTACGCCGCGCCCTTGAGCCGCTCCAGCGCCTCGGCGATCTTGGCCTTGCGGCCGAGCGCCTCCTCGCGCTTTTCCTTTTCTTCCTCGACGATCTCTTCCGGCGCGTTGGCGACGAATTTCTCGTTGGCGAGCTTGGCGTCGACGCGCCTGATGTCGGCCTCAGCCTTCGCCATTTCCTTGTCGAGCCGCGCGCGCTCGGCGGCAAGGTCGATAACGCCTTTAAGCGGCAGCGCCGCCACTTCGCCGCGCACGATGAGCTGCACCGCGCCCTCTGGCACGGCCGCCGCGAACGACATCTCCGAGACGCGCGCCAGCCGCTTGATGAACTCGGCCCAGCGCTCGGCGCGCGTTCTCGTGTCGGCAGATGCGCCAGAAAGCACCAGCGGAATTTGCGCCGTGATGTTCATTTCAGCACGCACCGAGCGGATCGCCGTCACGAGGTCGATCACCCAGCCGATTTCAGCCTCGGCTCGCTCGTCGGCAAATTCGAAGCTCGGCCATGCGGCAAGCGCGAGCAGCGATGTTCTACCTGTCATTCCGGGGCGCGCCGAAGGCGCGAGCCCGGAATCCATAACCCCTGTCTTTCCATCACCATCAGCGCCGGGAGTATGGATTCCGGATCGGCGCTGCGCGCCGTCCGGAATGACGGAGGGAGAGGTGACGGCCCACAATTCCTCAGTCACAAACGGCATGAACGGATGCAGCAGCTTGAGAATTTCGTCGCGCACCCAGGCGACCATGGCGCGCGTTTCGTCCTTGGCCGGACCGTCGGCACCGAGCAGCACCGGCTTTGCCAGCTCCAAATACCAGTCGCAGTAGATATTCCAGACGAAACGATAGGCCGCGCCCGCCGCTTCGTTGAACTTGTAGGCAAGGATCGCCTCGGTGACCTCGCGCACGGCCTTCGCCGCCTCGTGCGCGATCCAGCGGTTGAGCGTTTCCTTCGCCGACGCCGGATCGAAACCCGCGGCCGTCGCGCAGGCATTCATCTCGGCAAAGCGCGCCGCGTTCCACAGCTTGGTCGCGAAGTTGCGGTAGCCCTCGACGCGCTGCGTGGAAAGCTTGATGTCGCGGCCCTGCGCCGCCATCGCCGCGAGCGTGAAGCGCAACGCGTCGGCGCCGTATTCGTCGATCAGATGCAGCGGATCGATGACGTTGCCTTTCGACTTCGACATCTTGGCGCCGGAGGCGTCGCGCACCAACGCATGAATGTACACGTCATGGAACGGCACTTCCTTCATGAAGTGCAATCCCATCATCATCATGCGCGCAACCCAGAAGAAGATGATGTCGAAGCCGGTGACCAGCGCGGTGGTCGGATAGAAGCGCGCAAGCTCCGGCGTCTCGTCAGGCCAGCCCAGGGTCGAGAACGGCCACAGCGCAGAGGAGAACCAGGTGTCGAGCACATCCTCGTCGCGCCAAAGATAGACAACT
>DASSRW010000223.1:0-8177 GCA_035701545.1 Pseudolabrys sp.
CATCACCATCGAGGACGCCGCCGAGCTGCAATTGCAGCAGCCGCATGTCGGACGCATGGAGACGCGGCCGCCCAATATCGAGGGCAAGGGTGAAATCCGCCAACGCGAGCTGGTCAAGAACGCGCTGCGTATGCGGCCCGACCGCATCATCCTCGGCGAGTGCCGCGGCGAGGAAGCCTTCGACATGCTGCAGGCGATGAACACCGGCCACGAAGGCTCGATGGCCACCATTCACGCCAATACGCCGCGCGACGCCATCACGCGTCTCGAGCAGATGATCGGCATGGCCGGCCTGCCGATGACCGTCGCCTCGATCCGCGGGCAGATCGCGGGCGCCATCCAGCTCATCGTGCAGCTTCAGCGCCAGTCCGACGGCAAGCGCAAGGTGACCTCGATCGCGGAAGTGACTGGGCTCGAGGGCGACATCATCCAGATGCAGGAAATCTTCAAGTACGTGCGCACCGGCACCGGCTCCGACGGCGAAGTGCAGGGCCATTTCCAGGCGACCGGCGTGCGCCCGCGCTTCCTGACGCATCTCGTCAACCAGGGCATCAAGATCCCCGGCACCTTCTTCGATCCGACGCATCCGCTCTGACCGCCATGTTCGAGTTCAGCCCGATTTACCTGATCTATCTCCTGGTCGGCGCCTCCGGAGCGCTGCTGTTCGAGGGCTGCTATCTGCTGCTCTACACGCGCTCGTCGTACCGGAAGAACATCAACCGGCGCCTGCGGGTGATGGAGGACAAGCCGGACCGCGAAAGCGTTCTGGTGCAGTTGCGGCGGGAGCGCGGCCTGACTGGCGGCGGCGACTACCGCTTGCCGCTCATCAACCTGAACAAGCTGGTGTTGCAGTCCGGCCTTTCGATCGGGCTCGGCCGGCTCATTTTGTTCATCGCCGCCGGCATGATCGCCGCCTTCGGCGGCACGATGGCGGTCGACCACGCGATTCTGCACGCCACGCTGGCCGCCGCGTTCGCGGGCACTGTGTTGCCCATTTTTGTGTTGCGCTTCCTGCGCAACCGCCGCCAGAAGAAATTCGGCGCGCAGTTTCCCGATGCCATCGACATCATCGTGCGCTCGCTGCGGGCCGGACATCCCGTTCCGATCGCCATCACCATGGTCGCGCGCGAAATGCCCGACCCCGTCGGCACCGAGTTCGGCATCGTCGTCGACGAAATCACCTACGGCGCGGATCTGGAATCCGCCATGCGCAATCTCTATTACCGCGTCGGCACCGACGATCTTCCGCTCTTCGTCACGGCGATCGCCATTCAGGGCTCGACCGGCGGCAATCTCGGCGAAATCCTGAACAATCTTTCCGGGGTCATCCGGCAGCGCTTCAAGATGCGGCGCAAAATCCGCGCGCTGGCGGCGGAAGGCCGCGCCTCGGCGCTTATCCTGTCAGCGCTGCCGATCGGCATCTTTCTCGCCATCCATTTCGTCGCGCCGAATTTCTATGGCAGCGTCTGGCACGAGGAGATCACGAAGATCATTCTGATGATCGCCGGCGGCTGGATGCTGACCGGAAATTTCATCATGTTCCGAATGGTGAATTTCAGGATTTGACCGATGAGCTCCTTCACCGGCCTTTTTCGTGACGACTACAGCCTGGCGCTCGGCCTGCTGGTCTTCCTCACGGCCGCGATCCTCGCATTCTCGATCATGGCGGTGATCCGTGTGCGCGCTTCGGTGAAGCGCCGCGCAGCCCGCATCGTCGAGCCAAACGGACGGCCCGCCGATTCGGCGCGCTCGCTTCGGCATTCAAGCCTGAAGGCGGTCGGCAAGCTGCTTGAATACACCACCAAGCACTATGCGACGACGAACGGCGAGAACATGAAAGTTCTTCGCCAGCGGCTGGTTCAGGCGGGCGTCTACGATCCGCGCGCCGTCGCATACTTCTTTGCCGGCCGCGCGGCGCTGGCAATCGGGCTTGCGATTCTGGTTTTCCTGTTTCTCCCGATGTTTACCACGCGCGGCGGGACGTTCCTGTGGACGATCGTGATGGTCGCGGGCGTCGCGGGATATATCGGGCCGAGTCTCTACATTGACCAGAGGATCAAGAAACGGAAGCTGGAGCATCGCGCCGGCTTTCCCGATTTCATGGATTTGCTGGTGGTGTGCGCCGACTCGGGCCTGAGTATGGAGGCGGCGCTCGAGCGCGTCGGCGGCGAGCTCGGCGACAGCTACCCTTCGCTCGGCGCCAATATCCACGTGACCAACCTTGAAATCCGCGCCGGACGCACGCTCACCGACGCGCTGGAGCGGTTTGCCGAGCGCCTCGCGCTCGAGGAGGCGCGCTCGTTCGCCACCCTGATCACGCAGTCGATCGAGCTCGGCTCGAGCATCACGGATGCGTTGCGGGTCTACAGCGACGACATGCGGCACAAGCGGCTCTCGACCGCCGAGGAAAAGGCCTACGCGCTGCCGGCCAAGCTGTCGGTGCCCATGATGGTGTGCATCTTCCCGGTGCTGTTCGTGGTCATTCTGCTGCCCGTCTTCGTCAAGCTCCACACCGGCCATTTCTGACCGGCTGCCTGCCCGTCCCGGGCGCCGCCAGCGGGCGGCGAGAGAATTTTAACCACCATCCCCTAGCTTCATCAGGTTTCCGGGTGGGCCAGCAATTCGTTGAAGGCGTTTGTCATGCGTTCTGGATTAGCGCGCGCCATGGTCATCATGGCGGGTCTTTCGCTGGCGGGCTGCGAAACCACCTCGGGGAGCCTTTCCGAGGCGCTGAAGGCGAATTCAACCCCTGACGCCCCGGCTTTGGCGGCGGCCCCGGCCGACACGAGCGCCGACGCCTCTGCCGCAACGCAGGCGCAGGCCTCGGCCGATGCGGCAGCGCCGGCCGCCGTCCCTGCCGATCCGCAGCAGGCGTTGCTCGGCAGCGATCCGAACGACGACCTCAGCCTCGGCAAAAAACAGTACCGCCTGAAGAATTTCGGGCTCGCCGAGAAATACTTCCGCCGGGCGGTCGAGAGCCATCCACGTGACGCCGAGGCCTGGCTCGGCCTCGCTGCGGCCTATGACCGCCTGCGCCGCTTCGACCTTGCCGACCGCGCGTACGGTCAGGCGACCAAGATCGTCGGTCCGACCGTCGAGATACTGAACAACGAGGGCTATTCATACATGCTGCGCGGCGACTACCGGCGCGCGCATCAAAAGCTGCTGGCCGCGCAACGCAAGGATCCGGACAACAAATATGTGCGCAGCAACATCGCGCTGCTTGAAGCGAGCTACCGCAAAGGCAAGGCGATCGAGTAGCTGCCGCCAGCTAACGGCGCTTTTTCCTGGCCGCCTTCCTGGTTTTCTTCTTCGCAGCCGTTTTCGCCCCTGACTTTCTCACCTTTCGGGCCTTCTTCCTGGCCGGGCTCTTCTTCCTCGCCACCTTTTCCTTGCGCTTGAGCTTCCTGGCTGTGCGCTTGCGTTGCACCGGCTTGCTGACCACCGTTTCGGGCGCGGCGGGCATTGCCGTCTCAACAACGTTCTTGACGGTCTCGGCGGCACTGACGATCGCGTCGGTGAGCTTGTCCATCGTCGGCTTTTCGTCGTTCATTGTCGACTCCAAGTTTGAGCCGTGAAGCTATCCTGATTCGAAAAGAATGCGAGATATGAAAAAGCTGATCGAGAAGGCTTAAGCGCAGAAATTTTATCTGGGAGCGCCAGAGCGGAAATTCGAGCAGGTTTCCTGAGCTTGTCGGCGGAATGGATGCCGGCTGACATCGCGCCAAGCCGCGCCGTAGAATGGGCGCGCGGTAGCGAACGAAAAAGGCAAGCCATGGCCGAAACGGACAACAGTATCCCGGTCGAAGCGTGGAACACCATCCTGTTCGAGAAGTTCTTGCGCTTCCGCTACGTGGTCACGCGCGGCCTCTCCGACCACAGCGACGAGTTGCTGCGGCGCCGGCCCTATCGGAGCGGCGGGCGCGTGCTCGACGTCGGCTGTGGCTTCGGCGACACGACACAGATCATTGCGAAGCAGACTGCGCCCAAGGGCGAGGCCGTCGGCGTCGATTGCGCGGTTAATTTCGTGCAGGGCGCGATACGCGAGGCGGCCGAAGCCGGGGTCAAGAACGTCTCATTCTTCGCCGCCGACGTGCAAAGCGAGGACTTGCGCGGGCCCTACGATGCCGCATTCTCCCGCTTCGGCACCATGTTCTTCAACATGCCGGTGCCGGCGCTGCGCAACATCCGCAAGGCGCTACGGCCCGGCGCCGAGCTGTCGATGATCGTCTGGCGCAAGCGCGAGGATAACCCCTGGGTGCACGAGGCTGAATTGTGCGTGCGCGGGCTCGTGCCAGTGGTCAAGCACGAGGACACCGACGCGGTGCATTGCGGGCCAGGGCCGTTCTCCATGTCCGGCGCCGACACCGTGAGCGACATGCTGCGCGTCGCCGGCTACGAGCGCATCGCCTTGGAGCGGTTCGATACCGACATTTGCATTGGACGCGGCATGGATGAGGCGATCGAGTTCGCAATGGCGCTCGGCCCTGCCGGCGAGATCATCCGGCTTGCCGGCGCCGAAGGTCAGAAGCGCAAGGGCAAGGTGATCGAGGCGCTGCGCATGGTGCTGGCGCCGCATCAGCGCAGCGACGGTATCTGGGCGCGCTCGAGCAGCTGGTTCGTCACCGCACGAAATCCCGCGTAGCCGGCCCCGGCATCCACCTCGCAAGCGGACGCGACGGCCTGTCTGTTCCAGCGAAGGCGCCCCACGCCGCTTTGCGTTCACGGCTCGTCCTCGTGTAAACAGCACAGGCGATGTTCGAAGCCTTTGCAAAGATGCTGTCCGGTCTGGGCGAGGGCGGCAAGGAACCGGGTAATTTCGACGAAAGCGACTACCGGCTTGCGGCGGCCGCGCTTCTCATTCATGCCGCGGCCATCGACGGCGTGGTTTCCGACGCCGAACGCGGCAAGCTGCACAGCGTCATCAAGCAGCGCTTCAATCTCGACGATGCCACGGCTGACGAATTGATGAGCGAGGCGCAGGAAGCGGAAAGGGAAGCCGTCGACCTTTACCGCTTTACCGCCCGGCTCAATCGCTCGCTCGATGAGCAAGGCCGCGCGCGCATGGTCGAGATGATGTGGGAGATCGTCTACGTGGACGGCCAGGTCTCCGAATTCGAGGACAATCTGATCTGGCGGGCGGCGGATCTGCTCGGCATATCGGCGCAGGAGCGCATCGCGTTGCGCGAGCGCGTCGCCGGCGGCCGGGACGGTGCGACGTGACCTCGCTGCGGCCGGCCGCTGTTGTCACCGGCGCGTCGGCCGGCATCGGCGTTGCGCTCGCGCGCGTGTTCGCCCGCCATGGACACGAGCTGGCGCTCGTCGCGCGCCGCGAACAGCGCCTGCACGAGCTGGCCGATGAAATCGCCGCATCGGGCGCGCCGCGCCCGCTGGTGATTGCCGCCGATCTGGCAAGACCAGACTGCGCCCGCGCGCTTGCCGATGCGATGGCGGCTGCGGGCGTCGAGCCGCAATACATCGTCAACAACGCCGGCTTCGGCCTGGTCGGAACAGCGGCGTCGCGCGACCGCAACGAACAGCTCGAAATGATCGACCTGAACGTGCGCGCGCTGACCGATCTCTCGCTCGCCTTTGTCGACAGCCTCGCGCGTCACCGCGGCGGCGTGCTGAATGTCGGCTCGGTTGCCGGGTTCCTGCCGGGGCCCGGCATGGCGGTCTACTACGCGACCAAGGCTTACGTGCTTTCCTTTTCCGAGGCGCTGCACAGCGAGCTCAAGCCGCGCGGCGTCCGCGTCACGGTGCTCTGTCCCGGTCCGGTGCCGTCCGAATTTGCCGAGCGCGCCGGCGTCAAGGGCGGCAGCCTTGCGCCCGGGATGCTCACGCGCAGCGCCGAGCAGGTCGCGGAGGAAGGCTACCGCGGGCTGATGCAGGGACGGCGCGTCGTCGTGCCCGGCTGGCCGAACAAAGTGGTGAGCGTGCTGGTGCGCGTCGTGCCGCGCTCGGTTCTGCTGTGGGCTGTCGACCGGCGGCAGTCGCGCCGCAGGGCCGCGCAGGCGGCATAGCCGCTCGCCCGCGCCGCATTTTGCAAACGGCGGCAAAGCGGGTAAGTACTCGCGCATAGCGCACGGATTCGCGCTGCACGGTCATGGCAAAGCCCGTCCTCATCATCCTGCATCAGGAACATTCGTCGCCCGGCCGTGTCGGGCAGATGCTCACGCGGCTCGGGTTCCCGCTCGACATGCGCCGCCCGCGCTTTGGCGATCCCTTGCCGGAAACGATGGACGATCACGCCGGCGCCGTCATCTTCGGCGGCCCGATGAGCGCCAACGACAACGACGACTTCGTGCGCCGCGAGATCGACTGGATCGCGGTGCCTTTGCGCGACAAGAAGCCTTATCTCGGCATCTGTCTCGGCGCGCAGATGCTGGCGCATCATCTCGGCGCGCGCGTTTACCCGCATCCGCTCGGCCACGCCGAGGTCGGCTATTACCCGATCCGTCCGACCGAAACTGGCCGTCAAGTTTGTCCCGACTGGCCGGACCACGTCTATCAGTGGCACCGCGAAGGCTTCGATCTGCCGCATGGCGGCGAGCTGCTGGCGGAAGGCGACGCGTTCTCCATCCAGGCGTTCCGCTACGGCACCGGCTACGCCTTGCAGTTTCATCCGGAAGTGACGCACGCGATGATGTACCGCTGGCTCACGCGCGGCGCGCACCGCATGGAATTGCCGGGCGCCAAGCAGCGGCACGAGCACATCTCCGATCGCGCGGTGCACGACCACGCAGCGCGCAAATGGCTGACCAATTTCATCGATCACTGGATCGGAGCGCCGGCGGACGAGCAGCAGGCGGCCGCGATCGCCGCACAGTAAAGCCCGCCTTCGCTCGATGAGCGACGGCGGGCAGCCTTCGTCCTCGAGTGGCTTGCCAGCCGATGCTCTAAGACGAGACGGAAAGTCCACCTTCGCTAAAGCTACGGTGGACAACCTTCGCTCGCATCGCGGTGCCGCATTTTCGGAATAGTTGGTGACAAAAGCCGGCTTGCCAACCGTAGCTCGCGAAGCGAGCGAAGGTTGGTGGAGCCGAGGGGATTTGAACCCCTGACCTCCTCATTGCGAACGAGGCGCTCTCCCAGCTGAGCTACGGCCCCGCCATGGCGCGGCGGCACGTGCCGTCGCATCGAATTCGGGCGAGTGGCGCCATTTAGGGCCGGTGTTGCAGGGAGTCAAGGATCGGCAAATCGCGGCTTCGGGCCGCGACGGACCGCAGCCACTGCCCTTTCCCTGTGCCGGACAAGCGGCTATTCATCGTGCGCAAACGCATGGGACGGTGCAGATGATCGCGAGCAATCCGTTTCTCTGGCTCATCCACACGGTGATCTGGCTGTACATCTACATCCTGATCGCGACCGCGGTCCTCTCCTGGCTGGTCGCGTTCAACGTCGTGAACATGCGCAACGACGTGGTCCGCAGCGTCAGCTATTTCCTCTATCAGGTGACGGAACCCGCGCTGCGGCCGATCCGCGCGTTTCTTCCCAATCTGGGCGGCATCGACATCTCCTTTGTCATTCTGATGATCGGCCTGATGTTTCTCGATCAGTTTGTGTTCTGGATTTACGCCAAGATCGTCTACGGCATCTGAGAGTGGCTCGTGCAGCGGCCGTGGCATGCGAAGACCGGCGGCGTATCGCTTAGGGTGCGGCTTGTGCCGAGGGGCGGTCGGGATGCCATCGATGGAATTGACGTTCTGGACGACGGACGTGCGGTATTAAGGGCCCGCGTCCGCGCCGCTCCGAGCGGCGGTGAAGCAAATGAAGCGCTCATCAAGCTCATGGCAAAAGCCATCGGCATCCCGCCGCGGGACATAGCGTTGGCTGGAGGCTCGACATCGCGCCTCAAGCGGCTGACGATTTTTGGCGATAGCCGGACGCTGATTGCGGCACTGGAGAAGATTTGCGCGTCAGGCTAAGAAAGCGCCGCAAAAATGTCAGGGCGGGGAAATGACGGCGCGTATCATTGACGGAAAAGCGTTTGGCGCAAAACTGCGCGGCAACATTGCCGGCGAGGTTGCACAACTCAAACAGGCACATGGTCTGATACCTGCCATTGCCGTGGTGCTGGTCGGGGCCAATCCGGCGAGCGAGGTGTATGTCCGCACCAAGTCGAAAGCGGTGGCCGAAGCCGGCATGCGCGCGATCGACCGCAAGCTGCCTGAGAC
>DASSRW010000224.1:0-19687 GCA_035701545.1 Pseudolabrys sp.
CTGCCTGAGGAAAGCCTGGCGGCCATGACGGGCCTCGAAATCTGGATCGTGGATGCGTTGCGCTATGCGCCGCATCCGAGCCACATGGCTCTTGCTGAAACGCTGGACTGGATCACGCGGATCAAGCCGAAGCGAGCCATCCTGACGAACCTGCACGCCGATCTCGACTACGAGGAATTGCGCCGGAAGCTTCCGCCGCATGTAGAGCCGGCCTATGACGGCATGCGCATCGAAATTCGTTAAAATGCGAAGGACCCGCGTTGGAAAACACCTGTGTCACGGCCCCAGATGGAGATATTCCATAATATGTCTTATGCGAATCCGCTTCAGGACGTCGCGGCCGCCTGGAGGCTTTGATACGGTCGTGCCAGGCCCCTTCGTTCACGGCTGCCCGCGTTGAAAGCCTCCCGCGACATTTGCCGGTTGATCGAAATCATGGCGGCGCTGCGGACGCCGGGCAGCGGCTGTCCGTGGGACCTCGAGCAGAATTTCGAGACCATTGCGCCGTACACGCTTGAGGAAGCTTACGAAGTTGCGGATGCGATCGCGCGTGGCGATATCGAGGGCCTGCGCGAGGAGCTTGGCGATCTGCTGCTGCAAGTCGTCTTTCACGCGCGCATGGCCGAGGAACGCGGTGCATTCGATTTTGGCGATGTTGTCCAGGCCATTACCGAGAAACTTATCCGCCGGCATCCGCACGTCTTCGCCGACGAGCAGGGTCGGACGGCGGAGGCGGTGAAGGGCCTGTGGGAGCGGATCAAGGCCGAGGAAAAGGCCGCCAAGGCTAAGCGGAGCAGCCCCGGGAGCGGACCGGAGCAGGCCGGAGCACTCGCCGGAGTACCCCTTGCCCTGCCCGGTTTGACGCGCGCACTCAAGCTGCAGAACAAGGCCGGCGCGGTCGGCTTCGACTGGAACGATCCGAGGGCGGTGCTGGCGAAGATTCGCGAGGAGGCGGACGAGATCGAGGCGGCGCTCGACACCGCGCAGCACAGGCAGGCGGCGGCGGAAGTCGGTGATCTCCTCTTCGCGGTCGTTAACCTCGCGCGGCATCTCGAGGCCGACCCGGAAAGCGTCCTGCGCGCGACCAATCTCAAATTCGAGCGGCGCTTCCGTTTCATCGAGCGCGCGCTGGCCGGGCGCCGCAAGACGCCAAAGGAAGCGACACTGGCTGAGATGGACGCGCTGTGGGACGAGGCAAAGGCACGCGAGAAAGGCTAGCGGCTCACAAGCCGAACTTCGCCCTCACCTGAATGGCCTTGGCTGGATCGGCGCGCACGGTGACGGCCATTTGGCCGTGCTCGGTCAGATGTTTTTCCATCACTTCCGCATGCCGGTAGAGCCAGCTGAGGCCTGCGCCGTCGGCCGGGTCGAGCAAAAGGTTGAGCGTTTGCCGCCTTTCGGCGAGGCGTCTTTCGATCGCCTCATCAAGAGCGGTGATCCCCTCGCCCGTCAGCGCCGAGGTCAGCACCGGGCGCCGAAGGACAGGCTGCCGGCCTGCGAGATTTTCGAGTTGCGCCCGGCGGTCAGCATCGAGTTTGTCGACCTTGTTCCAGACTTCGATCAGGCGGCGGTCCTTGTCGGCTTCGATGCCGAGCTCGGCCAGCACTTTTTCGACGTCGCGCGATTGCGCCGCTGCGTCCTCGTGCGACATGTCGCGCACGTGCAGGATCACGTCGGCCTCGATCACCTCCTCCAGCGTGGCGCGGAACGCCGCCACCAGCATCGTCGGCAGGTCGGAAATGAAGCCGACGGTGTCGGACAGGATCACGCGGCTGCCGCGCGGCAGATCGATCGCGCGCAGCGTCGGATCGAGCGTCGCGAACAGCATGTCGGCTGACAGCACGCTGGCCGCGGTCATTCTGTTGAACAGCGTCGATTTGCCCGCGTTCGTGTAGCCGACCAGCGCGACGATCGGGTACGGCACGCGCTTGCGGCTTTCGCGATGCAGCCTGCGGGTGCGCTTGACCTTTTCGAGCTCCGCTTCGATGCGCGCAAGCCGCTCCTCGATCACCCGACGGTCCGCCTCGAGCTGGGTCTCGCCCGGCCCGCCGAGAAAGCCGAAGCCGCCGCGCTGGCGTTCGAGATGCGTCCAGGAACGCACCAGCCGGCTTTTCTGATAGGTCAGGTGGGCGTGCTCGACCTGTAACGCGCCTTCGCGCGTGCGCGCGCGCCGTCCGAAGATTTCCAGGATCAGTCCGGTGCGGTCGAGCACCTTGGCGTTCCACGCCCTCTCCAGATTGCGCTGCTGCACCGGCGAGACCGGGCAGTCCATCACCACCACGCCGACCTCGAACGATTTCGTCAGCCCCGCGATCTCGTCGACTTTGCCTTTGCCGATATACGTGGCGGGCCGAATGTCGCTGAGCGTCACCAGCCCCGACTGCACGACATTGAGATCAATCGCGCGCGCGAGGCCGACGGCCTCTTCCAGCCTCGCCTCGGGTGTGCGTGTCGCGTTCTCGGTCCGCGCGGCCGCGCCGCGCGCCGGCGCCCGCTTGATCCAGGGCTCGATGACAATCGCCCGCCCCGTCTCCGCGCCGGTCGCAACCGGACTAAGCCGATCCGCCCCCTGCTCCCGCCGACGCGGTTCCAATCAGGCCTTGTCCGCGGCCGCTGCTTCGTCGCCGCCTTCGAATAGCTGAATCGGGTGGCCGGGCATGATGGTCGAGATCGCATGCTTGTAGACGAGCTGCGAATGCCCGTCGCGCCGCAGCAGCACGCAAAAATTATCGAACCACGTCACCACGCCCTGCAATTTGACACCGTTCACCAGAAAGATGGTGAGCGGTATTTTACTCTTGCGGACGTGGTTGAGGAATGTGTCTTGCAGATTTTGCGCACGTTCGGCAGCCATGGCCGTTTTTCCATTTTTGCTCGCGTCTTCGCGCGAGACCTTTCGTTGCCCAAGTCCTCACGCGCGAGTTCCGCAAAGTCCGCGTGCCGTTCGCCCCACGTCGGAACGGATCAGGCCAAGGGGGACCACCATTAGAAGGTAGTGCGTCGGCGGGCGCAAGCGGTACGCAAACGCCGATACAAGCAATTGAACAAACGACACTTTTAGGAAATTGCTGCGTAGCGGCGGTATTTCCGCCGCAGCGCGGTCGCCAGCAGGCCGGGTGCCCCGTTACCAACGGGGCGCCCGTCGATCCGCACGACCGGCATGACCGTCTGGCTCGCCGAGGTGACGAACGCCTCGCGCGCGGCATAGGCCTCCTCGACGGTAAAAGCCCGCTCCTCGAACGTGATCCCCTGATCCGCAATGAGATCGAGCAGGACGCTGCGCGTGATGCCGGGAAGAATGCCGGTGCCGAGCGCGCGCGTGAGCAGCTTGCCCTCGCGGTTGACGATCCAGGCATTCGAGGACGCGCCTTCGGTGACAAAGCCGTCCTTGTCGACGAGCCAGGCTTCGCGCGCGCCCTGCTCGCGCGCGGCTTGCTTGGCCAGCACATTCGGCAGCAGCGACACCGATTTGATGTCGACCCGTTGCCAGCGGATGTCCGGCACGGTGACCACCGCCACGCCGTCTTCGGCAAGCTTGTCCAGGCGTCCGATGTCGCTGTTGCGCGCCGTGACGACGACCGTCGGGCGCGTTGACGCGGCCGGGAACTGGAACTCACGCGGCGCCACGCCGCGGCTGATTTGCAGGTAGACGATGCCGTCGGTGACGCGGTTGCGGCGAATTGTCTCGCGCATGACGACCCCGAGTGCCGCAAAGGACATCGGCTCCGCCATGCGCAGTTCGCGCAATGATCGCTCGAGCCGCGCGAGGTGACGCCGCTCGTCGACCAGCCTGCCGTCCTTGACCTCGCAAACTTCGTACACGCCGTCGGCGAACTGAAAGCCGCGGTCCTCAACCGACACTTTCGCGCGCGCATGCGGAAGATAGCGGCCGTCGACGTAGGCGATGCGCGACATGGATATGTCCTAGCTTATTCCCAGGGCCTTCAGCTTGCGATGCAGGGCCGAGCGCTCCATGCCGACGAATTCGGCGGTGCGCGAGATGTTGCCGCCGAAGCGGCTGATCTGCGCGACCAGGTATTCGCGCTCGAACACCTCGCGCGCATCGCGCAGCGGCAGGCCCATCAGGTGCTCGCCACCGTTGCCGTTCGGCATGTTGGGCACCATCGAACCCACGTCCGGGGGCAACATGCTGGCGTCGAGCACGAGATCGGGGTCGCCGCCGGCGAGAATCATCAATCGCTCGACGTTGTTTCTGAGCTGCCGCACGTTGCCCGGCCAATCGTGCGATTGCAGCACGGCCATCGCGTCGTCGCCGATCTTGCGCTTGGGCAAGCCGGTCGCGCGCGAAATCTGCTCCATGAAGTAGTCGACAAGATCGGGTATGTCCTCGCGCCGCTCGGCAAGCGGCGGTACCCGGATGGGGACCACCGACAACCGGTGATACAAATCCTCGCGGAATCGGCCTTCCGCGATTTCCGTTTCGAGATTGCGCGCCGTCGAGGACACGATGCGGACGTCAACGGCGACCTTGCTGGTGCCACCAACGCGCTGAAAGGTCTGATCGACCAGAACGCGCAATATCTTGTTTTGCGTTTCCCGCGGCAGGTCGGCGATATCGTCGATGAAGAGCGTGCCGCCGTTGGCTTCCTCGAGGGCGCCGGTCTTGCGCTCGCCGGCCCCGTTCGAGTGATCGACGCCGAACAGCTCGCTTTCCATCCGCTCCGGCGTGATGGCGGCGGCATTGATCACGATGAACGGCCCGGCTGCGCGGGCGGACGATTGATGAAGGGTTCGGGCCGTCAGCTCCTTGCCGCCGCCCGAGGGGCCGACGATGAGAATCCGGCTGTTGGTCGGCGCCACCTTCTCGATCGTCTGCCGCAACTGGCCGATCGCAGCGGAATGGCCGACGATAGTCGGCTGTGCCGGCGCGGATTGCTTGAGTTGCTTCACTTCGCGCCGCAGCCGCCATGTCTCGAGCGCCCGGTCCGCGACCAGCACAAGCCGGTCGGCCTTGAACGGCTTTTCGATGAAGTCGTAGGCGCCGTGCTTGATGGCGGCGACGGCGGTTTCGATGTTGCCGTGGCCGGAGATCATGACCACCGGAAGGTCCGGGTGCTCCTGCTTGATGGCGTCGAGCAGCTGCAAGCCGTCGAGCCGGCTGCCTTGCAGCCAGATATCGAGAAAAACGAGGTGCGGCCGCTTCGACGCGATCGCGGTCAACGCATCCTCGCTGTTGCGCGCGGTGCGGGCGTTATAGCCCTCGTCTTCCAGAATTCCCGCGACCAGGTCGCGGATATCGGCTTCATCGTCAACGATCAGAATCTCGGCCGTCATGACTGTGACTCGTTACGTCTTGATGGTCGTTGCGGTTGATTCGGACGTCGGCGTGCCCGCCGGATTGGCGGCAAACCGTATACGCAGCCAGGCGCCGCGCTGGCCCGGAATGCGATCCGCCGCATCGCCGAGTTCGATAACTCCCCCGTGCTCCTCGACGATACGGCCGACAATGGCGAGACCAAGGCCGGTGCCTTTTTCTCGCGTCGTCACGTAAGGCTCGAGCAGCCGGCTGCGGTTTTCCCGGGGCAGGCCGACGCCGTTGTCCACAACGTCGATGACGACGTCGTCGCCGTCGCGCGCGGCGGAGACGCGAATCCGGCCTTTCTCCAGGTTGGCCGGTGGAACGGCGGCAATCGCCTCCGTCGCGTTCTTGATGATGTTGGTGAGCGCCTGCGAGATCAGCCGGCGGTCGAAGCGCGCCGGCATCGGGTCTTCGGCAACGTCGACCTCGATATCAATGCCGGCATTGCCGACCCGCATCAGGAAGGCTGCCTGACGCACCGTGTCGGCTACGTCATCGGCCTCGATCACCGGCTTCGGCATGCGCGCGAAGCGCGAGAACTCGTCCACCATGCGCTTGATGTCGTCGACCTGACGCACGATCGTATCGGTGCATTGATCGAAAATCGTGCGGTCCTCGCCGATCATCTTTCCGTATTTCCGCCGCAGCCGTTCCGCCGAGAGCTGGATGGGCGTCAGCGGATTTTTGATCTCATGCGCGATGCGGCGGGCGACATCGGCCCAGGCGGAGGTTCGCTGGGCGGCGACCAGTTCGGTGATATCGTCGAGGGTGACGACATAGCCGTGGTCAGACTCGCCGGATTGCTCGCTCGTCACGCGCACGGACAAATTGCGCTCGCGGTTGTTGCGCGTGATCGTGATCTGGCCTTGCGTGAGCCGCTGCCCGCCCGAGGTCGCCTCGGTCATGACCGTTGCGAGTTCCGGCAAAACGTCAATGACGGGCTTGCCGAGCGCGTCCTGCTCGTTGTGCCCGATCAGCCGTTCCGCGGAGCGGTTGAGGATGCTCACGCAACCGTTGCTGTCGACGCCGATGACGCCGGCGCTGGCGCCGGCAAGGACCGCTTCGGTGAAACGGCGGCGGCTGTCGATCACGTCGCGGGCGCGAACGATGTCGTCGCGCTGCGTGCGCAGTTCCTGCGTCATGCGGTTGAAGGTTTCGCCGAGATGCGCGAGATCGCCTTCCGACTGCCGCACCGGAACGCGCACGTAAAGATTTCCGGTCGACACGACGTTTGCCGCGCCGATCAGGCGCCGGATCGGCGCGACCAGCCGATTGGCGAAATTCAGCCCGATCCAGACCGCGGAAAGCATCACGATCAGCGCGATCACCGTGTACATCAATGCGAACGCGACCTGGATGCCGAGGCGGCGCGATTCGATTGCGACGTATTCGCGGACGCTTTCCTTGGTCGCCTGCAATTCCGGCACCACCTGCGGATCGAGCAAGCGGGCGACGTAGAGATAATAGTCGTCGTACCCGTGCAGCTTCACCGCGGCCGCGACATAGTTGACGTCCGGCAGAAGAACGATTTGCGGCTCTTTTTCGCCAATCGCCGCCAGCGCCTCCTTCGGCGGAATCGCAAAGGTCTGGCTGCTCGGCAGCGTGGCGCGCTCGATCACGGCAAGATTCTTGTCGAGAACGATCGCGGTGGCGAGGCCGCGCACGGATGCCTGAAACGTCAGGAACTGACGCAGCTTTTCGTGATCGGCGTCAAACACGGCTCTGTTCGCGGCCATGTCGTAGGCCATGACCATGATGTCCGAGCGCACGATCTGCGCGTGGTCGCGCAAATAGGCTTCCGCGACGATGAGCGAGTTCTGCAGCGCGGCGCGCGTGCGGGTGGAGAACAGCCGGTCGAGGCCGCGATCGAGCGTCACGCTGGCAACGATCGCAACGAGGATCGCCGGCGCCGCCGCAATCAACGAAAACAGGCCGACGATGCGCACGTGCAGCCGCGCGCCCGCCTTGCCGACGCGCCGGGCCTGCACGACCTGCCACACTTCGCGTCCGATGACCGCAAGCAGCAGCAGGCCGGTCGCCGCGTTGGTCAGCAGCAGCGTGACGACGACGTAGTGCGTCGGCGCGATCGGGGTGAAATCGGCCAGGACGATGAACGTCACAAAGGCCGAAAGCAGCGCGAGCCCGACGGCGATCAGGCCCAAGGCCCGGCCGTCGCCGCCCCGGGTTCCGGTGCCGGCCAGCCCGGTTTCTGCTGTTACGGCTTGGTCGATGGCCATGTCCCCCCTGCGAACGGGGCCTGACCCCGCGCAATCACATGCGGCCAAAAGCACGTCAGTTTGGCGCTTCGGCTGATGCTTTTATACAACAATGTTGCTGAATTGAGACAATACCGCGGCATAAAAGCCGCAGGATCGCGACAAAGAGCGTTTTAGTGGCCGCGATAGACCTGAATGTCGAGATCGCGAATTTTCTTGCGCAGCGTGTTCCGGTTGACCCCCAAAAGGTCGGCGGCGCGGATTTGATTGCCCCGCGTGGCTGTCAGGGCGGCGGTAAGCAGCGGGTATTCCACCTCGCGCAAGATCCGGTGATAGAGGCCCGCCGGCGGCAGGCCGTCGTCGAACCCGGCGAAATAGGCGCTGAGGTGGCGCTCGACCGCCGCGCTCAGCCGCTCCTCGGGTTTCCCGTCCTCCTTGAGCGCAGCGAGCACCGGCTCGGCAAGCTCGTTCTCCAGCACAGCGGCCGTGATGACGTCCTGCGGATAAAGCGCCGCCAGCCGGCGCGCGAGATTTTCCAGTTCGCGCACGTTGCCGGGCCAGCGGTGCCGCTTGAGCCGCTCGAGCCCGGCGGCGTCGATCTGCTTGGCCGGCAGGCCTTCGCGCGCGATCTGCGCAAAGAAGTGCCGGATCAGGTCGGGAATGTCCTCCGCGCGTTCGCGCAGCGGCGGAAGCCGCAGCGGCACGACGTTGAGGCGGAAGAACAAATCCTCGCGGAACAAGCCCTGCTGGATCAGCAGACGCAAATCCTTGTTGGTGGCGGCGACGATGCGCACGTCCGTCCTGATGGCGGTGCGGCCGCCGACGGTGGTGTATTCGCCCTGTTGCAGCACGCGCAGCAGCCGCGTCTGCGCCTCCATCGGCATGTCGCCGATCTCGTCAAGAAACAGCGTTCCGCCTTCCGCCTGCTCGAAGCGGCCGGAGCTGCGCGCGTTGGCGCCGGTGAAGGCGCCCTTCTCGTGACCGAACAATTCCGACTCGATGAGGTCGCGCGGGATCGCGGCCATGTTGACGGCGACGAAGGGACCGGAGCGCCGCTTGCCGTAATCGTGCAGCGCGCGCGCCACGAGCTCCTTGCCGGTGCCGGACTCGCCGGAAATCATCACCGTGAGATCGGTCTGCATCAGGCGCGCCAGCACCCGATAGATTTCCTGCATCGCCGGCGAGCGGCCGACCAGCGGAATGCCGTCCATCTCGTCGTTCTTCAGCGCGTTCGGCCGCCGCTCCTTCGGCTGCGAGAGGGCGCGCCCGACGATCGCGATCAGCTCCTTCAGGTCGAAGGGCTTGGGCAGATATTCGTAGGCGCCAAGCTCGGAGGCGCGGATCGCCGTCATGAACGTGTTCTGAGCGCTCATGATGACGATGGGCAGGTCGGTGCGCGCCTTGCGGATGCGCGGGATGAGATCGAACGCGTTCTCGTCCGGCATCACCACGTCGGTGATGACGAGGTCGCCGTCACCCTGGCTGATCCAGCGCCAGAGCGTCGCCGCGTTGCTGGTCGAGCGCACCTCGTAGCCGGCGCGCGAAAGGGCCTGGTTGAGCACGGTGCGGATGGCGGCGTCGTCGTCTGCAACCAAAATGCTTCCGGTCGGCATCGTTGTCCTCACGGGCTCTGCGTGCGCGGCGCGCCTGCGGCTTCGCCGTCGCCGCTGTAGATCGGCATCAGCACGCGGAAGATCGTGCGCTTGGGCTGCGACTCGCATTCGATGATGCCGCCGTGGTCGCCCACGATCTTGGAGACCAGCGCGAGGCCGAGGCCGCTTCCGCTCGGCTTCGTCGTGACGAACGGATCGAACAAATGCGGCATCAGGTCTTCGGGCACCCCTGCCCCGTTGTCTCTCACGCAGAATTCGAGCGGGAGAGACACGCGCGCCTTGCTGCCCGGAGCGGCAAGGCGCACGCCGGGGCGAAACGCGGTGGTCAACTGGATCTCGCCGTCGGACGCGTTTTCCCCGATGGCTTCGCAGGCGTTCTTCACCAGATTGAGGAACACCTGAACGAGATGATCGCGGTTGGCGTAAACAGGCGGCAGCGAGGGATCGTAGTCCTCGCTGAACTTGATGTGGCGGCCGAAGCCCGATTGCGCCAGCCGCTTCACGTGATCGAGCACCACATGGATGTTGACCGGCGTGCGCTCGACCGGGCGCTCGTCGGCGAACACTTCCATGCGGTCGACCAGCTTCACGATGCGGTCGGTTTCGTCGCAAATGAGCTTGGTGAGCGGCCGATCGTCGTCGGCTGCCGATTGTTCGAGCAGTTGCGCCGCCCCCCGGATGCCGGACAGCGGGTTCTTGATCTCGTGCGCGAGCATCGCGGCGAGCGCGATCAGCGAGCGCGCCGCGCCGCGATGCGTGAGCTGCCGGTCCATTTTGTCGGCAATCGTGCGCTCCTGCAGCATCACCACGACGTGCCTGGGATATTCCGGCAGCGGCGCAACGTGCAGGTCGACCAGCCGCTCGCCCGGGTTTCGCGGCGTCGCAAGGTCGACCTTGTATTCGTTCACCGCCGCGCCGCGTTGCCGCACCTGCTCGATCAAGGTCAGCAAGGGAGAGCCGAACGGCACGAGATCGCGCAGCATGTGCCGCCGCAGCATCGAGGCCGAAGCCTGGAAGAACTGCTCGGCGGCGACATTCGCCTCGGCGATTCGGCCGTCGGCCGCGACGGTGATCACCGGGTGCGGCAGCGCGTGCAGCACGGCATCCGATGCGGCCGGAGGCAAGGCCGAAGCGGCTTCGACGATGCTCATGCGGCGGCCCTCCACGCAAAGGCGTCAAAGGCATCGGCGAGATAGCGGCGCGTATGCGGCGGCTCGTCCGCGGTCAGAACCCGCGCGCGATGTTCTTTCAGCAGCGTGTCCGGAACGCGCGCCGTGGCGGCCGCCGTGTCGAGCGCCCAGCCAAGATGCTTGCGCGCATGACGCGGACCGATGCGCATGCCGTGATGCGCGAGCATCTCCTCATAGAGCGCGGCGATCAGCGCGAATTGCTGGTCGAGCGGCGGGACGGTTTCGCCATTGCCGGTGGCGAGTTGTCGCGCGAGCTGGCCCGGAAACCACGGGCGGCCTTGCGCGGCGCGCCCGACCATCACGGCATCGGCCCCCGAGGCCTGAAGCGCGGCGGCCGCATCCTCGAAAGAACAGATGTCGCCGTTGACGACGACGGGAACCGAAATGTTCTCCTTCACCGCGCGGATGGCGGTCCAATCGGCGCTGCCGCCGTAGAACTGGCAGCGCGTGCGGCCGTGCACGGTGATGATCTGGACGCCGGCCGCTTCCGCGCGGCGCGCCAGTTCGGGCGCGTTGATTGAGTCTGCATCCCAGCCGAGACGCATTTTCAGCGTGACAGGCACGCGCACGGCGCAGACCGTCGCCTCGATCAGGCCGAGCGCATGATCGAGATCGCGCATGAGCGCCGACCCGGCGGCGCCGTTGGTGACCTGGCGGGATGGACAGCCCATGTTGATGTCGATGATGTCGGCGCCTTCGGCTTCCGCGATGCGCGCGCCTTCCGCCATCCAGCGCGCTTCGCAGCCGGCGAGCTGCACGACGTGGATTGCGACGCCCTCGCCCTCGCTGCGCTGGCGGGCCTCGCGCTGGCCTTCCACGAGGGCCGCGCTGGCGGTCATTTCGGAGACGACCAGGCCGGCACCGAGCCGCTCAGCCAGCCGGCGAAACGGCGCATCGGTTATTCCGGACATTGGGGCCAAGAAGACCCGGTTCGGCAGCACGACGGCGCCGACGCGCAAAGAAAGGTCCGTAAATACAGGCACTTCAGGCATCCGCCGCTTTGCCTATAAATTAGGCGAAGAGAGTATGTGCCCACACTTTAGACAATCCCCGCGATCAGAACAAGTGTTGCGGCGCAAAATCTGATGCCGTCGGGCTGCGAGCGCATTGTGGATTTGGCGTGCTCAAGCGAACGGGCTAAAGCGTGGACGTCCGGCTAAGATACCGAAATACGGCAGGAATCGAGGGGCATGGCAGGCGTTGCAGCAGTCGTGGTGGCGGCCGGGCGCGGCGTGCGCGCAGGCGGCGATGTCCCCAAGCAATTCCGGCCGGTCGGCGGGACGCCGATGCTGCGGCACAGCCTCGTCATGCTCGTAGAACATCCGGACGTCGGCGCTGTTCAGCCCGTTATTCATCCGGACGATGCCGAGCATTTTCGCTGTACGGCGGCCGGCCTCGAGGTCCTGCCGCCCGTCTTCGGCGGCGCCAGCCGGCAGGCTTCGGTGCGGGCCGGCCTGGAAGCCCTGGCGGGGCACGAGCCCGAGATCGTGCTGATCCACGACGCGGCGCGGCCGTTCGCCTCCGCCGCGCTTGTCTCGCGCGCCATCGAGGCGGCGGCCAAATTTGGCGCGGCGATCCCCACCCTCCCCGTTTCCGACACGGTCAAAACGGTGGACGCGAATGCGCGCGTCACCGGCACGCTCGATCGCGCCGCGCTGCGGGTCGCGCAGACGCCGCAAGCCTTCGGCTTCGCCGCGCTGCTGAAGGCGCACCGACGCGCGGCAGCCGAAGGCCGCAACGATTTCACCGACGATGCGGCGCTCGCCGAATGGGCCGGACTTGCGGTCAGCGCGTTTCCGGGCGAGCGCGGCAACATCAAGTTCACCGATCCGGACGATTTCATGCGCGCAGAGGCCGCCCAGTTCGCAACGCTCGGCGACGTGCGCACCGGCACGGGCATCGACGTGCATTCCTTCGCGCCCGGCGACCACGTCACGCTCGGCGGCGTGCGCATCGCGCACGATCGGGCGCTCACCGGCCATTCCGACGCGGACGTGGCGCTGCACGCGCTGGTAGATGCAATCCTTGGCGCGCTGGCGGATGGCGACATCGGCGTGCACTTTCCGCCCAGCGATCCGCAATGGCGCGGCGCCTCGTCGGACAAGTTCATGGATTTTGCCATCGGCCGGCTCAAGGCGCGCGGCGGCCGCATCGCGCACATCGACATCAACCTGGTCTGCGAGGGTCCGCGCATCGGTCCGCATCGCGACGCGATGCGCGCGCGCATCGCGCAACTTGCCGGCATCGACATCTCCCGCGTCGCGGTGAAGGCCACGACCAGCGAGAAGCTCGGCTTCATCGGGCGCGGCGAAGGCATCGTCGCCTATGCAACCGCAACCGTTCGCCTGCCGTGGGACAGCAATGCCTGAGAGCGAACTTTCCGCCGCCGCGCGTGCGGTGCTCAATGCGTGTCAACGCAAAAAGCTGACGCTCGCGACCGCGGAATCATGCACCGGCGGGCTGGTCGCCGCGACGCTCACCGAGATCCCGGGCTCGTCCTTTGTCGTCGATCGCGGTTTCGTCACCTACAGCAACGAGGCGAAGCAGCAGATGCTCGGCGTGCCGCCGACGCTGATCGACACCTATGGCGCGGTCAGCGCCGAGTGCGCCGAGGCGATGGCCAAAGGCGCGGTCGCCCACGCCTCCGTCAATCTCGCCGTGTCGATTACAGGCATTGCCGGCCCTGCCGGAGCGGTGCCGGGCAAACCCGTCGGCCTCGTCTTTTTGGCCGCGTATTCGCGCAGCGGCCGCCTGATCGCGCGCGAACGCCGCTATGGCGACATCGGCCGCCCGCATGTGCGCGAAAGATCCGCGCTGGAAGCCCTGCTGATGTTGCGCGAACTCGCCGAGAAGGAAGAGCCGCATCCTCCGGCCGAGGGGGAAGGCTAGGCGGACAGCGGTTGCCGCCGGGAAGTCGTCCCCGCATGGGCCGCATGACCGTCATGCTTCTCGTGCACGCCGGCGGGAAGCTGCAGCACCGTCGCGCGCAGGCCTTCGCACAGCCTGGTCACGAGCACCACGCGCCCGTTCGGGAATTCCAGCGCATCGTGATGCGTGTCGTAGCGATCCAGATTGATCTGACGAAAACGCGCCACTCTCTGCGGAATCTTTCCGATTCCGAATCGCGCCAGCAGCCGGCCGAAGCCATAGTCGATTTCAACATCGTGCTCGAACGCAAGCTCGGTGCCCGGGCGCAGGCAAACCGCTACCTGCGGTTCTCCGACATCGCCGAACCCGCGCGTGATCGAATTGGGAAATCTCTTCGATACGAGCTTGTCGCCCACTTTGGCGGGGCGGGTCGCGACGCCGGCATGCAGACTATAATCGCACATTGAGACGCTCCTCTTTAGGTCTTGAAAAAGCCGCCTGTTTTTCCAACGCAAAACGTCACGCGATCGTTTGGCGATCTTGTGTCGGCGGCCATGAATCTTTTCGGCAGACGCCGCGGAACAACAGAGCGGCCCGCGCCGTTAGCTTTGTTCGGGATCAGCCCAGTTCAGGCGTTCTATGCGCGCCGCCGGCCGTAAATCTCGTCGGCCCGTTTCTCAAATGCTGCGGAGAACCGGCGGAACGCGGCGTCAAACATGGCGCCCATGAGCATCGCGAGCATCCGGCTCCTGAATTCGTAGTCGATAAAAAATTCCACATCGCAGCCGCCATTGCCGGCATCGCGAAAGACCCACCGGTTCTGCATGCGGCTGAACGGCCCGCTCAGATACTCCACCTGGATCTTCATGCCGGGCCGGTCGAGCGTCACCCGGCTGGTGAACGTCTCGCGGATCAGCTTGTAGGCAACGGTCATGTCCGCGACGATGGTTTCGGTCCCGTTGTCGTTGGTCACGCGGCTCTTCACTTTGAGTGCGCTGCACAAGGGGACGAATTGAGGATATTTTTCGACATCGGCGACGAGTTCGAACATCTGGGCGGCGCGGTGATGCACATGGCGTCTCGTTGAGAATTGAGGCATGAGCGCTCGACCCTGTCCGTCATTCCGGGACGGCGCGTCAGCGCCGAACCCGCAATCCAGATGTAAACTCCGAGTGTGGTACTGGATTCCGGCTTCGCGGGCTAACGCCCGCGCCCCGGAACGACCGCGGCATTGGCCCGCGCCGCCTTGAGCCGCGCGAAATCGTCGCCGGCGTGATGCGAGGAACGCGTAAGCGGCGACGCGGAAACCATCAGGAAGCCCTTGGCGTAAGCGACGGTTTCCAATCCGTTGAACTCGTCCGGCGGAACGAAGCGCACGACCTCATGGTGCTTGCGGGTCGGCTGGAGGTATTGCCCGACGGTCAGAAAATCGACGTTCGCCGAACGCAGATCGTCCATCACCTGGAGCACTTCGTTCCGCTCTTCACCCAGACCGACCATGATGCCGGATTTGGTGAACATCGCCGGATCGAGTTCCTTGACGCGCTGCAATAACCGCAGCGAATGGAAATAGCGCGCGCCCGGACGCACGGTGAGATAAAGCGACGGCACCGTTTCAAGATTGTGATTGAACACATCCGGTCGCGCTTCGACCACCTTCTCCAGCGCGCCGTCCTTGCGCAGGAAATCCGGCGTCAGCACTTCGATGGTGGTCGTCGGACATGCGGCACGGATGGCGCGGATCGTATCGGCGAAATGCTGCGCGCCGCCGTCAGCCAGATCGTCGCGGTCGACCGAGGTGACGACGATGTGTGAAAGGCCGAGCTTGGCGGTCGCTTCCGCCACATGCGCAGGCTCGTGCGGATCGAGCGCGCCCGGCAATCCGGTCTTCACGTTGCAGAAGGCGCAGGCGCGCGTGCACGTGTCGCCCATGATCATGAAGGTGGCGTGCTTCTTCTCCCAGCATTCGCCGATGTTCGGGCAGCCCGCCTCCTCGCAGACGGTATGCAGCCCGTTCGCGCGCATGATCGCCTGCGTCTCGAAATAGCCGCGCGAAACCGGCGCTTTCACGCGAATCCAGTCCGGCTTCTTTTGCAACGGCGAATCCGGCCGGTGCGCCTTTTCCGGGTGGCGCGGGCGCTGCGTGAGATCGAAAACGACGGCCATGGGTGATACTTACGAGCGTGGCGGTTGAGCCGCAAGGCCAAGTCAGTGTCCGTTGTCATGCGCGGGCTTGTCCCGCGCATCCCGCTTATGAGGGCAGGAATCCTTGCCCATATGAATCGGAATGGCCGGGACAAGCCCGGCCATGACAAGCAGAGAAAACTACGCTCTGCGAATGGCCCGCCAGAGGAACAGGAAGATAATGGCGCCGATGGTGGCTGTAATCAGCTCGCCGACAAAGCCCGGGGCCGGCATCACGCGAAGGGCCTCGAACAGCCAGCCGCCGACGATGGCGCCGACCAGGCCAACGGCGAGATTGACGAAAATACCGCCGCGCCCGCCCAGGATGACATGCGCGAGCCAGCCGGCGATAAGACCTACGACGATCCATGCGATGACGCCCATTTTTGTCCTCGTACCCTTTGTCCGTCATCCTGAGGTGGCCGCGAAGCGGCCCTCGAAGGATGATCGGCCCGTGGTGGCGCCGTCATCCTTCGAGGCTTGCCGCCTTGCGGCTCGCGCCTCGGGATGACGGCGGGAATCACATATTCAACACGCGCCCGTAGGCGTCGAGCACCGCTTCCTTCATCATCTCCGAAAGCGTCGGGTGCGGGAAGATGGTGTGCATCAATTCTTCCTCAGTCGTTTCGAGATTCATGGCAACAACGT
Source organism: Pseudolabrys sp. (assembly GCA_035701545.1). GTDB lineage: Bacteria > Pseudomonadota > Alphaproteobacteria > Rhizobiales > Xanthobacteraceae > Pseudolabrys. Next base: position 16,040 of record DASSRW010000224.1, read on the forward strand.
AGCCCTGAATGAGCTCGGTGACTTCGGCACCAATCATGTGCGCACCAAGAAGTTGACCCGTCTTCTTGTCGAAGATGACCTTCACGAGGCCCTGGTCCTCGCCGAGCGCAATCGCCTTGCCGTTGCCGACGAAGGGAAAGCGGCCGACGCGAATGTCGAGCTTTTTCTCTTTCGCCGCCTGTTCGGTGAGGCCGACGGAGGCGATCTGCGGCGAGCAATAGGTGCAGCCCGGGATCATCTGTCTGTTCATCGGGTGCGGATTGAGCCCCTTGATCGCCTCGACGCAGAGGACGCCTTCGTGCTCGCCCTTGTGGGCGAGCATCGGCGGGCCGGAGACGTCGCCGATGGCGTAGATGCCGGGCACGTTGGTCTTGTTGTATTTGTCGACGGCGATGATGCCGCGTTCGGTTTTCACGCCGAGCTTTTCCAGGCCGAGGTTCTCGATATTGCCGGTGACGCCGACGGCGGAAATGACGCGGTCAACCGTGAGTGTCTGCGTCTTGCCGTCGGCCTCGATTGTTGCGGTGACGCTGTCGGGTTTCTTGTCGAGCTTCGTCACCTTCGCACTGGTCAGAATCTTGATGCCCTGCTTCTCGAAGCTCTTGCGCGCGAACGCCTGAATCTCCTGGTCCTCGGCCGGCAAAATCTGCGGCAGCACTTCGACGAGCGTGACATCGGTCCCGAAGGTGCGGAAGAAAGAGGCGAACTCGACGCCGATCGCGCCCGAGCCGATCACCAGCAGCGATTTCGGAAGACTCGGCGGCACCATCGCCTCGAAATAGGTCCACACCAGTTTCTTGTCCGGTTCGATGCCGGGCAGCACGCGCGGGCGCGCTCCGGTTGCCACAATGATGTGCCTGGCCTGATATTGTCCGGCGCCGAGTGCGCCTTTCGGCCCTTCCGTCTTCGACGCCTTGACGGTGACCTTGCCGGGCGCATCGATAAAAGCTTCGCCCCAGATCACCGAAACCTTGTTCTTCTTCATCAGGAAACCGACGCCGTCGTTGAGCCGCTTGGATACGGCGCGCGAGCGTTTCACCACAGCGCCGGCGTCATAGCTCACCGTTCCGGCAGAGAGCCCATAATCCTTCGCATGCTGCAGGTAGTGATAGATCTCCGCGGACCGCAGCAGCGCCTTGGTCGGGATGCAGCCCCAGTTCAGGCAGATGCCGCCGAGATAATCGCGCTCGACGATCGCCGTCCTGAAGCCGAGCTGCGCCGCGCGGATGGCGGCAACGTAGCCGGCCGGACCGGAGCCGATGATGAGAATGTCAAAGGAAGTGTCAGCCATTCACGCTTGCCTTCTTTCCCTCTCCCCTTGTGGGAGAGGGTGGCTGAGCGCCGTCTGGCGCGAAGCCGGGTGAGGGGGAATTTTCAATCGCTTCGGCGATCCGTTCTGCCACCGCGCCGGTTCTCGCCAAAATATCATTATTCCAAAACCGCAAGACCCGGAACCCGCGTCGCGCAAGATCCTCGTCGCGCGATTTATCGCGCGCGTTTTCGACGTGCTGGCTACCATCGGCCTCGATGATCAAATGAAGGCGAAAGGAGACAAAATCAACGATCCATGCGCCGATCGGAACTTGCCGCCGAAATTTGGCGCGCATCAGGCGCCGTGAGCGAAGCAAGTGCCAAAGCTTTTGCTCAGCCTCGGTCGATTTTACGCGGAGAGTCTTGGCGAAGGACCGTTGTCCCCTTGCTACACGCTGACGCATTCCCCTCACCCGGCTCGCTTCGCTCGCCACCCTCTCCCACAAGGGGAGAGGGAAAAAGCGGTTAGTCCCTGCCACTTAGCAAGTATTACACCACCATCATCACCGGATTTTCGATCAGCGCCTTGAACGCGCCGATCAATTCAGCGCCGAGCGCGCCGTCGACCGCGCGGTGATCGCAGGACAGCGTCACGCTCATCATGTGCGCGGCGACGATCTGGCCGTTGCGCACCACCGCGCGCTCCTCGCCGGTGCCGACGGCAAGGATGGTCGCGTGCGGCGGATTGATGACGGCGGTGAAGTCCTTGATCCCGTACATGCCGAGATTGGAAACCGCGGTGCTGCCGCCCTGATATTCGTGCGGCTTCAGTTTGCGCGCGCGCGCACGCGCGGCGAGATCGCGCATCTCGTTGGAAATGGCCGAGAGGGATTTTGCTTCGGCGTTGCGGATGATCGGCGTGATCAGCCCGTTCGGCATGGCCACGGCGACGCCGACGTCGGAATGCTTGTGCTTGAGCATGCCGCCTTCGGTCCAGCTCACGTTGGCATCGGGAATGCGTTGCAGCGCAAGCGCCAGCGCCTTGATGACGAAGTCGTTGACGGAAAGCTTGTAGGCCGGCTTCCCGTCCTTGTCCTTGGGCGCGGCGGCGTTGATCTCCTCGCGCGCGGCGACGAGCTTGCCGATATCGCAATCGACCGTGAGATAGTAGTGCGGAATGGTCTGGATCGAGGCGGTCAGCCGCTGCGCGATCGTGCGGCGCATGTTGTCATGCGGCACGACCTCGTAAGAACCGTCTTTGTAGAGCGCGCGTATCTGCTGATCCGACATCGCCGGGACGATTGTCGTCGCGCCCGGCGCTCCCGCCGGCGCGGCGCGCAATCCTTTGCCGGACTTCGCCTCCTCGATGTCGCGTGCGATCACGCGGCCGTGCGGTCCGGAGCCCTGCACGCGCTGGAGGTCGATGCCGGCTTCTTTCGCCAGCCGACGCGCCAGCGGCGATGAAAAGATGCGGTTGCCCAGCTGCGCAAGCGCCCCACCCGGCGCGGCTTGCGCCGCGCCACCCTCCCCGCCTTGCGGGGAGGGATGAGGCCGTGCCGCGGGCGCGCTTATCCCTCCCCCTTTGGGGGAGGGTGGCGCCGTAGGCGCCGGGTGGGGAGCGGCCTCGACTTTCTTTGCAGGCGCCGGCGCAGCTTGCGCGCTTGCGGCCGCCGCTTTCACGTCCTCGCCTTCGCCCGCGAGCACGGCGATCACTGAATTCACCGCCACGTCGTGCGTGCCTTCCGGCACCACGATCCTGGCAAGCGTGCCCTCGTCCACCGCCTCGTATTCCATCGTCGCCTTGTCGGTCTCGATCTCGGCAATGACGTCGCCTGACTTGATCGGGTCGCCCTCCTTCTTCAGCCACTTGGAGAGGTTTCCTTTCTCCATCGTGGGCGACAGCGCCGGCATGAGGATGTTGGTGGGCATCTCAGTGCTCTTGTCCCGGGTGCGCTGCTGCGCAGAACCGGGACCGCCAAACCCCGGAACGGTCCCGGATCTGCGGCGCATCACTTCGTGCTGCGCCGCGTCCGGGACAAGTAAGCAAGCCGGTCGACATCATTTCACCGATAACTCACGGCCTTGGCCGCCTCGACGATCTCCTCGACCGAGGGCAGCGCGAGCTTCTCGAGATTGGCGGCGTACGGCATCGGCACGTCCTTGCCGGACACCCGCGCGACCGGCGCGTCGAGATAGTCGAACGCCTTTTCCCTGATACGCGCCGCGATCTCGGCGCCGACGCCGGATTGCGCCCAGCCTTCCTCCACCGTCACGGCGCGGCCGGTCTTCTGCACCGAGGCGATGATGGTGTCGGTGTCCATCGGCTTCAGGGTGCGCAGGTCGATCACCTCGGCCTCGATGCCGTCCTTCGCCAGTTCCTCGGCGGCTTTCAGGGCA
>DASSRW010000225.1:0-21172 GCA_035701545.1 Pseudolabrys sp.
GCCTGCAAGCCAATGCCCGCAATCTCGTGCACGTGCGCCCGGTCGATGCGCCGGCCGGCGACAAGCCCGCCGATATCCTGACGCGCGTCGAGGTCGAGGCGTCGCGCAACGACGTTGCCGGCGCGCTCGGCGACCTCGCCAGGCTTTCGCCCGACACGCGGGCGCCGGCGGAAGCGTGGATCAGGAAAGCGAAGGCGCGGCAAGCCGCGATCGATGCCGCGCGCAAGCTCGCGGCGGACACCGCTGCTGCGCTCGGCAAGCGGTGAGGCGGCGATGATCCGCGTCGTCTGGTTTCTGCTCGTCGTCGGCCTGCTCGCGCTCGGCGTCGTGTGGTTCGCCGACCGGCCCGGCGACGTCGCCATCACCTGGATGGGCTACCGCATCGAAACCTCGGTGATGGTCGCGCTTGTCGGCGTGCTGATTGTCGTCGTCGCCGCCATGCTGCTGTGGACGATCCTGCGCGGGATCGCGCGCGCGCCCGATCAGGTTTCGCTGTTCATGCGGCAGCGCCGCGCCATGCGCGGATATCTCGCCGTCACCCGCGGCCTGATCGCCATCGGCGCGGGCGACGCGCGGCTGGCGCAGCGGTCCGCCGCCCAGGCCAATCGTCTGTCGCCGGAAGAGCCGCTGGCGCTGCTGCTGTCGGCACAATCGGCCCAGATGGCCGGCGACCGCCCCGGTGCCGAGCGTGCCTTTCGGGCCATGGTCGCCCGCCCCGAAACGAAACTCCTCGGCCTGCGCGGCCTCTATGTCGAGGCGAAGCGGCGTGCCGACGCCAACGCGGCGCGGCTCTTTGCCGAGGAAGCCGTCAAGGTCGAGCCGGCGCTCGGCTGGGCCGGGCAGGCGGTGCTCGACGATCGCTGCGCCGCCGCCGATTGGGCCGGCGCGCTGAGCGCGCTCGACAACATGAAGCCCGCGCTCGACAAGGCGACGTATCGCCGCCACCGCGCCGTGCTGCTGACGGCGGAAGCGCTGGCGCGCGCGGACAAGGATCGCGCCGGCGCGCTGTCGCTGGTCGCGGAAGCGGTCAAGCTCGCGCCCGATCTGGTGCCGGCGTCCGCGCTTGCCGGGCGGCTGCTCGCGGAAGGCAACGAGCTGCGCAAGGCGGGGCGCATTCTTGAAACGACGTGGAAGGCGAGCCCGCATCCGGACATCGCCGAGACCTATGCGAATCTTCGCTTCGGTGCCTCGGCGCGCGATCGTCTCGCGCGCATCCAGAAGCTTGTCGCAAAGGAGCCGGGCGGCATCGAAGGCGCGCTGGCGATTGCGCGCGCGGCGCTCGAGGCGCACGAGTTTGCGCGGGCCCGTGAGGCGCTCGCACCGTATCTCGCCGCGCCGACGCAGCGCATCGCGGCGCTCATGGCCGAAATCGAGCAGACCGAGCACGGCGACGAAGGCCGCGCGCGCGAATGGACGGCGCGCGCGGTGCGCGCCGCGCCCGATCCGGCATGGACGGCGGACGGCGTCGTTTCGGAACACTGGATGCCGGTATCGCCGAGCGGCAGGCTCGACGGCTTCCAATGGAAGGTGCCGCTCGCCGAGATCGGCTTCACGCGGCCTGTTATCGACCTCGCCGCGCCCGCCGCGCCGGCGCAGGCGCCTTCAATCGAGGAGGCTACGCCGGCCGCCGTCGAGGCAGAGGAAGCGCCTGTCAATGAGGCTGCAAAGGCGCCTCCTTCCCCGGTCAAGCCGGAAACGCGGCCGGCCGCGAAGCCGGTCGAAGCCGTGATCCCGCTCGTGCATGCGCCAGACGACCCGGGTCCTGAGTCTGCACCCGAACCCGAGCCCTTATCGATTCCCGCGGGTCAGCCCGATCCCTGGCGGCGGCTGCGCCAGCTGTTCCGCTGACGAAAATCGACGCCTGCGGCGTCTTGCTTGCCAAGAGCGACCCGCGCGGATATCACGAGCGCGGTTTCAGCCGGCGTAGCTCAGCGGTAGAGCATCCGCTTCGTAAGCGGGTGGTCGGGGGTTCAAATCCCTCCGCCGGCACCAGCCCCGTTCTGCCACCTGGACGCCTTCGCCTCTTCGCGGTTGCCCGCACGGGTAAGAGGTCAAGGCCGCGCGTCAGGACGTCACTAAGAGTGCGTGACGTGGGTGATCGGAATAGCCATCTCACAGGCAAATCCGTCAGGATTCCAATCGAGCCGTAATTTGCCCCCAAGTTCGGTTTGGACAACCGGGCCGAGCAATCGTGTGCCGAAGCCTTGATGACTGGGCGCCTTGACGGGCGGGCCGCCGGCCTCGGACCAGCGGATCACAATATCCTCCTCGCCACCTGACCATTCAACGCGAAGCCGACCGGAAGGAACTGACAAAGCCCCGTGCTTGACCGCATTGGTCGTCAGCTCGTGCAGAACCATGGCCATCGACTGTGCCGATTTTGGCGTCAACACGAACGGAGGTCCGCTGATTTCCGCGCGCGGCGCTTGCGCTGCACGATAGGGAGCAAGTTCGCTTGTGACGATACCGTGCAGGTCAACTCCTACCCAACGTGATTGGGTGAGTAGCGAATGGGTATTTGACAGCGCCTTGAGGCGCCCCTCGATCGCCGCCTTGAAATTTTCGAGCGTGTCGGCCTGAGTGAGTTGTACCGCCGCCTGCACGAGGGCCAGCAGGTTCTTCGAGCGATGGGCCACCTCAAGCGCGAGCCTTTTTTCGCGTTCTTCCGCTTGCTTGCGGTCGGTGATGTCCTGAAAGCAGTTGACCGCGCCGCTGATGTTTCCATCGCTATCCTTGACGGCCTCGATGTCAACGAGCGCGATCCCGCGCGTGCCATCCGGCCGCTCGATGTGGACTTCCTGCTGTCGCACGGGAACGCCGGTGCGCAGCACATCGGCCATGGGACATTCATGGTGCGGGAGCACGCGGCCATCGGGACGGAACATCTTGTACGAGCCGCAAAACCGTTCGTTGGGATCGCGGAGTTTAGGCGACCGTCCCCATAACTCGGCAGCGCGGCGGTTGAAACGAAGAACCAGACCATCCCGGTCACAAACATAGATGGCAAATGGCACCTGTTCGAAAAGCCGCGCAGGCAATTCGAAGCCGTCTTCGTCTTCATGCAAACCAATGGCGCGGCTGGCTGCCTTGGCAAAATGTGACGGAGCAACGCTATCCCGCATTGGTGCGCTTCCTGATACCAGCGGGGCACAATGATCTCTCAGCGACGCCTGAAGGCGCAGCCCAGATCCGCCGATGAGGCAGCGTACTCACCATCTGGGCTTAAGCGCTACCAAATTCCGTGAGTCTGTTTTGCGACTCACGCCGGAAAATTGCTGCCATTTGACCGCTTTGGTCATGTCGTGCGGCATGTCGGCACAGGTGGCTCAAGCCTCGCTCGGCACACCTGGTGAAAACCAGGTTGGCTTGGACGCGGTTACGGTTTCGCATTTTCGCATAGGTTGCCAGGACATTGCGGAAGGTCGCTTCGTAAGTGGGTGGTCGGGGTTCAAGTCCCTCCGCCGGCACCACTCGCTTTCACCGGGGCTTCAGCCCGCACGCCGGCCCATCTCCGCAAAAGTTGTTCACGGGCGCCATAGCGAACGTGGACTGTTGTATCGTGCAACGCGCCGCCCCTTGGATCGAGCGTTCATGCCGCCGCTGCTGTTGTCTTCGCGCTTTGCGCCGCTGTTCTGGTGCCAGTTCTTTTCGGCCTTCAACGACAATTTTCTGAAGACCTCGCTGGTGTTCCTGATTCTGTTTCGGCCGGGCGGCGCCGATGCCGGCGCCCTCATCACGCTTGCCAGCGCCATCTTCATTGCGCCGTACTTCTTTGTGTCCGCGCTCGGCGGGGAGCTTGCCGACCGCTTTGACAAGGCGCGCGTCGCGCAGCGGCTCAAGCTTGCCGAAATCGCCGTTGCAGGTGTGGCGGTGATTGGTTTCCTTTTGCATTCCGTGCCGGTGCTGTTCATCGCGCTCGCCGGTTTCGGTGTCATCGCCGCGCTGTTCGGACCGATCAAGTACGGCATCCTGCCCGATCATCTCCCACGCGAGCGGCTGCCGGGCGCCAATGCGCTGGTCGAGGGCGCAACATTCATCGCAATCCTGACCGGCACGATCACGGGCGGCCTTGCCGCCAGGGATGGCGGCGACGCCTTGGCATTTTCCGCGCTCGTGATGAGCTTCGCGCTTGCCTGCTGGATGGCGAGCCTGTTCATTCCGGCGAGCGGCGAGGGCGCGCCGCATCTGACGGTGACTGCCAATATCGCGGCGTCGACTGCCGCCATGCTGCGTCACCTGCGCGCCGATCCGCGGCTGTGGTGGGGCGCGATGGTGACGAGCTGGTTCTGGCTCGTCGGCATTGTGGTGATGGCGCTGTTGCCGACACTCATCAAAGGCTTGATCGGCGGCGACGAGGAGACCGTCACGATCTATCTCGCGCTGTTTTCGATCGGCGTCGGAACAGGCTCCGCGCTCGCCGCTTTGATCGCGCGTGGCCGGATTGTGCTGAAAACGACGGTCGCCGGCGCGCTTTTGATCGCTGTCTTTGCGCTCGATATCGGAATGGCGACATCGGGCATCGCGTCTGTGCCGGCGCCATTTCCGCCGTCGATCGTATTTTCCTCGCCATTGGGGATTCGTTGCGCAATCGGCTTCGCCGGGCTCGCGGTTGCAGGCGGATTGTTCATCGTGCCGGCGTTCGCGGCGGTGCAGGCCTGGGCGGGCGCGGACTATCGGGCGCGGACGGTGGCGGCGGTCAACGTGCTCAACGCGGCATTCATGACGGCCGGGACGGTCGCGGTCGCGATCCTGCAAAAGCTCGGGGTCACCGTGCCTGCGCTCTTTCTTGCGATCGGCATTGCCACTTTTCTGGTCGCGCTGGCGATCTGGCGCACGCTGCCGAAAGCCGCTTGATGTCATCACCCGCGCAAGCGGGTGATCCAGCATTCCAGACGTGTCGATTCGCCATCGGCCTTTGCGATTACTGGGTGCCCCGCTTCCCTCCTTCGCTTACGCTTCAGAGGGCCTGGTCATTAGCCCGTCGAAGCCTTGGCGAAGACGGGTCGTGGGGCATGACAACTTCATTGCTTCCGCAGCTTCAGCACGCGGTCGACCATTTCGCCCGCGACGCCGAGATAGTTCGCCGGATCGACCATTTTCTCCAGCGCCTTGCGGTCGGCGTATTTGCGAATCTCCGTGTCTGCGGCCAGCAAATCGATCAGCGGGCGCCCTGTTTTCACCACCTCGCGGCAGAGGTCATAGACGTGGTCGTGCGCCTTGTTGCGTCCCATCTTCGGCCCAAGCCCCATCATCACCGCTTCCGACATGATCAGGCCTTTGGTGATGTCGAGGTTCTCGAGCATCTTCTTTTCGTTCACCTGCAAGCCGGAGACGAGGAAGCGCGTCTGCGCCAGCGCGCCGGCGGCCAGCAGGAAGATCTCCGGCAGCACGATCCATTCGATTTCCCACGGGCCGGTGGCGCGCTCGTGGTCCTCGATCTGCGCTTCGAGCAGCGCGGCGACGTGCTGCTTCACGACAGCGGTCTGCGCGGTGATGTAGACGCAGGAGATCGGATTGCGCTTTTGCGGCATGGTCGACGACGAGCCGCGGCCCTCGTGAAACGGCTCGTATACTTCCTCGACTTCCGTCTGCATCATCAGCTTCACGTCGAAGGCGATCTTGCCGCACGAGCCGGTGACGAGACCGAGGAAGCAGCCGACTTCCGCAATGCGGTCGCGCACGGTATGCCAGGAAATTTCCGGCTGCCCGAGTTTCAATTCCTTCATCAGCTCTTTCTGAACCTTCAGCCCGTCCCTGCCGAGCGACGACAGCGTGCCGGCCGCGCCGCCGAATTCGCCGACCAGCACGCGCGCGCGCAGTTCCTTCAGGCGCTGCCTGTGCCGCTCGAAGGCCGCGAGCATGGTCGCCATCTTGTAGCCGAAGGTGATCGGCACGGCCTGTTGCAGATTGCTGCGGCCGACCATCGGCGTGTCGCGGTATTTTTTCGCGAGTCGGGCGAGCGCGTCGGCGATGCCATCGATTTCGTTTTCGAGGATATCGAGCGCGTCGCGGATTTGCAGGATGGTCGCCGTGTCGGTGACATCCTGCGTCGTCGCGCCCCAGTGGCACCACTCGCCCAGTCCGTTCCTGCAGAGCTTGACCAGTTGCTGCACGACGGGAAGAACCGGATAGCCGATTTTCTCGGTCGCGGTCTTGAGCTTTTCCATGTCGATGTTTTTCGCGTCGCAATGGCGCACGATCTCGGCGGCGGCGTTCTTCGGAATGATGCCGAGCCGGGCTTGCGCGCGTGCGAGGGCCGCCTCGAAATCGAGATATTTCTGCACGCGCGTTTCGTCGGAGAAGACGTTTCGCATCGTTTCGGTCGTAAAAATGTCGCGGAATACAGCGGAATCGAAAATGGTCGCGGGCATTCAAACTCTCCTGCGGCAGGCAAAAGGCTGCGTCCTCGGCAAGCGGAATTCCAGACTCGCGGCTAGATTGCGCAATGGCATCGTTGCGCTCATCGCGGCACGTTAGCGTTTCGCGCCAAGCAATCAAGCACATGTCGGCCATGCCCGATGCGGCGAGCGGTGCCGTTGCCGCCTATCGGCGGGGTTGCTACGCTTCCTTGCAAGAACGACAACGACGTGTTTCGGGAGGAAGCAATGACGATATCACTCGATCGCCGGTCGGTGCTGGGCGGAAGCGCCGCCGCCGCTCTGGCGAGCACATTTCCGCGCCGCGCCCGCGCGCAGGAGCCGCGCACCAAAATCCGCATCGGGCTGGTCAGGCTCATTTCGTCGGGCCCGATCTTCATTGCGGAAGCCAGGAAGTTTTTCGACAAGGTCAATCTCGACGTCGAGCTGAAGTATTTCGCCGACGGCGCGCTGGCGATGCCGGCGCTGATTGCGGGCGAACTCGACCTGACCGCATCGACGCTCAACGCCGGGCTGTTCAACGCCGTCGCCAAGGGCGCGCCGTACAAGCTCATTCTCGACCGCGGCATCGAGAAGCCGGGCTCCGGCTCGATGACGATCGTTGCCAGCAACAAGATGATCGAGGCGGGCTATACCTCCGTCGACAAGGCCAAGCTGCTCAAGGGCAAGAAGATCGCCATCCAGGCGCCGGGCAGCATCGATCAGTTTTTGTTCGGGCGCGCGGCCGAGAAGGCCGGACTCGATCCGATCCATGACCTCAACTGGTCGAGCGGCATGCCTTATCCGGACATGATCAAGCTGATGGGCGTCGGGCAGGCCGACGCGGCGAACATCCCGGTGCCGCTCGCGTTCCTCGCCGAGAAGAACAAGGTGGGCAAGATCATCGGCGCCGGCTCCGACATCGAGCCCAATGCGCAGCTGGCCTGCTGGGTGATGTCGTCCAAATTCCTGTCAGAAAACAAGTCGGCGGCGATACGCTTCTGCATGCTTCACACCTACGCCGGCCGCCTGTTCAACAAGGCGGCGGCGGCCAAGGATCCAGACGTCGTCAAGATCATCGCCGACGCCACCAAGGTGCCGGCGCCGCTGATCGTGAAGGCCGCCCCGCGCTGGACCTGGTTCGACGAGAAAGGAATGCCGAACGTCGACTCGTGCCTCGCACAGGGAAAGTTCTGGAACAAGATCAGGCTGGTGAACGCCACGGTCGGCAAGGACCAGCTTTTCGATCTTTCGCCGGCAATCGAAGCCGACGCGCGGCTGAGCAAGAGCAATCCGTTCGCCTGAGCGCGGGTGACCGGATGCCCGCGGTTGCGATTGAGTTCGACGATATCGGCCTGACCTTCGCGCCAGCCTCGAGTGCGCCGACGGTCGCCCTGGATGCGGTGACCTGCCGGTTCGAGCCGGGCAAGGTCAGCGCGCTGATCGGGCCGAGCGGCTGCGGCAAGAGCACCTTGTTGCAGATCGCGCGCGGTTTTCTCGACCCGACGCAGGGGCGATTGCGTTTTGTCGTGCCGTCGAACGGCGCAAGCACAGGCCGGCCGGCGATGTCCACCGTGTGGCAGGCGTTCAACCTGTTTCCGTGGCTGACCGTCATCGAGAACGTCGCGTTTGGTCTCGATCTCGCCGGCGTGCCGCGCGCCGAGCGCGAGGAGCGCGCGCGCCGCGCCATCGCCGCGGTCGATCTCACCGGATTTGAAGATCGCTATCCGCGCCAGCTTTCCGGCGGCATGCGTCAGCGCGTCGGCATCGCGCGTGCGCTGGTGATGGAGCCGGAAGTGCTGCTGCTCGACGAGCCGTTCGGCGCGCTCGATGCGCAAACTCGCCTTGTCTTGCAGGAGCAACTGGCGCGTCTGGTGGAAACGAGCGGAACAACGGCCATCCTGGTGACCCATTCCATCGAAGAAGCGATTCTTCTGGCCGACACGATCCTGGTGATGACGGCGCGGCCGGGACGCGTTGCCGCCCGCATCGACGTGAATCTGCCGCGCCCGCGCAGCATTGCAACCACCCGCGACCCGGGATTTTCCACGCTGTTCGACCGCATCTACGAGCTGCTGCGGGACGAGGTGATGCGGGCAATGGTCGTCGGCGGCGAGGACCACTGAGGCATGAGCAGCGGCGAAGCAGCGAAGAAGATGACCGCGAAACCGGCGGGCATCGCGGTTCGCGCGCTGTTCGACAACCGGCGCGTGCTGGGATGGGGCTCGATCGTTGTGGTTTTGCTGGTGTGGGAATTGCTGGCGCGCGTTTCCGGCGTATCGGCGCTTTATCTGCCGCGGCCGTCGCAGATCCTGGTGACGCTGGTTGCAATGTTCAGCAGCGGCGGGCTTGCCCTCGATCTCGGCGTCACGCTGTGGCGCATCTTCGCCGGCTTTGCGATTGCGCTCGTCGCCGGCACATTGCTCGGGCTGTGGATCGCGACCTCGTGGCGGATTCAGGCGGTCGCCGACATGTTCATCGCGGCGCTTTATCCGCTGCCGAAAGTGACGCTGATCCCGCTGCTGATCATCTGGCTCGGCACCGGCGGGCCGTTCATGCTGTCGATCAGCTTTCTCGGCGCGATCTTCCCGATCGTCATCAACACGGTGCTGGGCGTGAGCCAGTGCGACCCGGGCCTCGTGCTCGCCGCGCGCGACCTTGGCGCAACGCCGCAGCAGATCATGCGCCGCGTGCTGCTGCCGAGCGCCATTCCGTCGATCTTTGCCGGCATCCGGCTCGGGCTCGGCGTCTCGATCATTCTTGTGGTTGCCGCCGAGATGGTGGTGGGCAAGGTTGGGCTCGGCGCACGCCTTTATCTCGCCGGCCAGATTCTCGAAACCGAGCAGGTTTTCGCCGTGCTGATCGTGCTCGCCGCGCTCGGCATCATCGTGACCAAGGCGCAGGACGCGATCGACGCCTCGCTCGGCAACTGGCGCATCGACTGAAATCAGCGAACGAAGGGAGTGCCCACCATGACCGTGATGGCCAAGCCGCAGAAAAGCTTCGAACTCGAGGCCGTGCATCCGAAGCCGGAAGAGGCGCACACAATGCCTTATGCGCCGGCGATCCATATCGTCGGCGCCTGCGACCTGATGTTCATTTCGGGCGCAACCGCCTCGCCGCTCTATCACAAGCATCCGCACGTCGATGAGGAGCATGTGCAGCCGCATGCGATCGAGGAACAGACCCGGCGCGCGATGGAGTCGATCAAGTCTATCCTTGACATGAAAGGCGCGACCTGGCGCGACGTGGTGAAGATCACGAAGTACCTCACCGACTTCCGCGACGCCGACAGAATGCACGCGACCATGAACAAATACTTTGGCGACTGGCGGCCGGCGAGCACGACCGTGTGCATCAATCAGCTGTCGTCGCCCGGCGCGCGCGTCGAGCTCGACATGATCGTGGCATTGCCGAAAAAGACGTGACTGTCATGCCCGCGAAGGCGGGCATCCAGTAATCGCAGACGCATGATGTGAATGAGCGCTGCGCGACAATACTATGTCTACATCCTCGCCAGTAAAATTGGCGGGACGCTTTACATTGGCGTAACGAACGATCTCATCCGACGTGTCTATGAACATCGCGAAAAGCTCGTCGAGGGTTTCACAAAAAAATACGGTGTGGCAAAACTGGTTTACTTTGAAGTTCATTCCGAGATCGAAGCCGCTATTACGCGGGAAAAGCAAATGAAGAAGTGGAATAGGGCCTGGAAAGTTAGATTGATTGAAGAGTTCAATCCGAATTGGGACGATCTCTACACTAAATTTGCGAAAGCTTGAGTTTACTGGATGCCCGCCTTCGCGGGCATGACAGCATAAATTTACCTCAGCTGCTCCGCCATCCAGTCGGCGCTCTGCGAGCGCCAGCGATAGCCGCGGTTGTTGGCGATGTGATTGCCGTCCTCGATCATCATCAGTTCGACCGGGCCTTTCACCTCGCGCGCCAGCCGTTCGGCGTCGGCTGCCGGCACGATGCGGTCATGGCGGCCGTTCACGATGAAGATGGGGCAGGTGATCTTCTGGGCGACGCCTTCAAGCGACAGCGTGTAGGCATTCTTGCGCGCTTCGTCCTGCGTCTCGCAGTGGCTGCGCACGCGGAAGGCTTCGCGCGTCAAATCGGGCAAGCCGTCCCAGGCCGCCCCGAAATTGAACGGGCCGCCGAGCGCGATGCATGCCTTGACGCGCTTGTCGTGCGCGGCAGCCCGCGGCGCATAATAGCCGCCGAGGCTCACGCCCCACATGCCGATGCGCGCGGTGTCGAGATCGCGCCGCGTTTCGATGTAGTCGATGACCGCGCCGACCGGCACTTCGTAGTCGCCGCGGATGCCGAAATCGTATTGCGCCTCGCCCTGGCCCGGGCCCTCGAAGACGAGCGTCGCGATGCCGCGATCGAGGAACGGCCGCTCGTAGGCTTCGGTTTCTTCTTTGGTGGAGTCGAGTCCGACTGCCATCACCATGACCGGCGGCTTATCGGCGCCGGCGGGTTTGCGCAGAATGCCGGCGAGATTTTTGCCTTGATACGGAATCGTGATGCGTTCGCCCGGTGGGCGCAGATGCGGCAGCGCGGCCTGCCGGCAGGCGACGCCTTTCATGTGCGCGACCTTCATCTGCGGCACGTCATGCACGAACAGGAACGCGGCGAAATGGTAATAGACGCCGGCGCGCTGGAGGCATTCGCCGGCGGTCAGGAATTTCCTGCGCTCCAGCGCCTCGCGGCCGATTTGCTCGTGCTGCGCCGCGCGCGCCGACCACGCCCTGCACCAGTCGTCGTACGTTTCGAGCGAGCGCGTAACATCTTCGAAATCGGCAAGCGCAACGCCATTCGCGACAAAGCGTGCCGCCCAGTGCGACGTGGCGGCTTTCACCCTCGGATCGGATGACATGGGGCAGTTCCTTTTTGCCGGAATTGTTGGGATCAGCTGGTCTGCTCGTCGCGGCGGTACCAGGGCATGAAATAGCGCGTCGACCAGTTGACCAGAAAATCGATGCCGACGCCAAAGGCGGCGAGCAGCACGACGCCGACAAAGGCTTCACTGTGGTGATAGGAGCGCGAATTGTAGAGGATGTAGTAGCCGAGCCCGCCGACCGAGAGGAAGAATTCGGCGACCACCGCACCGATCAGGGCGCGGCCGGCGGCAAGGCGCGCACCGGCGAGAAGGTAAGGCATCGACGCCGGCAGCACGATTTCCGTGAGCATCCGCAGGCGGTCCGAGCGAAACGAGCGCGCCACTTCCAGGAACTCGCGCGGCACCGCGCGCGCGCCGTCGGACACATTGACGATGATGGAGAAGATCGCGGCAAAAATGATCGTGGCGATGCGGGTCGCTCCCGAATAGCCGAACCACAGCGAGAACAGCGGCAGCACGATGATCATCGGCATGGCGTAGAAGCCGTTGACGTAATGGCGGATGGCGCGGTCAAAAGCGGGGCTGCGGCCGATGAGCAGGCCGATGATCGTGCCGAAAATCAGCGCGACGACGAGGCCTTCGGCCACCGCGGCGAGCGTGACGCCGGTCGCAGTCAGAAACCTGGGATCGGTGACGACATGCGGGATCGCCAGCACGACCGTCGTCGGCTTTGCGACAAACGCCGGGGCAAACAGCCGCACCACGACTTCCCAGGCGACCAAAAGAACGATGCCCGTGATCGCGCGCGGGATGAACGTGCCGGTGAGGCGGCCGGCCCAGCGCGAGGGCTTCGCCGCAAGCACGCCCGGAGCGGAGACGCCGATGCTGGAGTTCGTCATCGCCTATTGTCTCCAGCGCGCGAAGTGGCGCTCCATTTTCAGCCCGAGCCGCATCAGCCCGACGCCGATCAATCCGATCACGAAAATCGAGGCGAACACGCCGGCGGTGTCGAAATTCTGCGAGGCGCCCATGATGAATTGTCCGACGCCGGTGGAGCTCAGGAAAAACTCCGCCGCGATCATGCCGACCAGCGCGCGGCCGATCGCCTGGCGGACGCCGGTCATTGAATAGGGCAGGGTGTAAGGCAGCATCACTTCGCGCCAGAGCGCCCATTCGCTGGACCGGAAGGATTGCGCGACCTCGATCAGTTCCGGCTTGATGCTGCGTGCGCCCTCGACGGTGTTGTAGATCACCGGAAAGATCGCGAACAGAAAAACCACCAGCACCTTGGGCGCAAAGCCGAAGCCCATGATGGACAGAATGAAGGGAATGAGCGCCACCAGCGGCGTGGCGTAGATGATCATGATGTAGGGCTCGATGCCGATCCGCAGCACGCGCACGCGCGCGAGCAGCAGGCCGAGCGGCAGCCCGACCACGAGCGCAAGCACGAAACCGGTCAGGAACAGCTGGCCCGAGTCGATCAGTTGCGCGATGAAATCGCCGTGCACCGTGACTTGCCAGAGCCGCACCAGCGTTTCCGAGAACGGCACCATGAAGGCCGCGCTGGTGTTGCGGCCGGCGATCTCCCACAGCGCGATGCCGGCGAAAATGCTGAGCCAGAACGGCGTCTGGCGGCGGATGTAGTTGGTGAGCACCTTAGACTCGCTCGACTGTCATTTCAGCTACTTAGATGTCATCGCCCGCGAAAGCGGGCGATCCAGTAACCCCAGTTTTGCGGTCCCTGGCTCTCGCCGGGAGTACTGGATGCCCCGCTTGCGCGGGGCATGACAGATTGGCTCTAGCGCAGCGCCTTCTCCCAATGCGTCACTTCACCATCGCGTTGGCGTCCTTCCAGACCGTCGGATCGACAAGCTGCTCGAAGGTCACCGGCTGCTTGTCAGGCTTGATCGCGCCGATCTTCTTCATCGCCTTGGCGGTCGCCTCGAGCTTGTTGCGCGGCAAGCCGTCGTCCTTCTGTGCCCAGAAGTCGATGGCTAGGAACTGCTTGAGCGCCGCCTTGCAGACGTCCTTGTTGTGGCCGGTGATGGTCGCGATCTGCGCGACGGTGTCGGCATTCTTCGGATCGTTCATGAAATGCGCGGCGTCGATCATGGCGGCCAGTGCACGCACAAACCCGTCGCGGTTTTTCGCGAGATTGTCCTTGCGCACGACCAGCATCAGATAGTGGCTGGTCGGGTTTGTGTTCTTCATCGCCAGCAGGACGTGGAGCTTCTTGCCCTGGTTCTCGATCGCGGCGAGATCGTCGAGATGCAGCACCGCGTAGTGCAGGCGTCCCGCGATCATCGCGGTGCCGGAGCTCGAGCCGAGCGCCACCTGCTTCACATCGCTGACCTTGACGCCCGGGCAGCCGGTCAGCATCGAGCGCAGCGCGATCGAGCGCGCGCCGTTGATCGAATCGACGCCGACATCCTGACCGACGACGTCCTTGCAGGTCTTGCCTTCGTCGGTCGTCCCCAGCACCCAATCGGGGTTCGGCATGCCGTAGATCGCGACCAGCGGCACGCCGGCGTTGGAAATCTGGTTGATGACAGGCGGCGTCGGCGACCACGACATGTCGACGTCGCCGGCGATCACCGCGCGCGCGGCCGCCGTGCCGTTGTCGAAGGGCCGGATTTCGACGTTGGCGTTGTATTTCTTGAAGAAGCCCTGCTTCTCGGCGACATAGCCGATCATCACCGAAAAGATCGGCGGAATGCCGGGCAGCGCGAGCACGAGCTTCTTGCCTTGAGCGGCAGCGGGACTGCCGCTCCCCGCGGCCATCAGCATTGCGACGGCGGCACCCATCAAAAGTTTTGAGATTTTGCCGGACATTGAATCCTCCCTTCTTCTATTTGGCTTTTCTGTCGTTCTACCGCTCGAGGTGGAATTCGGCCTCGCGCGCTTCGCGCATCAGCGTGCTCCAGACGCGCTCGCGCAACTCAGCAAAGCGAGGCTCGCGCAGCGTCGCCCTTGTGCGCGGCTCCGGCAGATCGATATCGATCGTCTCGTGAATGCTCGACGGCCTGCCTTTGAGCACGATCACACGATGACCGAGCAGGACCGCCTCCTCGATCGAGTGCGTGACGAAGATCATGGCCGTCGGCCGCTCTTCCCAGATGCGCAGCAATTCGAACTGGAGAATTTCGCGCGTCTGCGCGTCGACAGCGGCAAACGGCTCGTCCATCAGCAGAACGTTGGGCTCGACGGCGAGCGCGCGCGCCAGGCCGCAGCGCTGCTGCATGCCGCCCGACATCTGATACAGGAACGCCTTCTCGAATCCGGAGAGGCCGACGAGCTTGATGAACTCGGGCACCTTGCGCTCGATTTCGGCCTTCGGTGCGCCCGCCATGCGCAGTCCGTAAGCCACGTTGTCGAACACCGTCTTCCAGGGGAACAGCCCGAAGTGCTGGAAGACCATGGCGACGCCGGCGGTCGGCTCCGTCACGCGCTCCTGCCCGACCCAAATCTCGCCGGCATCGACCGGAATGAGCCCGTCAACGCAACGCAGCAAGGTCGTCTTGCCGCAGCCCGAGGGGCCGACGATGGCGACGATTTCCCGCGCGCCCACGTCGAAATCGATGTTGCGGAATACTTCGAGCGCGCCATAGCGCTTGCCGAGGCCCTGGATGCGGATGCGCGGTTCGCCGAGGAGGGTGCGGCCGGCTTCGGTGCGCGTGGCAGCGATCGTTTGTTGGGTGCTCACGCGGTGACCTGCGAAATCGCTGCCGCAAGGCAAGATGCGGGCAAGGGCCCGATTTTCACGTCAGCCCTCGGGCCCACGTACATAAAGCGTGGTGTCGACATCAGCTAAATCTCCTGGGAATCGCTCGGCTTGCCGACGGCAGCACCAAATCCGCCGGTCGGATGTCTCCTCATGTTGCCGCAACGGCGGCAGGTCGGCAACGTTGGGCACGCGCTTGTTTACCGATCGCCCCTCCCATCAACCTGCCCACGAGGGCCGCTCGTGCGCGCGGCGTGCGGTCATCCTTTATCTTCAGAGGGTAGCGAAGCGTTAGGCTGAATCCTTCCTTACGAAGAGCGTGCAATTGAATTAAGTAATACAGGCCGCGCTCATGGTTATCTTAAAGTTTATCCGATCGAACACACCAATCATAAACAATAGGAATTCAGCGGTTTTTCAGCATACAAAGAGAGCCGATCAGTATTTCACGAATTGAATACTCCCCAAGTCCATATACTCGCCGCACCAATTTGGACCGCGTCAAACGGAAAAACGCCCGTGCGTGCAAGCACCATCGTGATGATCGGTTTCGCTCTCGTTTTCGGCCTGCTCGCCGTGTTCGTCGCGCAGGTGTGGCTGAACAACCAGGCCGATATGCGGGCGAAGAGCCTCGAAGCGAACCAGAAGCAGGTCGCGACGCAAACCATTGTCGTCGCCAAGAAGCCGCTGCGCTTCGGCGCCGAACTCAATGCCTCCGTGCTCAAGGAAATTCCCTGGCCCGGCAACGCGCTGCCGTCCGGCGCGTTCTCGAAGATCTCCGAGCTGCTGCAGGGCGGGCGCCGCGTGGTGCTCGCCGCGATCGAGCCGAATGAGCCGGTGCTTGCGCTGAAGATCACCGGACCCGGCCAGCGCGCGACGCTGTCCGCGCTGGTGCGGCCGGGCATGCGGGCCGTCACCATTCGCGTCAACGATGTCGAGGGCGTCGGCGGCTTTGTCCTTCCCGGCGACCGGGTCGACGTCGTGCTGACTCGCCAGATCGAGAAGGGCCAGGCCAGCACCGAAGTCGTGCTGCAAAACGCGCGCGTCCTGGCGGTCGACCAGAGCGCCGACGAGCGCGCCGCCAAGGCGACGGTCGCCAAATCGGTGACGCTCGAAGTCGACACCGTCGATGCCCAGAAGGTGTGGCTTGCGTCCTCCGTCGGCAGCCTGTCGCTGCTGCTGCGCAAGGCCGGCGAATCCAAGGAGCAAAAGACCCGCAAGATCACGCTCAAGGATTTGAGCGTCGGCGATCTGTTCGGATCCGGCAAAAGTGAGACGACGACCATAACCGTGACGCGGCCGTCGTCGAAGCAGGAATACAGCGTTCCCGTCGAACGGCCGAATGGGGAATCGGCTTTGACAGAGCAAAGGCAGGCGGCCCGCTGATCGCGGCCATCAAGACAAGCAGGGTGGGGAGAGACTCGTGATTACCAACGACCAATTTGCCGCAGGTTTTTCGTTGCGGCGTCCTGAGGTTGCCGCAAAAGCCGGCAACTGGCTGCGCGACCTGGCGATTTCGATGGCCGTGGCGCTCGCCGCCACGTTGCTGTGCGTGCTCGGCGAGGCGCACGCGCAGCAGCGGGCCATTCAGATCGCAGGCGCCGATCGTACCGTGATGGTGTCGGTCACCATCGGCAAGTCGCAGGACGTGCGCACCGACACCAGCTTCGTCGATGTCACCGTGGGCGATCCGGCCGTCGCCGACGTCAACCCGCTGACCGACCATACGCTGTCGATCCTCGGCAAGAAGATCGGCACGACGCGCGTTTCGGTCTATTCCGACAGCAAGAAGCTCGTCGGCATTTTCGACATCGAGGTGACGTACGACATCACGCGGCTCACCAACGAGCTCAAGCGGCGCTTTCCCGGTTCGCACATCCAGGCATCGACCGTGAACGGCCGCATCATGCTTTCGGGCGAAGTCGGCGACGCGGTGACGCTCGACAAGGCGGTCACGATCGCGCGCCAGTTCGGCCCGGAGATCATCAACACCATATCGGTGCTGCAGCCTCAGCAGGTGATGCTCGAGGTGCGCTTTGTCGAACTGTCGCGCAACGCCGACCGTGATCTCGGTTTCCAGTGGAACAGATTCGGCAAAAACAGCGTCATCAACATCGGCAACCGGACCTCGCTCCTGCCGGTCGGGCCGGCGACCGAGGCGGCGGCCGGCGTGCTCTCGGGCGGCACTCCCTTCGGCTTCGCGATTGCAAGGCTGGTCGGCGGCGGAGCAACGACCGACATGATGATCAACGCGCTCGAGCAAAAAGGCGTCGCGCGCGCGCTGGCCGAGCCTAACCTCGTCGCGCTCTCCGGCGACACCGCGAGCTTTCTTGCCGGCGGCGAATACCCGATCCCGGTTTCGGGCTCGTTCGGGCAGATTACCGTCGACTACAAGAAATACGGCGTCGGCCTGGCCTTCACGCCGACCGTGCTCAACGGCGGCGTCATCAATCTCAGGATCGAGCCGGAAGTCAGCCAGATCGACACCACCCATTCGGTGACGGTCGCCGGCGGCATCAACGTGCCGGCGCTTACGGTGCGCCGCGCCGCGACCACGATCGAGCTACGCGACGGGCAGAGCTTCGCGATCGGCGGCTTGCTGCAGAACAACACCAACAACCAGATCGACCAGTTGCCGTGGGTCGGCAGCGTGCCGGTGCTCGGCGCCCTGTTCTCGAGCAAGTCCTACCAGAAGAACGAAACCGACCTCGTCATCATCGTCACCCCGCACCTTATCCGTCCGGCGCGGCCCGGCGACGTGATCGCAACGCCGTCCGACAGCACGCTGCCGCCGAACGACGTGGACTTCTTCCTGCTCGGCAAGACGGAGGTCACGCACGATCAGGCGCGCGTGCTGACGCCCGTCCAGGCGCGCATCGTCGCGGCCGACGACCGGCCGTTCGGCGGACACATGCTCGAACTCGCGAAAGGGGCTGCCCATGTTTCGATCCAGTAATCTCTGGCGCTCGGGCCTGACGATCGTTGTCCTCGGCGGCCTGCTCGGCGCCTGCTCCGAATACCTGGACCGCCGCGTAACGGTCGCGAGCTGGAGCGGCGATGCGGTCGAGACGGACAAGGCAACGCAGATCATCGATCCGTGGCCGCCGGCGAGCGCGAACCGCCGCATCGTCTACAACGGCCAGCGCATGCAGAGCGCGGCCGAGCGCTACCGCGACAACAAGGTCACGCCGCCGACGGGTATCGGCACATCCGCCGCTTACGCGCCGGCCGCCTCGCAAGCGAGCTCCGGCGGCGGCAACAACACCACGCCCGTCGGGCCGACGGTCACGTCGACGCACTAGCCGGAACGCACGATGCAACCCGATCGGCCTGCCACGATGAACCGGACGCGCATTGTCGTCCTGACCGGCGACGCGGAGTTCGAGAACGCCGCGCGCACGACCTTCAGCGCGAGCAAGCAGATCGATCTGACGGTCGTTCCCGGCTCCATCAGCGAGCTTGACGGGAAATTCGATACCGAGGGGGCCGCCGTCGTTGTCATCGATCTGGATGCAGGGCGCGCGGAGGAGCTTCAGGCGCTGTCGCGGCTGATGACCCGTAACGGCGATTGGCCGCCTGTTATCGCGGTCACGCAGACGTTCGACGAAGCGGTCGCGCGCACGCTGCTCCAGATGCGCATCGCCGATTTCCTGGTGAAGCCGGTCGCGCCGGTGGACCTCGTGCGTGCCTGCGCGCGCGTCACGCAAACGTCGGCTCCGGCCGAGAAGACGACCGAAGCGCAGATCTATACGTTCCTTCCGGCGGTGGGCGGCGCGGGCGTCACCACGCTCGCGGTGCAGACGGCCATGCTGCTGCTCAACAGCGGCGGACAACGCAACCGGCCGTCGACGTGTCTTGTCGACCTCGATTTCCAGCACGGCAACGTGGCCGATTATCTCGATCTCGAGCCGCGGCTCAATCTCGGCGAAATCGAGCCGCGCCCGGAACGGCTCGACCGGCAGCTGCTCGAAGTGATGCTGTCGCATCACGCCTCGGGACTTGCGGTGGTCGCCGCGCCGAATCGCCCCGCGGAGATGCGCACCTTTGATCCCGACGTGGTGACGCGGCTTCTCGATCTCGTCTCGACCAATTTCGAATATGTCGTGTTCGACACGCCGCGCACCTGGTTTTCGTGGACCGACGGCGTGCTGCTCGGCTCCAACAAGCTGTTCATCATCAGCGAGACCACGGTGCCGGCCCTGCGCAACGCAAGGCAGCTGGTGACGGCGATCAAGGAGCGGCTGGAAGGCGGTCCGACGCCGCAGGTCATCGTCAATCGCTTCCATCAGAAAATGTTCGCTTCAGGCCTCAATCGCGGCGACCTCGAAAACGCGCTCGGCGATGCTTTCGCCGGCGCGATCCCCAACGATTACGCCCTGGTGCGCGAGGCGATCGACCGCGGCGTTCCGCTCGACGACGTGAAGCCGAACAACGTCATCACGACGCAACTGAAAAAACTCGTGCTGCCGCAAGGCGCCGCCAAATCAGCCGAAAAATCCTTGCCGCTATTGAAGAAGCTCAAGCTGTCGTTCGCACGCTGACGGCAGCGAAAAAGGGATTCGAACCATGATCGGACGTTTTAGCGCCCGGCGCGTCCCGTCGCCCAGCATCGTTCCCGCGCCCGAGGAGCCGCCCGTGCCCGTTTCTGCGCCGAGCGCGCCGGTCTTTACGGCCGCGCCAGAGCCGCCGAAAGAGCCGCCCGTGCCGCCTGCGCCGGCCAATCCGCTGCTCAGCGACAAGCTGCTCGACGCCAAGGTTCGCCTGCACCGCAAGCTGATCGAGGAAATCAACCTCTCGGCGCTCGAAAAGCTGCCCGAGGCCGAGGTGCGCGCGCACATTCAGCAGCTCGTCGCGCAATACGTCCTGGTCGAGCGGCTGGCGCTCAACGCGCAGGAGCTTTCCGATTTCGTCTCCGAAATTCTCGACGAGATGACCGGGCTTGGGCCGCTCGAGCCGCTGCTGAAGGATCCGAGCATCAGCGATATCCTGATCAACGGTCACGAATGTGTCTATGTCGAGCGGCGCGGCGTGCTCGAGCCTTTGCCGGTGCGCTTCAAGGACGAGCAGCACCTCCTGCGCATCATCAACAAGATCGTCGCCGCCGTCGGCCGGCGCGTGGACGAATCGCATCCCTTGTGCGACGCGCGCCTGCTCGACGGCTCGCGCGTCAACGTGGCGGTGCGGCCGATCGGCGTCGACGGGCCGCTCGTCTCGATCCGAAAATTCTCCAAGAAGCCGCTCAGCCTTGCCAAGCTGGTCGAGGTCGACGCCATGCGTCCGCCGATGGCGGAATTGCTGGCCGCCGCGGTCAAGGCGCGCATCACGACGATCATCTCCGGCGGCACCGGCTCCGGCAAAACGACGATGCTCAACGCGCTGTCGGCGTTTATTTCCGAGAAGGAGCGCCTGATCACGATCGAGGACGCCGCCGAGCTTCAATTGCAGCAGCCGCATGTCGGCCGCATGGAGACGCGGCCGCCCAACATCGAAGGCAAAGGCGAAATCCGCCAGCGCGAGCTGGTCAAGAACGCGCTGCGCATGCGCCCCGACCGCATCATCCTCGGCGAGTGCCGCGGTGAGGAGGCCTTCGACATGCTGCAGGCGATGAACACCGGCCACGAAGGCTCGATGAGCACGGTTCACGCCAACAATCCGCGCGAGGCGCTGACCCGCCTCGAGAACATGATCAGCATGGGCGGCTTCGGCCTGCCGCCGAAAGCGATGCGCATGCAGGTCGCGTCCGCGATCGACCTCATCTGCCAAGTCTCGCGCATGCGCGACGGCGGCCGGCGCATCACCCACATCGCCGAGGTGGTCGGCATCGAGGGCGACGTGATCACGATGCAGGAACTGTTCACCTACAAATACCGGGGCGAAGACGCCGGTGGCAAGCTCATCGGCACCTTCGAATCGACCGGTCTGCGGCCACAGTTTACCGAAAAGGCCGCCTATTTCGGCCTCGACAAGGCTTTGCTGGAGATACTCTGATGCCCGGCATCGACAGCGGCAGCGGGTTCGGCATTCTCGAGATCGCGATCATGCTCGGCTCTCTCATGATGGCCGGCGTCCTCGTCCTCGTCTTTTACGTTGCCACCGACGGCGCCCGCCGGCGCCAGGAACAGCGGCTCTCAGGCATGCGCGACCGCGCGATGGGAACCGCAGTGATGATCCAGCAGCGGCGGCAGGCGAGCGCCGTCCGGCGGGACAACGAGAACACACTGGACATGCTCGTCAAGCGCTTCATGC
>DASSRW010000226.1:0-21294 GCA_035701545.1 Pseudolabrys sp.
CCGCCGCGATCTTGCGCGCGAAGCTGCGCAAGTCGCGTGCGCGGAAAGGGTGAGGGGCCAGGCGCTTTCAGAACTGTGGAATTCCCCCTCACCGCAGCGAAGCGGAGCTTCGCTGCGACCTCTCCCCGCCGGGGAGAGGTAAAGCAGGAGGTGGCAGCGCTATCATCTTCGGCTTTCCAAAAACCGTTCGACCGAATCGAGGTCCTTGTCGCCGCGGCCGGAGACGTTGACCACCATCAGATGGTCCTTCGGCTTCTGCGGCGCGAGATCGGCCACCTTCGCCAATGCATGCGCCGGCTCGAGCGCCGGAATGATGCCCTCGAGTCTGCTGCAAAGCTGGAAGGCCGCTACGGCCTCGTCATCCGTGGCGGAAAGGAATGTCACGCGGCCGATATCCTTGAGCCAGGCGTGCTCCGGCCCGATGCCGGGATAATCAAGGCCCGCAGAAATCGAATGCGCTTCCTCGATCTGCCCGTCGGCGTTCATCAGCAGATAGGTGCGGTTGCCGTGCAGCACCCCCGGCTTGCCGCCCGCGATCGAGGCGGCGTGCTTGCCTGACTTCAGGCCATGACCGGCGGCTTCGACACCGTAAATTTCGATCGCGCGCTCGTCCAAAAATGGATGGAAAAGCCCCATGGCATTGGAGCCGCCGCCGATGCAGGCGATGAGTGAATCCGGCAGCCGGCCTTCCGCGGCCTGTAGTTGCTCGCGCGTTTCGCGGCCGATGACGCACTGGAAATCGCGCACCATCGCCGGATACGGATGCGGCCCGGCGACCGTGCCGATGCAGTAAAACGTATCGGTAACGTTCGTCACCCAATCGCGCAACGCTTCGTTCATCGCATCCTTGAGCGTGCGCGAGCCGGATTCGACCGCGCGCACTTCCGCGCCAAGCATTTTCATGCGCAGCACGTTCGGCTTTTGCCGCTCGACGTCGACGGCGCCCATGTAGACGATACAGGGCAGGCCGAATTTGGCGCACAGGGTGGCCGTGGCAACGCCGTGCATGCCGGCGCCGGTCTCCGCGATGATGCGCGTCTTGCCCATGCGCTTCGCCAGCATGATCTGCCCGAGCACATTGTTCACCTTGTGCGCGCCGGTGTGGTTCAGCTCCTCGCGCTTGAAATAAATCTTCGCGCCGCCACAGTGGGCGGTGAGACGCTCGGCAAAATAAAGCGGCGACGGGCGACCGACATAGGTCGCAAGGTAGGCGTCCATCTCTTTCCGGAATTGCGGATCGGCTTTCGCCTCCGCGTAGGCTTTTTCCAGATCGAGAATGAGCGGCATCAGCGTCTCGGCGACGAAGCGTCCGCCGTAAATGCCGAAATGCCCGCGCTCGTCCGGGCCGGTGCGGAATGAGTTCGGCTGCTGCGCCGTCATGCGCGGCTCACGACGTTCGTGGCGCCAAGATCCATGACATCGGTCTGGCGCGCGGCGCGGATAAAGGCGCGGATCTTGTCGAGGTCCTTCACGCCCGGCTTGCGCTCGACCCCCGAGGAGACATCGACCGCCGGCGCGCGCGTGATGCGCAGCGCCTCCGCGACGTTGCGCGCATCGAGCCCGCCCGACAGCATGAACGAAATTTCCGGGTCGATATCCTTCAGCAGCTTCCAGTCGAAACGTTTGCCAAGTCCGCCGGGACGCGTGGCCTCCTGCGGCGCGCGCGCGTCGAACAGGATGCGGTCGGCGACCTTGGCGTAGAGCCGGATCGGCGAGAGGTCGGAGCGTGTCTCGATCGGGAGCGCCTTCATCACCGGCATGCCGAAGCGCGAGCGCACGGTCGACACGCGTTCCGGCGTTTCGCTGCCGTGCAGTTGCAGCACGTCCGGCTTCAGGGCCTCGACGATATCGAACAGCATCTCGTCGGTGGCGTCGACGGTGAGCGCTACCTTCTTCGCGCGGCCGCGCACGCGCGCGCCGAGATCACGCGCGGCCGGCAGGCCGAGGTGCCGCGGGCTGGGCGCAAAGAACACGAAGCCGACCATGTCGGCGCCCGATTCGAGCGCGACATCGAGCGCCTCCGGCGTCCGCAGGCCGCATATCTTGACGATCAACGGCATTGTGGGCGGGTTCTACCCGCTTCTCCCGCAGCCCGCAAAGGCCGGCCGGAACCTCGCTCAGGCAATCGGCGGCGGAATGGTTAGCGCCGGCCTGCTTTGGGCCGGCGGCGCGGGATCTCCCGCCGCAAACCGCCGGCGCATGGCATCGATTTCCTCGTGCAGCTGCCGCGCTTCGGCGTCGAGCCTGCGCGCCGCCCGGCGGTAATGCCGCTGGCCGAGCCAGGCCGCAACGCCGCCGACGATCACGCCGACGATCAGCAGCAGGAAAATCAGCCCGAACAGCGGCAGCGTCGCGGCATAGGCCGGGTGAGCCGCGCTGAACGGATCGAACGAGACGGTCACGCTCTGCCGGTTGGCGACCGCGAAGGCGATCAGAATGACGCCCAGCGGAACCAAAATGACCAGAGCGACGATCCTGCGGAGCACCGTTTTGAGCCTCGCCCAAATGAAAATGGCCGGAAACAAGTCCGGCCATCACAATAGCACCTCGGCTCGATGGGTGAACCGGGCCGGCTAAGCCGCCCCGTTCTTGTTCAGCCGCTCGCGCATTTCCTTGCCGGTCTTGAAGAACGGCACGGATTTCTGCTCGACGGAGACATGCGCCCCTGTCCGCGGATTGCGGCCGGTGCGCGCCGGCCGGTGCTTGACCGAGAAAGCGCCAAAGCCGCGCAGCTCGACGCGATCGCCCTTGGCCATGGCGGCGGTGATCTCGTTGAGGATGGCGTTGACGATGTTTTCGACATCGCGCTGGTAGAGGTGCGGGTTCTGGGCGGCGATGTGTTGGACCAGCTCTGACTTGATCATAAGACACCGTCTTCAGTTGGACAGCGAAGGGTGCCAAAGCGCCAAAAGCCCGTCAAGGTTCAGCCGCTCGACCGATTGCACCGCGCTCCAGGCTTCGAGCCGGTGCGCCAGCGCTTTCAGTCCCGCGGCCTCGAATATCCAGGCGGCCATGTGCAGGAAGGTCAGGTCGCCGAAGCGCGGCTCGAGCGAATAGTCACGGACCGGCGTGTCGGCAGGGACCTTCCTTGCGCTTTGCAGCCAGGCCAGCGCGGTTTTCTCGTTGCCGAGCGCGTCGATGAGCTTGAGGCCGACCGCCTGCCGGCCGGTGAATACGCGCCCGTCCGATACGCGCGCGAGCTCCTGATCGTCCATGTGCCGGCGGCTCTTCACCAGACCCTTGAACCAGTCAAAGGAATCCTTGATGAGCGACTCGACGGCGGCGCGCGCCTCCGGGGTGGTCGGCTCGAAGCCGTTTGGCGCGGCCTTCAGCGGCGCCGATTTGATTTCCTCGACCTTGATGCCGATCGTCTTGAGGACCTCGGTGAAATTGGGAAATTGGACAAGGACGCCGATCGAGCCGACAAGAGAGGTGTCGCGCGCGATGATGTGATCCGCCGACATGGCGGCGATGTAGGCGCCCGAGGCGGCGAGGCCGTCCACCACGACGACCATCGGCTTCTTGGCCTGCAGCGCACGCAGCGAATCGAAGAGCTCCTGCGAGCCTGCCGTCGTGCCGCCGGGGCTGTCGACGTGCACGATCACCGCGCGGGCGCTCGATTTGGCAAGCCGGTCGAGCGACTCGACTCGGTCCTGATTGCCGCGGATGAGGCCCTCGATCTTGATGCGGGCGATATAGCCGCTCGTCCCCGCCTCTCTCAAGAAGCCCGTTCGCGGCGCGAGCACAACGCCGGCGCCGACGATAGCAAGGATGGCGATGACAACGGCGGCCACGCGCCAGAAGGTAAGTTTTCGCCGCATGCGGCGGCGGTCGACGATGGTGTCTGCGTCGAGCGACATGACGTTGCGCTCCCGTTGATCCTGGCCTGGCCGAGCAACGTGCGTGTCGGCGCGCCGTCAGCCCGGGACGAATACAAGCGAATCAAATGTTGTCGAATATAGGTCCGCGCCCGGCGATCCCACAATTGGCTGGGAACACGCCGGGCGCGGCGCAGACATAAGGCCTTCTATTCTTCGGTTTTCTCTTTCTCGGTGCGCTGCTTGAGCGCCGTTCCGAGAATGTCGCCGAGCGTAGCGCCCGAATCGGAAGACCCGTACTGAGCGATCGCTTCCTTCTCCTCGGCCACTTCCAGCGCCTTGATCGACACGCCGACCTTGTGTGTCTTGCGGTCGAACTGGGTGACGCGCGCGTCGAACTTCTGGCCGACCTGGAAACGGTCGGTGCGCTGATCGCCGCGGTCGCGGGCGAGATCGCCGCGCTTGATGTAGGCCGTCAGCTCTGTGCCGACGATGTTCACCTCGAGGCCGTTCTCCTCGATCTTGGTGACTTCGCAGGTCACGACCGAGCCCTTCTTCAGTTCCCCCGCCGCGCCGGATGCCATCGGATCGCCGGCGAGCTGCTTGATGCCGAGCGAGATGCGCTCCTTCTCGACATCGACGTCGAGAACCTGCGCCTTCACCATATCGCCCTTCTTGTATTCCTCGATCACCTGCTCGCCCGGACGCTTCCAGTCGAGGTCGGAGAGGTGGACCATGCCGTCCACGTCGCCGTCGAGCCCGAGGAAGAGGCCGAACTCGGTCTTGTTCTTGACCTCGCCTTCGACGGTCGAGCCGGGCGGATGCTTCTCGACGAAAACCTCCCACGGATTGCGCATGGTCTGCTTGAGGCCGAGCGAAATGCGCCGCTTGACCGGATCGACTTCGAGCACCTGCACTTCGACTTCCTGCGAGGTCGAGACGATCTTGCCGGGATGAACGTTCTTCTTGGTCCACGACATTTCGGACACGTGGATCAGACCTTCGATGCCGGGCTCCAGTTCGACGAACGCGCCGTAGTCGGTGATGTTGGTGACGCGCCCCTTGAAGCGTGCACCGACCGGGAATTTGCCCTCGATGCCCTGCCACGGATCGTCGAGCAGTTGCTTCATGCCGAGCGAGATGCGGTGCGTCTCGTGATTGATCTTGATGATCTTGACCTTCACCTGCTGGCCGATGTTGAGCACCTCGGTCGGGTGATTGACTCTGCGCCAGGCGATGTCGGTCACATGCAGCAGGCCGTCGATGCCGCCGAGATCGACAAAGGCGCCGTAGTCGGTGATGTTCTTCACCACGCCGTCGATGACCTGACCTTCTTCGAGATTCTGCACCAGCTCCTGGCGCTGCTCGGCGCGCGTTTCTTCCAGAACCGTGCGGCGCGAGACCACGATGTTGCCGCGGCGGCGATCCATTTTGAGAATCTGGAATGGCTGCGGCACGTTCATCAGCGGCGTGACATCGCGGATCGGGCGAATATCGACCTGGCTGCGCGGCAGGAATGCAACCGCGCCGTCGAGATCGACGGTGAAGCCGCCCTTGACCTGATTGAAGATGACGCCGCTGACCTTCTCGTTGGCGTTGAACGCCTTCTCGAGCTTGCCCCAGCTTTCCTCGCGCCGCGCCTTATCGCGTGACAGCACCGCTTCGCCGAGCGCGTTCTCGACCCGCTCCAGATAAACCTCGACGGTATCGCCAACCTTGATGTCGGATTGTCGGCCTGGCGCGGCGAACTCGCGCATCGCGACGCGGCCTTCGGTCTTGGCGCCGACGTCGATGACGGCCATGTCCTTTTCGATCCCGACGACCTTGCCCTGAACGACGGTCCCTTCCTGAGGGCTGCCGTGGGAAAAGGACTCTTCGAGCATCTTGGCGAAGTCTTCACGCGAGGGCGCTGCCGCTGTAGCCATGTAATCTCCTGTGTGCGCGCGTCGGCGGGCTGGAATGGCGTCCAAGAGCGCGAGCCGATGGTCCGCAACACCAACGGCTAATCCGGAATCCCGGATGCCGGCGCGAAATCCGTGCTTTGAACGAGGTTTGTTTCGGGCTGCGCTTCACGCAGAGGCCGAGCGGGGCTTTGTCCTCCAACAACGAGGAGCGGTTAACCGCGCCCTCGGCCCGCTCGGACGGCCTCGACGATGTCGATGGCGGCCCGGATAGCCGCGTCTATACCCAAATGGGTGGTGTCCAGCAAGTGCGCGTCCGGCGCCTGCCTCAAGGGGGCGGCGGCTCGGTGCATGTCGCGCTCGTCGCGCTTGCGGATGTCGGCAAGGACCGTGGCTTCGTCGATATCGCGTCCTTGCGCCTGGTATTCGGCGGCGCGGCGGCGGGCGCGCGCTTCGGGCGATGCGGTCACGTAGATCTTCACGTCGGCCTCCGGGCAGATCACGGTGCCGATGTCGCGGCCATCGAGCACCGCGCCGGGTGGCTGGGCGGCGAAGCCGCGCTGGACGTCGATCAGGGCGGCGCGGACTTCAGGAAATGCCGACACGATCGATGCCGCTTCGCCGACGGCATGCGTCTTCAACGTCGCTTCATCGAAGGCAGAGGGATTTAGCGCACGCGCGGCCTGAATGGCGGCACTCGGATCGTTGGGCTTTCCACCGCCGTCGAGCACCGCTTTGGCCACCGCGCGATAGATCAACCCGGTATCGAGGTGACGCAAGCCGTAATGTGCCGCGAGCCGCTTGCCCAGCGTGCCTTTCCCGGAGGCGGCCGGCCCGTCGATGGCGATGATCATGAAGCCGTCCCGGCATCACCGCCGTCATTCCGGGACGCGCCCAACGGGCCCGCGCGACGCGCGGCCCGATGACAGGCTCCGGCGCGGGCCCGGAATCCATAACGCCTGCTGCGGAGCATGGATTCCGGGTTCGCCGCTTCCGCCTTCACGACTCTCGTCGCTACGGCGGACTTCAAGCCCGCAGTAGCTCGCGAAGCGAGCGGAGGCGGGTCGCGGCGCCCCCGAATGACATTGGAGAGGCACCAGCGCATTACGTCAAATCCGCGCCGAGCGAGCGCATCAGCTCGGTAAAACCCGGAAAGCTCGTCGCGATGAAGGCCGAGTCGTCGATCTGCACCGGATTCTCGCTCGCAAGCCCCATCATCAGCGCCGACATCGCGATGCGATGATCCATGTGCGTCGTGACGAGGCCGCCACCCGGCGGGCGCCCTTTGCCGCTGACGATGAGATCGTCGCCATCGATCTCGGCCTCGATGCCGTTGATGCGCAGCATGTCCGCGGTCGCAGCAAGGCGGTCGGATTCCTTCACCCGCAATTCCTTCAAGCCGCGCATGCGCGTCGCGCCTTCGGCAAACGAGGCGACAACGGCAAGGATCGGATATTCATCGATCATCGACGGCGCGCGCTCAGGCGGAACGTCGACGGCGCGCAATGGCGATGCGGTCACGCGCAGATCGGCGACTTCCTCGCCGCCATCGTTGCGCGTCGCCAGCGTTTCGATTTTCGCGCCCATCTCGCGCAGCGTCGTCAGCAGTCCAATGCGCAGCGGATTGGTCATCACCGCGCCGAAGACCACGTCCGAGCCCGGCACGATCAGCGCTGCCGCGATTGGAAAGGCGGCGGAAGACGGATCCGCCGGCACGGTGACCGGCGCAGGCTCAAGCTCCGGCTGCCCATGCAGCGTAACGCGGCGGCCGTGGTCGCCATGCGGCTTGCTCGTGACCCTCGCGCCGAAATGCTTGAGTATCCGCTCGGTGTGATCGCGCGTGGCCTCGGCCTCGATCACGGTCGTCTCGCCCGGCGCCGAAAGTCCCGCCAGCAGCACCGCCGACTTCAATTGCGCGGACGGCACCGGTGACTCATAGATGATCGGGACCGGATCGGCCGCGCCTCGCAGCGTGATCGGCAAGAGCCCTCCGTCCGCCGTCTGCGCAACGCGTGCGCCCATTCGTTCAAGCGGATCGAGAATGCGCCGCATCGGCCGCTTGCGCAGCGAGGCATCGCCATCGAAGGCCGCGGTGACCGGCGAGCCGGCAACCGCGCCGAAGGCGAGCCGGCAGCCGGTGCCGGAGTTGCCGAAGTCGAGCGTGCCATTCGGCTCACGGAAGCCGCCAACGCCGACGCCGTGGACCGCCCAGGCGCCATCGCCGCGGCGCTCCACTTTCGCACCGAGCGCGCGCATGGCTTCCGCCGTATGCAGAACGTCGTCGCCTTCGAGCAAGCCGCTGATGACGGTTTCGCCGACCGTAAGCGCCGCGAGAATGAGGGCGCGGTGGGAGATTGACTTGTCGCCCGGCACACGAATGCGGCCGTGCAGCGGCCCGCCGCGTCGGGCGGTCAAGGGCGTCGGAGCAGCAGTATTCACGGCCCGGTATCCTTAAAGTATTCGCCCTCCTACCACGCGCGCGTGCGCGGCGTCATCCTGATGGAGCGAGGGCATTTCCCGGGCCGCGCTATTGACAGCGGCGGCGCAACTAGCCAAGTGAAGCACCGATTTCAGACCTTTTCCGAGGAACCAGTCCGTGGCGAAACCAGAGCTCGGCACCAAACGCGTTTGTCCCGATACCGGGCGCAAGTTCTACGACCTCAACAAGACGCCCGTGATCTCGCCCTACACCGGCAAGGTCGTGCCGATCGCGGCCGCGGCGCCGGTACGCGCCAAGCCGGAGAGCCCGGTCGCGCGTCCGCCGGCCCAAGCAGAAGCCGTCGTGCCGGAGACCGCAGAGGCCGAGTTTGTGTCGCTGGAGGAAGCCGAGGCCGAGCAGCAGGGCAACAAGCCCGCCGCGCCGGAAGCAGCTCCGACGGAGGGAGAGGAAGAAGTCGAGATGGACGAGAGCATGGACGACGCCTTCATCGAGGAGGAGGAAGAAGGCGACGCCGACGTGACCGACATCATCGGCGAGGGCATTCCGAAGGAAGAAGAGAGCTGATTAGCAGATTTCAGTCATCAGACATCGGGTACCAATTGCCGGAAAGTGCGCTATCCTGAACGCCGATACCTGATGGGGCCATAGCTCAGCTGGGAGAGCGCCTGCATGGCATGCAGGAGGTCGGCGGTTCGATCCCGCCTGGCTCCACCACCCTTAGCTCGCTTCGCGAGCGTCGGCTCGGCAGACCAAGCCAAGGCTGCTACACCGGGCAAGATCGTCAGATACCTGCTGGCACACGAGCGTGTGACATTGCATGATGCGGTCGTTGGAGGCTGCTCATGCAAGGCAAAATCGCGCTCGAAGAACATTTCGCAATCGAAGCGACGCTCGGCGACTCGCAGGTTTTCGGCCAGCACGTCTGGCCGGAGTTAAAGGGGCGGCTGCTCGACACCGACGACCGCCTGCTGCGGCAGATGGATCAACACGGCGTCGGCATGATGATCCTGTCGCTCAACGCGCCGGCCGTGCAGGCCATCGCTGACGGGAAACGCGCGATCGACGTGGCGCGCGAAGCCAACGACTTCCTGGCGGCAAAAATGAACAGGCACCCCGACCGCTATGCCGGCTTCGCCGCGCTACCAATGCAGGATCCGGATGCCGCAACCGTCGAACTTGAGCGTTGCGTGAAGCAACTCGGTTTTGTTGGCGCGCTGGTCAATGGATTCAGCGACACTGGCGATGCAAAAAAGCTGCTGTACTACGATCTGCCGCAATACCGGCCGTTCTGGAAAGCGGTCGAAGCATTGGACGTTCCGTTCTATTTGCACCCGCGCAACCCGTTGCCAGGGCAAATTCCGGGCTATGAGGGCCACAACTGGCTGCTCGGGCCGAACTGGGCATTTAACGCCGAAACGGCGGTGCATGCACTGCGGCTCATCGGCAACGGTCTCTTCGACGAGTGCCCGAAATTGAAGATCGTGCTGGGGCATCTCGGCGAGGGCATTCCCGCGCAACTCTGGCGGATCGACGGACGCAATGGCTGGATGAAGGAGCCGCATCGCTACGCCGCGAAAGGCAGCGTCGCCGACTATTTCCGCAAGAACTTCTGGCTGACGACGTCGGGCAACTACAGCACCTCGACGCTTGTGCAGGCGATAACGGAAATCGGCGCCGATCGAATCATGTTCTCGGTCGACTGGCCGTTTGAGGACGTTGGCCAAGCCTGTCAGTGGATCGACACCGCGAAAATTTCGGAAGCGGATCGCGAAAAGATCGGCCGCACCAACGCCGTCGACCTGTTCCGGCTGAGACTGCGCCAGCACGCATGAGCGCGTCAGCGCATCCGGAAATGCTCGACCGCGTCTTTTTTCCAGACGAGGCCATTGCCCGGCCGGTTCGACGGCACCGCGTGCCCGTCGACAATCGCCAGCGGCTCCTCGACCAGGACGTTTGCCCAATCGACGTATTCGAGGAAATGGCAGGTCGGCGTCGCGGCCAGCAGATGTGCGCTCACCTCCGGAAAGAGGTGCGACGACATCTTGATCTTGTG
Source organism: Pseudolabrys sp. (assembly GCA_035701545.1). Lineage (GTDB taxonomy): Bacteria > Pseudomonadota > Alphaproteobacteria > Rhizobiales > Xanthobacteraceae > Pseudolabrys. Next base: position 10,213 of record DASSRW010000226.1, read on the forward strand.
AGAGCACGCAAGTTCCGCCGCCGCGCGCCAGCCGGTGACGCCCCCGATGCGCTCCATGTCGGGCATGACGTAGTCGCAGGCCTTGTATTCGAGCGCCATCGCCATGCCGGCCGGAAGTGAGAAGTTCTCGCCGAGTTGCACCGGCATCTTCAGCTCGCGCGCAAGCCGCGCCGCCCCGGCGTAGTCGTCGTGGCGAATCGGCTCCTCGAACCAGTAGATGTTTTCCGAATCGAGCGCGCGGCCCCGCTCAAGTGCTTCCTCGACAGTGAGCATCTGATTGTAGTCCACCATCAAGAGCACGCTCTCGCCGATGCGCTTGCGCACCGCATCCACGGCGGCGAGGTCCTCTTGCAGCGTCGGATAGCCGAGCCGCAGCTTCACCGCCTTGAAGCCGCCGGCGAGCAGCTTTTCGGCTTCATCAGCAAGCGCGCGCATATCCATCAATCCGAGGCCGCAACTGTTATAGGCTGGAATCGGATGCGGCGCCGCGCCAAGAAATGCCGCCAGTGGAACGCCGGCAGCGGTCGCCAGAGCGTCCCAGCACGCGACGTCGAAGGCCGCCATTGCCATGCGCACGATGCCCTGAACGCCGATCAGCGTGAACCGTCTGGTGAGCTTCGCCCAGAGCGTCTGCGGCTCGATCCTTTCGCCTTTGGTGACCTTCTCGATCTCGCCCAGAATGCTGACGATGCCAGCCGCCGCCGCCGGCAAATAGCAGAACAGGTACGAGCGGCCGGTGACCCCCTCCTCGGTCTCGAGGTCGAGCAAGAGCAGCGGCGCCTTGCGCACCGCGCCGGCACTCGTGCCAAGTACGTAGGTCAATGGAACTTCGACCGAAGCGGCCCGAATGGTGCGCACGCGAAGAGGTGGAGACAGCGGATCGATCGGCATGAGTTTCCTTGCAGCGGGCGGGCACTATAACCGCCTGAAAAGCCGAATTCTTCCACGTTCTTGAACCTTTAACCTGGCCCGCCCATATTAGCCTCGGCTGTCGGGCAGTTGCCCGGCAGCCCGGGGCGCCCGTAAGGGGCCTCATCAAAGTCGCTTCACCTGAGGACTTTGGGATCCATGTCACGAGTTCCGTCACTGTCCAGTCCGTTCCTGCTGGGATTCGACGAAATCGAGCGCGTGCTCGATCGCGTTACCAAAGGTTCGGACGGCTATCCGCCCTACAACATCGAGCGCCTTGTCCGCGACGGGAAAATCCCGGAGCGGCTGCGCATCACGTTGGCTGTCGCCGGCTTCACCCGCGAGCAGCTCGACGTGACGATTGAGGAAAGCCAGTTGGTGATCCGCGGGCGGCAGCAGGACGACAAGGCCAGGCAGTATCTCCATCGCGGCATCGCCGCGCGCCAATTCCAGCGCACCTTCGTGCTGGCGGACGGCATGGAGGTTTTGAGCGCCGACCTCAAGAACGGATTGCTGTCGATCGATCTCGCCCGGCCGGAGCCGGAACGGGTCGTCAAGACAATCGCGATCTCAGAACACGAATGACGGAACAGATAACAGGACTCGACAGGTAAATCGTAGAAAGGAGTCGAGGGCCATGACCAACGACAAGCAAACGAACGAAACCGCCGCGCATCCGGCGATCACGCAGGAAGCGCTCGCGCATCTCGGGGGTGGACGGCTTGCCTATGTGAAGGCGATCCGTTCCGAGGACGTGAAAACCCTGTTCCCGCAGGCGCCGCAAATCGCGCCCGGCATGAAGCTTTTCGTGCTGCACGCCGCCGACGGCACGCCCATCATGCTGACCGATACGCGCGAGGCCGCGATCGCCAACGCGTGGAGCCAGGAGCTTGAGCCTGTGAGTGTGCACTGACCAAGCTATCGGCGACCGGCAGCCAGGAGTCAGAGTGACGATACGGGAAGCGGGAGCCGTTGCTCCCGCTTTTTGATTCTGAATACTGATTGCCGGTTATTGACGCCTGCTACGCTGCGCTGCTTGCCGGCGGCAATGCGAGCACGGCGTAAAGCGCTTCGGCGTCGCCCGACTCACGCAGCTTGCGGGCGATATCCGCGTCCCGGAGCAGCCGCGCCACGCGCGCAAGCGCCTTCAGGTGGTCGGCCCCGGCGTTTTCGGGAGCAAGCAGCAGGAAGATCAGATCGACCGGCTGGCCGTCGAGCGCCTCGAATTCGATCGGCTTTTCCAGACGCGCGAACAATCCGAACAATCGGCCGAGTTTCGGCAGCTTGCCGTGCGGAATCGCGACGCCGTTGCCGACAGCGGTCGAGCCCAGCTTCTCCCGTTGCAACAGGATTTCGAAGATAGCGTGCTCGCTTTCACCGGTGAGTTCCGCCGCCCGCGCAGAGATCTCCTGGATGGCCTGCTTCTTGTTGGTCGCTTTGAGGGTCGGAATGATCGCCTTGGGCGCGACGAGATCGGTGAGCGTCATGGGCATGTCCAATGATCGGGAAATGCTGCGTCGCGGTTCGAGGGCTGGGTTGAAGGCGGCGGACCATAGGGATGCCGGAGATACACGTCAATGGGTCCTGGCTTTACTGTCGCTTCGGTCTGCGGCGGGCTAGCGCGACGAGCGTGCCGATTTACGATCCTTGAGGCGGCGCTTGTAGCGGCGGAGCCGCTTTTCGATGCGCAGCGCCGCTTGATCCGCGCTGATATAGGCATCCGCCGCCAGCGCTTCCGCCTCGAGCGTTATGCCCGAGTCGAGGTGGATTGCGCATTCCGTCCGGAAGCCAAATCCGTCCCTGCCCACGGTCGCATGACCAGAATAGCGGCCATCGAAATATTTCGACGTCGCGTCATCAACGCGCTCCGTGATGCGCTGCCGCAGTGCGGCGCCGACATTGATGTTTTTCCCCGAAACGCGGAATGACATGAAGTCACCTCCTGTGGGCCCGCGCGACAGAACGCCGCGCCTCTGTGGATGGTTCCTCTCGAGCCCTCGGCCAGCGCAACAATGCGCGGGCGCACAACAAGTTCACGAGCCGGCGGCGTGCTTGTTCCGCCGGCGCTGCACGGAAGAGGGAATCCGCATGGCTTCGCGATATTTCGCGACCGTGCGGCGGGCGATCTCGACCCCGGCCTCCCGCAGCTTTTCCACGATCGTATCGTCCGACAGCACGTCGGCAGCGCTTTCCGCATCGATCAATTGCCGGATGCGATGGCGCACGGCTTCGGCTGAATGCGCTTCGCCGCCATCCGCCGCGGCTATTGCCGATGTGAAGAAATATTTCAGCTCGAAGATGCCGCGTGGTGTCGCCATGTATTTGTTGGCGGTCACGCGCGAGACGGTCGACTCATGCATGCCGATCGCGTCGGCGACGGTCTTCAAATTGAGGGGCCGCAAATGCTGCACGCCTTTGGCAAAAAAAGCATCCTGCTGGCGCACGATTTCGCCTGAAACCTTCAGAATTGTCTTCGCCCGCTGATCGAGCGCACGAACAAGCCAGGTCGCGGATTGCAGGCATTCGGCGATATAGGATTTTTCCTTGTCGCTGCGCGTCGTGCGCGAGATCTGAGTGTAATAGCGCTGGTTGATCAGAACTTTCGGCAGCGTGTCCGAGTTCAGCTCAACCTGCCAGGTGGCGTCGGGAGCGGCGCGCACAAACACGTCGGGCACCACCGGCTGCACGGTGGTCGACCCGAAGGCGAGCCCGGGCTTCGGATTGAGATTGCGGATTTCCGCCATCATGTCGGCGAGGTCTTCGTCGTTGACGCCGCACAGCTTGCGCAATGCGGAGAAATCGCGCTTTGCCAGGGAGTCGAGATGTTCGACCAGCATCTGCATTGCGGGATCGTAGCGATCGCGCTCCCTGAGCTGGATGGCGAGGCACTCGGTCAAATTGCGCGCGCATACACCGGCCGGATCGAACGTTTGCAGGACCGCTAGCACCGCCTCGACGGCCGCACTCGATGTGCCGAGCTTTTCGGCAATGCCAGCGATATCACCGCTCAGATATCCCGCTTCGTCGACCATATCGATGAGATATTGGCCGATCATGCGCTGCGCGGGATCGGAAATCGCAAACGCTATCTGCTCGGCGAGGTGATCGGCCAGTGTCGCCTGGTTTGAAACGAACGCTTCCAGGTTATGGCCGCCCTCTTCCGCAGCGCGCGGCCCGCTTCCGCCCACGGAGGAAAAGGCCGGCTGCTGCATGTCCGCCGGCGCGGGCTTTTCCTCCGCATCGGGAAAAGCGTTCTCAAGCTCGGTGCCGAGGCCCGCTTCCATCGCGCTGCGGCTTGTCTCGAACTCTTCGCCGATCCAGTCGCCTTCACTACCTGCCTGTTCGCGCTCACCGTTGAGGCGTTCGGGATTCTCCCGCGCCGCCGCGAGATCATCTTCGGCAGCGCGCTCGAGCAGCGGATTTCGCTCAAGTTCGCCTTCGACGTAAGCCGCCAGATCGAGGCTGGAGAGCTGCAGCAACTTGATCGCCTGCATCAATTGCGGCGTCATCACCAGCGCTTGCGTCTGGCGAAGCTCGAGTCGTTGCGACAGCGCCATTCCGGCCCCGGCAAAGTGGTCTGATTCTTGCTTGATTATACCAGCTTCGCGCGCCGAAGCGGTAAACCAATCCGTGGGCACACGCTGCTCAAGGCGTGGGCACGCCTACATGCGAAACTCATTGCCGAGATAGAGACGGCGCACATCCGGATTGTTAACGATGTCCTCGGCCCGCCCCTCCATCAGGACCTCGCCGGAATAAATGATGTAGGCGCGGTCGGTCAGGCCGAGGGTTTCGCGGACGTTATGATCGGTGATGAGTACGCCGATGCCGCGATTGGTCAGATGCCGCACAAGCGCCTGAATATCGCCGACCGCGATCGGATCGATGCCTGCAAACGGCTCGTCGAGCAGCATGTAGCTCGGGCGCGTCGCGAGCGCGCGCGCAATCTCGACGCGTCGGCGCTCGCCGCCGGAGAGTGCGATCGACGGCGTCTTGCGCAAGCGGCCGATATTGAACTCTTCCAGCAATGATTTGAGATCGGCCTCGCGCCGACGCCGGTCGGGCTCGACGACTTCGAGCACCGAGCGGATATTGTCCTCCACGTTGAGGCCGCGGAAGATCGACGCTTCCTGCGGCAGGTAGCCGATGCCGAGCCGCGCGCGCTGATACATCGGCAGGGAGGTGACGTCGTAGCCGTCGAGCTCGATGCGGCCGCGATCCGCCTTGATCAACCCGGTGATCATGTAGAACACGGTCGTCTTGCCCGCGCCGTTCGGGCCAAGCAGGCCCACAGCCTCGCCGCGGCGCAAATAAAGCGTGACGCCCTTTACCACCGTGCGGCCGCCGAAGCTTTTCTCGACGCCATGGGTTGCGAGAAACCCGTGCCGTCCGGGATGGCGGCCGTTGGCGTCGCGCCGATGCTGTTGCACCGGCGACGGCTGCGAGCCCGGATTCGCTCGCCGCGCCTGCGTTTGCGCGTTGACCACCGTCTGCACGAGACGCGCCTCCCCCGGCGACATCTGCCGGTGCGGCGACGCTGGGCGGCGGAACAGCGAGAGGAGTTTCACCCGGAGACCTCGATGCGGACAGTCCGGCCTGCATGTGATCGTCGGCAGGCCGTGCGGAGACTAGCTGATTCCGGCCCTGAATGGCGCAATGCCGACCGCGTTCAGCGAGAGCGCCGCTGCGGCTGAGGATGCGTCAGGTTTCCGGCAGGATTAAACCCGGGACCCCCACCACCGGAATGGAAAAGGCCTTGCACCCGGCCCTGCCCGTTCTTGCCGGATTCGACGCGCGACACCCCGTTGGTCAGATCGACCACCAGCTTGTCGCCGCGTAGCACATTTTCGCCCTGCGTCATGGTCACGTGGCCGCTGAGCGTCACCGTGTTGGTCTTCATGTCGAAGAGCCCGGTGTCGCCGGTCGCCGTCTGATCCTTCTGCGTCACCACGACTCCTCCGCGCGCTTCCAGCCGCTTGATGTGCTGCTGACCGCCCGGGCCGGGCGTCGCCGCGGTCAGAGTGCCTGAATCGCCTTTTGACCCCGCGGCGCTCTGCTCATAAAAGACGACCAGAGATTTGCACCGAAGCGCGGTGTCCCCCTGCTTTACTCTTACGTCGCCGCTGAACACCGCGGTTTTGTCCTTGTCACGCACTTCAAGCGTCGCCGCTTCGATCTGCACAGGCTGATCGCGATTTTGCGAAAAGCCTTGCAGAGCGTTCGGCGGCCCGCTCGCGGCCGGAGCGGCGGCCGCGACGCCGAGCGAAAGCATGAACGCTCCCGCAAACATGACCGGGCGAAATTTCGCAGCCGCCCACATCATGGCTTGTCCTTGCCGGCCCGCGGCTTAGAGCCGTCCAGCATCAACACCATCCTCACGTCGTTGAATCGTATGCTGTCGCCCGATTCGGTTACCTGGAGGCCCTCCGCATTGAGGGTGCCCTGAAGCAATTCGAGCTCGACCGGCCGCTTCGAGGTGATGTTGCCCTTGCGAATGTCGACGATCGCTTCGCTCAAAAGGCCCTTGTAGCCGGCCGATGACGTGAGCACGATGTTCTGACTGAGCGTCAGCATTTCGTTTTTCGTGTCATACACGCCGTTTGCGGCCGTCATGTCCATCGTGCTCTTGTCCTGCATTTGCACGTCGGCGTGAATGTTCTTCAGCTCCACGATATCGGGCCGCGTGAGGTCTTGCGCCGCTTTTTCCGCGGTCAGCTTGTAGGCGCGGGCGTCGCGCGTGAATCCGGACAGCCGCGGAGCCTCCATCGTGATCTTGGTGCCCGACACGATGACGTTGCCGGCATTGATCGGCAGCTTTGACAGCATGCGCAACGGATTGAGATAAGCGGCCAAAAAAGCAATTGCCACGCCGGCGAGAACGGTGGCCGGAACGGCAATGCGCAAGATGCGCACGGTGCGGCTGTGGCGCTGCGCGGCGCGAAACGCCCGCTCGTTATCGCGACGACCCGAGCTCCAGGAGGCGCGTGCGGCGCGTGGATCGACCCTGTCTATAGCCACACCATTCATGCTTTGCGGCGGTTTCAAGCTTATCAGGCGGCTGTCTTAACCTGCCGGACGAATATGGCCCACCCGCGGCGCGCAATCCACTGTCGCAACCTGACGCACCGGCACGGCCGTTCACGAAGAGTGGGAAAAAATGTCCTCTTCGGCCCATCCGGCCAAATCCAGGCGTACGCGATCCGGCAGGAAGCGGAAGCACGCCGCGGCCAGTCCCGCGCGGCCTTCGCGTTCGAGGATTGCATCGAGCTTTTCCCGTAGCGCATGAAGATGCAACACGTCGGAGGCGGCGTAGTTGACCTGCGCCTCGCTCAGCGCGCCGGCGCCCCAATCGGATGATTGCTGCTGCTTGGAGATTTCGACGCCGAGCATTTCGCGCGCAATATCCTTCAGGCCGTGCTTGTCGGTGTAGGTGCGCGCGAGGCGCGAGGCGATCTTCGTGCAATAGACCGGCTCGGCCATGACACCGTAGGCGTTGTAGAGCGCGCCGAGATCGAAGCGCGCGTAGTGGAAAATCTTCAGGATCGATTTGTCCGCGAGCAGGCGCTTGATATTGGGCGCATCCGGCTTTCCGGTTGCGATCTGCACGACATCTGCGGAGCCGTCTCCCGGCGAAAGCTGCACCACGCAGAGCCGGTCGCGATGCAGGTCGAGCCCCATTGTTTCCGTATCGATGGCCACTGCGCCCTTGTAGGCTGCCAGACTGGGGAGATCGCCACGGTGCAGGCGGACGTTCATTCGCTTATCCGGGTCAATTCAATGGCACGCAATCTGGTCGGAACAGGCATCCACTTTGAAATGTAAACTGGCGCTGGTGCCCAGGAGAGGACTCGAACCTCCACGGCTTTCACCGCTAGTACCTGAAACTAGTGCGTCTACCAATTCCGCCACCTGGGCTGACGGCGACTAGGTACGGAGCCGCTTTCGGCTTGTCAAATGAAGCGCTTGGCTCCTCTATACAGTCCCCGGCCGATCCTGTATTTGCCGGCCTGTCGGGCTTCGCAGCGGGTTTGGGAGCGGCATGATCGCAAAAAGCAATTTCGACACGCTTGTAACCGTCTACGGCGGCTCCGGCTTTCTGGGCCGCCACGTGGTGCGCGCGCTCGCCAAGCGTCATTACCGCATCCGGGTGGCCGTCCGCCGGCCGGAGCTTGCCGGCCATCTCCAGCCGCTCGGGCGAGTAGGCCAGATCCATGCGGTGCAGGCGAACGTCCGCTATCAGCCGTCGGTCGAGGCGGCCGCGCGCGATGCCGATATTCTGATCAACCTGGTCGGCATCCTGTTCGAGCGCGGCCGTCAGCGTTTCGACGCCGTGCATGTCGCTGCCGCGGAACATGTAGCGGCCGTCGCCAAGGCGCGGGGCGCGCGAATGGTGCACGTTTCGGCAATCGGCGCGGACAAGAATTCCCCGTCACGCTACGGCCGCACCAAAGCGCTGGCAGAAGAGCGCGTTCTTTCCGCCGCGCCTTCAGCCACAATCATGCGACCTTCCATCCTTTTTGGGCCGGAGGACGATTTCTTCAACCGCTTTGCCGCCATGGCGCGAATGTCACCCGTTCTGCCGCTGGTCGGCGGAGGTCACACGCGGTTTCAGCCGGTATTCGCCGGCGATGTTGCCGAGGCGGTCGCCAAGGCGGCCGACGGGGAAGCGCGCGCCGGCACGATCTATGAACTGGGCGGGCCCGAGGTCAAAACGTTCAAGGAACTGATGCAGTTTGTGCTCGCGACCGTTGAGCGGCGGCGTTTGCTGCTGCCGCTGCCGTTTGCCATTGCGCGGCTGCAAGCGATGTTCCTGCAATTCCTGCCGAAGCCGCCGCTCACGCCGGACCAGGTCGAGTTGTTGCGCAGCGATAATGTCGTTTCGGCGGACGCCGCCCGCGACGGGCGCACGCTTGAAGGCCTGGGCATCAACCCTGAGCCGATTGCAGCCATCGTTCCCACCTATTTGTGGCGCTTCCGCCGAACCGGCCAGTTCCGCGGCCGGCTGGCGTAGCCTCAGAAAACGTAGATCGCCAGCAGCCCTGCCGCGCCGAGCAGGATGCGCCACCACGCGAACAGCGCGAACGTGTGACGCTGCACGTAGCGCAGGAACGTCTTCACCACGATCCAGCCGAAAATGAACGACATGGCAAAGCCGACGGCGATCACAGTCGTGTTGCCGCTCGTCAGTTCGCCGCGGCTTTTGTAGGCCTCGTAGGCAAACGCGCCGACCATCGTCGGCATGGCGAGCCAGAACGAGAACTCCGCAGCCGACCGGCGGTCGGCGCCGAAAAACATCGCGGAGACGATGGTCGCCCCCGAGCGCGAAACACCCGGCACCATCGCCAGGCACTGGAAGACGCCGATGCCAAGATACATCCACAGCGGAAATTCGGTCGCCTCGTAGTGCCGTGGCTTCAGGTGAAGGCGGTCGACCCAGAGCAGGATGAATCCGCCAACAATGAACATCACCAGCACGATGCGTACATCGAAGAGCGTCGATTTGATGAAATTGATCGCGAGCGCGCCAATCACGGCCGCCGGCAAGAACGCAACGACCACGCCGATCACGAAGCGCGCGGCGGCCCAGCTCGTGAACATGTTGAGCGCGAGCGCCCACAGCCGCCCGAAATAGATCGTCAGCAGGGCGAGAATGGCGCCAAGCTGGATCAGGATTGCGAATGATTTGCCGAATGCATCGCCCCAGCCGAAGAAATGCTCCATCAGCAGAAGATGGCCGGTCGAGGACACCGGCAGAAATTCGGTCAGTCCTTCGACGATGCCGAGAACGGCGGCCTTGATTTCCATCACATCCATGCAAAGGCTCCGGGAGCGCGGCAGACCTTGCCGCGAAGAACGTGGCGAGACTTGGTCACCCGGCGGCCAGCGCGGCGGCTCATGTCACGCGAGGTGAGCGCCGGGACACGGAAGGTGGTGGGAACCAACAGGTTGCTACCACCGGCCGGCTTTCTATAGTGCACGTACCTGATTCCCGCTGCGGACGCCCGTAAACGGCAGATTATTTTCGGGGGCCAATGCTGACGTTGTTTCACCAGCCGCTCTGCCCGCATTCGCGTTTCGTGCGTCTGGTGCTGGCGGAATACGGCCTTGCAACACGTTTGGTCGAGGAGAGGTTCTGGGAACGGCGCGAAGAATTTCTGATGCTGAACCCCGCCGGGACCGTTCCGGTGCTGGTCGAGGAGGGGCAACCCGCCGTTCCGGGCGCCTCGATCGTGATCGAATATATCGAGGAGACGCGCGGCGCGGACGCGGGCGGCCGGCGATTGTTCCCCGCGGGCGCCGGACAGCGCGCCGAGGTAAGGCGGCTCGCCAGCTGGTTCAACGACAAATTCCACGCCGAAGTCAGTGGGCCGCTGGTTAACGAGCGCGTGTTCAAGCGCTATATGACGCGCGAACAGGGCGGCGGCCCGCCGGACACCGATTCGATGCGCGTCGCCCGGCACAATATCCGGTATCATCTCGCCTATATCGGCTGGCTGGTGCAGACGCGCGACTGGCTCGCCGGCGAGCAGCTCACTTATGCGGACCTGGCCGCCGCGGCGCACATCTCGGCGGTCGATTATCTGGGCGATGTTCCGTGGAACGACGACGAAGCAGCGAAGAACTGGTACGCGCGGGTAAAGTCGCGCCCGTCGTTTCGTCCGATTCTCGCCGACGCAGTCGCGGGACTGGCGCCGTCGAAGAACTACGCCAACCTCGACTTCTGAACGATCCCGCCGCGCTCAAGGCGGCGCTGATCGCGCAGGCGCACGCGCAGGGCTTCGGCGTCATCGGGGTGACGCGGCCGGATTCGATTGCCGACGCAAAAAAGCATCTCGAGAGTTTTCTCGCCGACGGCGCGCACGGCGACATGGCCTGGATGGAGACAACCGCCGAACGGCGCGGCGATCCGCGCGCGCTGTGGAGCGACGTTCGCTCCGTCATCATGCTCGGCTTGAATTACGGGCCCGATGACAAAGACCCGCTCGCCATCCTCAAGCGGCGCGACCGCGGCGCGATTTCCGTTTACGCACGCAGCGAGGATTATCACGAGATCATCAAGCCGCGGCTGAAAACGATCGCGCGCTGGCTCGTCGAAACCGGCGGCGGCGACGTCAAGGTGTTCATCGACACCGCGGCGGTGATGGAAAAGCCGCTCGCGCAACAGGCCGGCCT
>DASSRW010000227.1:0-4901 GCA_035701545.1 Pseudolabrys sp.
CGGCGTGCTGCTCAAGGCAGTCGCGCTTGCCCTGGGCCTTATCATTGTCATCGGCATTGGACTGGAGCGGCTGTTTTCGGCCCTTGCGGAAAGCGGCGCCGACTGGGCCGAAGCGACTTACAGTTTTGCGCCGCATGCGGCCTGGCAGGCGCTCGCCTGGGTGCTGTCATTCATGGCCGGGCTCGGCATCATCACGGGAGCGCTCTTCCTGATGCCGGCGGTCACCGCCTTCGTCGGCAGTTTCTTCGTCGACGACGTCGCCGACGCTGTCGAGCGCGAGCACTATCCGGCGGAGCCGCAAGGCCGCGCGCTGCCGTTCGTTCGCGCGCTCGTCGAGGGCGTGAAGTTCGCGCTGCTGGCGCTGATCGTTTATGCCTGCGCGCTGCCTTTCCTGCTGCTCGCCGGCATAGGTATCGTTATCCTGTTCCTGGCAAACTCCTACCTGCTCGGCCGCGAATACTTCGAGCTCGCCGCCATGCGTTTCCGCTCCGCAGATGAGGCAAAACTGTTACGCAAGCAGCACGCTGGTTATGTGTTTTTCGCCGGCATGGCGATTGCGCTCTTCGTATCCATTCCGATCGTCAACCTGGCGACGCCGATTTTCGCGATGGCCTTCATGGTGCATGTGCACAAGAGCTTGAGCAAGCGCGTCGAGCTGATCGAGGCAAGACGCTAGGCTCGCTCGCGCAAGTCGATGACGCGCTTGGCCTTGCCGAGTGAACGTTCGAGAGCACCAGGCGTTACAGTGCGGATGGAAGCCGTGACGCCGATCAATCCCTTGATCCTGCCGGCCAGATCGCGATTGCAGGCTTCATAGGCACCCGCGTCCACATCAGCCCGCGCCTCGACGACTACGGTAATATCGTCGAGCCGCTCGATGCGGCGCAATTCAATGACGAAATGCGGCGCCAGCCGGCCATCTTTCAAGATGATGCCCTCGATCTGGCTTGGAAACACATTGACGCCGCGCACGATCATCATGTCGTCGGAGCGGCCGACTACTTTCTCCATCCGCCGCATGTTGCGCGCGGTACCCGGCAGCAACCGCGACAGGTCGCGCGTGCGATAGCGGATCACCGGCATCGCCTCCTTGGTCAGGGTCGTAAACACGAGCTCGCCGTGTTGCCCGTCGGGGAGCACCTCGCCGGTCGCGGGATCGATCACCTCCGGATAGAAGTGATCCTCCCAGATCGTGCAGCCGTCCTTGCTTTCGATGCACTCGCAGGACACGCCGGGGCCGACGACCTCCGACAGCCCGTAGTTGTCGATCGCGTGCAGATCGAATGCTTCCTCGATCTCCGCGCGCATCGCATTGGTCCACGGCTCCGCTCCGCACATCGCGATTTTGAGCGAGCTCTTGCGCGGATCGATTCCCTGCCTGCGGAATTCATCGAGAATGGCAAGCAGATAGCTTGGCGTCACGAAAATCGCGTCCGGCCTGAAGTCGGTCATCAGGGCGATCTGCCGCTCGGTCATGCCCCCGGAGAGCGGCACGACTGTCATTCCGAGCCGCTCGGCGCCGTAATGGAATCCGAGGCCGCCGGTGAACAGGCCGTAGCCGTAGGAATTCTGCGCCAGCATGCCGGGCCGGCAGCCGGCCGCGCGCAGGCTGCGCGCCATCACCGCCGCCCATGTATCGAGGTCGCGCCGGCTGTAGCCGACGACGGTCGCCTTTCCCGTCGTGCCGGATGAGGCATGGATGCGGATCACCTGCTCGCGCGGCATCGCGAAGATGCCGAATGGATAATTCTGCCGCAGGTCGTCCTTGGTCGTGAGCGGAAATTTTTTCAGGTCATCAAGCGATTTCAGATCGTTCGGATGCACGCCGGCATAATCGAATTTCGTTTTGTAGTGCGGAACGTTCTTGTACGCGTGGTTGATCGTCCATTTCAGCCGTTCAAGTTGAAGGCTTGCGAGTTCGTCGCGCGAAGCAACCTCGATCGGCTCGAGGTCCTGCTTGCGCGGAGAAAGATCAACACCTTTCAACTGCAATCCCGGCATAACTGATCTCCAAGTCAGCCGGTCAAAGCTTTCGCTGCGCGGCGTTCCAGTGTTTTTCAAGGTTGGCGATCAGCGCCGGACTGAAATGGCAATAGGCCTGCTCGCGGCAATAGACCGCCATGTATCTGCGGAAGAGATCGAGCGGCTCCTCGGCAACGCGAAACGCGCGCCGATTGCCGGCCGCGCTGACCACACCGGAACTCGCGAAATCCTCAACGGCGCGCGCCACTGCGGAGTCAACGTCCTCCGCCGGCACGACAACGTCACAAATCATACGGCCCTCGGCTGAGTCGCATTCGATGCGACGGTCCATCAGAACCGCCTGCCGCGCAACGCGTGCGCCGGTAAAATGGGTCATGCGCAAATTGGCAGCGCCCGGAATGATGCCTTCCTTGCGTGCGGGCAACGTCATGTAGGCGTTGCTGGCGGCAACCACGCAATCGACTGCGAGCAAATACTGGCAACCGCCGCCAATGGCGAAGGCGTCGACTTGCGCAATCCACGGCTTTTCACGGGTGCCGCCGTAAATTTCGTCGGGATTACGGTCTTCGCGCGCGACGCCGCGCATGAGCTTGTTCACAATGCCCATGTCCCGGCGGATGTACCAAAGAAAAGGAATTTTGCCGTGATAGATGTGCGTGAGATTGATGCCACTGCAAAACACGCGCCGGCCGCCGTATTTCGGATGATCGACCGCGCCGCCGCGCAGCACGCAAATCTGCGTTGCCGCGTCAAGGATCGCGATGTCCGCCGCCGTTTCGGTTGCATCGAGGGTGGTATCGTCCTCGGCATTGAGAAATCGCGGATTCTGGATGCTGACAAAGGCCGCCTTTCCTTTCCGCTCCACGCGGGCGGGGCCGAAGTCGATGAAGCCGTCCTTCAGGTATTTGAGTGTGCAATCGATCGATTCCGGTCTCGGCAGCAGCATCGCGTGACACAGATGCATTCCTGTCGGCGCGTTTGCGAGCGCGTGCGCGAGGAAAATTCCCTGGTCGACTTCGACGCCGTCTTTTTGAGACTGCACAGGCTTGCTTTCGGCATCAACCTCTTTGCGCGATGGAACAAGACCGGGCGCTAGTTTTGCGGCCTCATAGACGATATCCTCCACGCGCACGAACTTGCGGAAATTTTGCGTGAGCTTGCGATAGAGTGCGTCCACATGGCGCGTCAAGAACTCCTCGCGCGTGCCGCGACACAGCGCCTTGATCGCCTCTGCAGCGAGTTCCTGGTTCTGCGTGCGTTTCGATTTCTTCGGCAGCCTGGCCAATAGATTGGTTCCGCTACGCCAGAATTTCTTTCCCGCAGCAACATCGCGCGCAAAGCTTTTGCTGAACCGAGGCTCTAATCTGAGCCAGGCCGCAACCGCTCGCGGCGGCAACCCTGCCTGGGCGAGAGAAGATGCGGTCACTTTGTGTCTGCCCGCGGCCCGTAGGCCCTCCATCCGCATATCTCCCGCACTAGGCTACAACCGTTTTTCCAGGCCATTGGCACAAGTCGGCGATAATGCATTTTTCGCAAAGCGGCTTGCGCGCGAGACAAGTGTAACGTCCGTGCAGAATAAGCCAATGGTGAGCGTGACGCTTGTATTCGGTCGGAATCACTGTTTCGAGCTTCTGCTCCACGTCGAGCGGAGTCTTGCCGACGGCAAGGCCGGTCCGGTTGCCGACGCGAAAGATGTGGGTATCGACCGCAATCGTGGATTCGCCGAACGCAACATTGAGGACAACGTTTGCGGTCTTGCGGCCGACGCCCGGCAAGGCCTCCAGTTCTTCGCGAGTGCGTGGCACCTTGCCGCCGTGCTCGGCCACGAGCTTCTCGGATAGTGCGGCGACGTTCTTTGCCTTGTTTCGGTAAAGCCCGATGGTCTTGATGTAGTCGCGGATGCGCGCCTCACCAAGCGCAGCCATTTTCTCCGGCGTGTCGGCGGCGGCAAACAGCGCGGGCGTTGCCTTGTTGACGCCCGCATCCGTCGCCTGGGCGGACAGCACGACGGCAACCAGCAGCGTGAATGGGTTGACGTACCTCAGTTCTGTTTCCGGCGCCGGATTTGCAGCCTTGAAACGCCGGAACGCTTCCTCGATCTGCGCCGTTGTCCATTGCGGGAGCGCGCCGCGCGCGGCCTTGGCGTCGGCCACGGCCTGCTTGCGCAGTGGCTTGCGCCGCGCAGCCTTGCCTTTTTGGGCCTTGCCAAGCGCCCGTTTGACACTTTTCTTGATCGGCTTGCGGATCGCTTTTTTGGCCATCAGGCCGGTATAGTGAGCGCCATGACTGCCGACAACGCCGGCGACCTTGAACCCACGATCTTTTCCGCGGTGATCACGCCGCACCGATCGTTGGGAAAGGTCGGCTTCATCCTCGTCATGCTGGTGTTCGGCGTCAGCAGCTTTGTGGCCGGCATCGTGTTTCTGCTCGCCGGCGCCTGGCCGGTGTGCGGCTTTTGCGGCCTCGACGTGCTGCTGCTCTACATCGCCTTCCGTATCAATTATGGGCGCGCGGCCGCCTACGAAGAAGTCATCGTGACCGCGCTGACGCTCAAGGTGCGCAAGGTCAGCCACCGGGGCGTGGTGCGCGAATGGGTGCTCAATCCGCTCTGGGTGAGGCTCGACAAGATCAGCCACGAGGAATTCGGCATCGAGCGGCTGTTTCTGGTGTCGCGCGGCAGAAAGCTCATCATCGCGAGCTTCCTCGGGCCCGACGAAAAGGCGAACTTCGAGAAAGCGCTGTCCGCCGCACTCAACGAGGCCAAACGCGGCCCGACGAGAACGGCCTTTTAATTCCTCGTTCCGCGCGCGAGCGAAGGGACCCTGAAATCCCCGATCACAGCCCGGAGGTGTGGAGTCCGTTCCCATCCCGTGGGTCGTCGGAAAGGATAAGGAGAACAGAAATCGGGTGGTTTGCCG
>DASSRW010000228.1:0-2122 GCA_035701545.1 Pseudolabrys sp.
CAGCGGATCGCCCACACCATCTTCTCGACTTCTTCTTCCACCGACGAGGTGACGGCCGAGTTGCCGATATTGGCGTTGATCTTGGTCAGGAAATTGCGGCCGATGATCATCGGCTCAAGCTCGGCGTGGTTGATGTTGGACGGGATGATGGCGCGCCCGCGCGCCACTTCATCGCGCACGAATTCCGGCGTGATGAAGGCCGGCACCGAAGCGCCGAAGCTCTCGCCGTCAGCGAGCGCGGCTTGCGCGCGGTCGAGCATCTTCTTGCGGCCGAGGTTCTCGCGCTCGGCGATGTAGATCATCTCCTTGGTGACGACGCCCGCGCGGGCCCATTCGAGCTGGGTGAGCGGGTGCTGCGTCTGCGACACGGCACTGCGCGCTCCCTCTCCCCTGTGGGGTGAGGGGGCACCAACCTCTCCAGCGCCGTTCCCTCTCACCCGGACCGCTTCGCGGTCCGACCTCTCCCCAACGGGGAGAGGTGTAGAAAGAGAACGGGGGGAGGGATAAACCGCCCGCCAGGGCTTCGGCGTGTTGGGGAAATTGCGCGCGAGGTGCTTGCCCGAGACGTTGCCGTTGTCGACGGACTGGATCGCGCGGCCTTCGTATTCCTCGACGCCGCCGCGTTCCTTCACCCATGCAAGCCGCGTGCGCGGAAGCCCCTTTTCGACGTCGATCGTGACCGCCGGATCGGTGTACGGCCCGGTGGTGTCGTACACCGGCAGCGGCGGCTCGCCCGAGGAGGGATCGAGCGCGATCTCGCGCAGCGGCACGCGCAGGTCGGGCGCGGCTTCGGGCGCGGAATAGACCTTGCGCGAGGCCGGCAGCGCGCCGGTCGTGACCTTCGGCGTGACGAGATCGGCAGGAGCGACGGGCTTGTTCATCGTTGTTTCTCCGTTAAGAGACGCGGCGCTTACGCCGCATAGCCTTTGAATGTCAGGAACGCGCCGAGCGAAAGAAAAACGGCTCCGGCGCACATGAAAAATGCGCCGCTCATGATCATCGCGCCGCCGATTTGCGACACGAACTGCGGAGCGATGAGGCGAAACGATCCGACGCAGGCGAAAATCCAGCCGAGCAGGGTGATGCTGACGCGCCAGTCGCGCGTCCAGACATGATGCGCGTTGAGGATGAGGAGGCCGGCGAGCAGGATCAGAACACCCGAGTAATAGATGAAGGTGTAGCCGGTCAGGATTTGCGCGGCCAACTGGTGATAGCTGTCCGCGCTCACCAGCATGCCGATGCCCATGGCGCAAAACACCGGTCCGATCAGCCGCGCGATGGCCTGTGCCGTTTCGATGGGAACGTCGCGCTGGCGCACCAGGAAAGCGAACCGGGTACTCGTTGCACGCTCGGCGACGGCGGTTTTGTTCATGCTCTGCTCCCTGTCCGGCATGGCGCCACTATAGCCGACGGTACGCGCCGCCGCAGAGGACGCCGCCCGCGGCAAGGAGTGGCTTGGCCGATGATGGGAGCTTTGCATGGCGTCCTGTCCCTTCGCCGGCATGACCCGGATCAGGTTCAAAGGGTTTTTCTCAGCCCGTTTCGGGCACCCCTCGGAAACGGCCTTAATCTATGCCCGATGCCGGGGGTGTCAATGCGAGGGCAGCGCAGTTCCAGCATGCGATGCCGGCCATAGTAGGTCATGCCCGGGCTTGACCCGGGCATCCATGAAGACTCTCAACGCGTTATGACGCGATAGAGGTCATGCCATTGTGGATTCGCGGACTCGATCAATTCAAGCTTCCAGCGGCGCGACCAATGCTTGATGTTCTTCTCGCGCTGTATGGCGTCGCGTGGCGCGTCAAATTTTTCGAAGTGGACCAACATTTTGAGACCGTACCGCTTGGTAAAGCCTTTCACGAGCCCCTCTCGGTGTTCGTGGACGCGGCGGACAAGGTCGTTTGTTACGCCGACGTATAGCGTGTTCCGCGTGGCTTGTTGGTGAGGACGTAGACCCAGTACTGTCTCATGATGCGGACCGGCATCATGGATTGCCGGGTCAAGCCCGGCAATGACAGAAAGCGGCTAGATCCCGATCGCGGCTTTCACCTTCGCCGGCGACAGCGGCAACTCGCGGATGCGCACGCCGGTCGCATGCGCGACGCCGTTGGCGACCGCCGCC
>DASSRW010000229.1:0-5107 GCA_035701545.1 Pseudolabrys sp.
ATTGCGGCCGGTTTTCCGCGGGATCGAGACACTTGGATCGCGTCCGGTGAGCCGCAGCCGGATCGCAAAGACCCAAGAAAACAGAATTCATGACGTTTCCCGCGGACTATCACTTCCACGTCGCCCCTGCGGAAATTCCGCTCCGGCTTACGCCGGCCAAATGTGTCGTGATGAATTTCAAACGCGGCAGGCGTCCGCGGGTTCCGCGCGTTGGCCGGCCGCACGTGAATTTTGCCGGCTACAGTCTCGCCCCGATGTCGTGTGACCGCGAACGGCTGAGCGCTCAGGCTGAGAGAGAGCTTGCGCGCTGCCCGCTCCGGCGGGACGTGCGAGAACCTACATCCGACGCGGATCGAACCAGCGAAACGTGTTCCGTCCGTCGGATTTGGCGGCATAAAGCGCCGCATCGGCGCGCTGGAAAAGCTCGGTCGGCGTGCAGCCGCACGCCCATGCGGCGCCGGCCGAGGCGCCGATCCTAAAGCTTCGGCCGCGATAGGTGATTGGCCGGTTCGCCGCCGATACGATTTGGCTGGCGGCGGTCGCGATGCGCTGGGCGCTGCCGGGTCCGAACAGGACGGCAAATTCGTCTCCGCCGATGCGCGCGACGACGATTGCGTCGAGGCATGCTTCGGTAAGCCGCTGCGCCGCCTGTCGAAGGCAGGCGTCGCCTGCAGCATGGCCGAATGAATCGTTGACGTTTTTGAAGCCGTCGAGATCGACCAGGAGCAGCGCACCCTCGGCTTGCGACGCATCGGATGCTTCGCACAGCTCCCAAAGCTTGCCCTCGAAACGGCGCCGGTTGGCGAGTCCGGTCAATTCGTCGAACTCGGCGAGATAGCGCAGCCGGTCGAACCTGGCCTTCTCTTCGGTGATGTCCTGCTTCATTCCGAAGAGAGACACCGGCCGATCGCCGGCGCATTCGACCACTGCCGTGATCCGAATCCAGCGGCGCGTGCCTCGCCGCGTTACGATCTCGGCATCCAGCTTGAAGTCTTTGCGCTGTGCGATTGCGCGGCTCCTGATCGCCTCCAGCTTCTGGAGGGATTCCGGCGGATAGCATGTCAGCGTCTGGTTGCGGACCAGTGGCACGTCACGCGCAATGTCGAACATGTCATAGGTCCCACCCGACCATTGCAACGTCTCGGTGGTCAGGTCGCATTCCCACATGCCGAGGCGGGCGGCGGCTGATGCACGCTCGAAGATTTCCTTGCTGCGCGCGAGGGCAGCCTCGTAATCGTGGATAACGCGCGCTTGCGCTTCGATCAGGGCGGTCAGCCGCTGGACGGCGGCCGCCGTGGACTCGTGAGAGAAGGGATCGATCTCAGCAACACGGCCGGCCAATGCGTTTGCGTTCCGTAGCCCGAGCGCCATGCGTGCTGTCGTAAGGTTGATGCGGTTAACGCCGAAGCTACGGCACCGGCGATTAACATTTCGATAGCTGCAGTGCGGTGATGCGCCCGCGTGGCAGACAAATCGCTCGATTAACGTTGCGCTAATGCTTTGCGATCCGGGCCGAGCCCGCGAGTGCGAAGCGGCGGATGGGGCTAGTCCGGCTTCGGATCCAACTCAGCCAGCAGGTCGTGCAGATCGAGCGGGCGTGTGAACATCTGCAGGCCGCCATCGGGCCGCTTGGGCCACTCCTCCTTCGGCCGGTCCCGATAGAGTTCGACACCGTTGTCGTCCGGGTCGCGCAGGTAGAGCGCTTCGGAAACCCCATGATCGCTCGCCCCCTCGAGCGGAATCTTGGCGACGATCAGCCGCTTGAGCGCGTCGGCGAGAAGCCGCCGCGTGGGGTAAAGGATCGCTGTATGATAAAGGCCGGTGGTGCCGGGAGGCGGTGGTGAACCGCCGAGGCTTTCCCAGGTGTTAAGCCCAATATGGTGGTGATATCCGCCTGCCGAGATGAAGGCGGCGCCGGGGCGGCTTGTCGTCATCTCGAAACCGAGTACCCCACAATAGAAGTCGAGCGCGCGCTTGAGATCGGCGACCTTCAGGTGCACATGGCCGATCCGCACACCCGGATCGATGATGGGCAAGCGCAGGGCCGCTTTTTCGAGGGTCTCGGGTTTTGACATGGACGCATTCCCGGTGGCTTCTAGGGTCATAGCTCCCCACATGTAAGACCAGCGCGGGGTAGGATAAAGTCCCGTCCACAAGGGAAGAAGATGACTGGAAAGCCCGTACCGGCGTCGATTGACGATACGCTGAGCCTGCTGACCGCGGCCGACTACATTGCGGATCGTCCGCTGGCGACCGTCCTGTTCCTTGCGCTACGCATGGGGCGACCGCTTTTTCTCGAAGGTGAGGCCGGGGTCGGCAAGACCGAAATCGCCAAAGTGCTGGCGCAGGCGCTCGGGCGACGGCTGATCCGGCTGCAGTGCTACGAAGGCCTGGACGTTGCCGCGGCCGTCTACGAATGGAATTACGGCGCCCAGATGATTGCCATCCGCCTGGCGGAAGCCGAAGGCGAGGGCGACCGCGAGCGCATCGAGCACGATGTTTTCTCCGAGCGGTTTCTCATCAAGCGGCCGCTGCTGCAGGCGCTCGAGCCAGATCCGGATGGGCCGCCGGTACTGCTCATCGACGAGATCGATCGCACCGACGAGGCTTTCGAGGCTTTCCTTCTTGAAGTGCTGGCCGATTTCCAGGTGACGGTGCCGGAGCTTGGCACCGTGAAAGCCGAGCATCCGCCGATTGTCGTCGTCACCTCGAACCGCACGCGCGAAGTGCACGACGCGCTCAAGCGGCGTTGCCTTTATCACTGGGTGGGCTATCCGAGCGCGGAGCGCGAGTTGAAAATTCTGCGCGCGAAGGTGCCCGGCATCGGCAGGAAATTGTCCGAGCAGGTCGTCGCCTTCGTGCAAGCCCTGCGCAAGGAGGACTTGTTCAAATCGCCCGGCGTTGCGGAGACGCTCGACTGGGCCGGCGCGCTCACGGAACTCGACGTTGTCGCGCTCGACCCGGCGACGGTCAGCGACACGCTCGGCGCGCTGTTGAAGTATCAGGACGATATCGCCCGCCTCGACGGCACCAAAGTGAAGGCGCTGCTCGATGAGGTGAAGTCGGAGCTGAGGGCGGCGGAATGATGAAGCATGTTCTGCCTCGCCGCTTGGACCGGGGTGCTCCCTTCCCCCTTGCGGCAGAGGGCTGGGGAGGGGGATGCGCTTTGTGTGCGCCTATTGCTGAGAATGGCTGAAGAATTGCCTCCCTCCCGGCGCGCTGCGCGCACCGACCTCCACCACAAGGGGGGAGGTGATACTGCGGCGGCGCATGAGAACTCAGGCAAGCTCGCCGAGAACATCGTCTACTTCGCGCGCGCGCTGCGTGCGGCCGGACTGCCGGTCGGGCCCGGCGCGGTGCTCGACGCGCTGGAAGCCGTGACGGTCGCGCAGGTTGGCTCGCGCGAGGACTTTTACTGGACGCTGCATTCGGTGTTCGTGAAGCGGCACGAGCACACCGCGCTGTTCGGTCAGGCGTTCAAGATTTTCTTCCGCAAGCGCGCCTACATCGAAAAGCTGATCGCCTCGATGCTGCCGATCACGCCGGCGCAGCAGACGAAGCCGCCGCCGCCGGGCGCGCAACGGGTGCAGGATGCGCTGTTTGCCGGGCTGGGCGCGCAGGATCGCGACAAGTCCGAAATCGAGGTCGACGCGCGCTTTACCGTGTCGGATCGGGAGCTGTTGCGGAAAAAAGACTTTGCGCAGATGACGGCGGCGGAAATCGCCGCCGCGAAGGATGCGATCGGCCGGCTCGTCTTGCCGCTCGATGAAATACGCACGCGCCGGCTTGCGCCCAACCGGCGCGGCCACATCATCGACATCCGCCGCACGCTGCGCGCCAGCATGAAAGCGGGCGGGGCGGTGATCGATCTCAAATATCTCGGACCGAGGACCAAGGAGCCGCCGATCGTAGCGCTGCTCGATATCTCCGGCTCGATGAGCCAGTACACGCGGCTCTTCCTGCACTTCCTGCATGCGGTGACCGACGCAAGGAAACGCGTGACCACGTTCCTGTTCGGCACGCGGCTCACGAATGTGACGCGCGCGCTGAAGGAGCGCGACCCGGACGAGGCGCTGGCGGCCTGCTCGGCCAATGTTGCGGACTGGTCGGGCGGCACGCGCATCGGCACGTCCCTGCACACCTTCAACAAGCAATGGGCGCGCCGCGTGCTGACGCAGGGCGCGGTGATGCTGCTGATCACGGACGGGCTCGAGCGCGACGCCGACGACACGCTCGCCTTCGAGATCGATCGGCTGCATCGCTCGTGCCGCCGCCTGATCTGGCTCAATCCGCTGCTGCGCTTCGAAGGATTCGAGGCGCGCGCCAGGGGCGTGAAGACCATTATGCCGCACGTTGACGAATTGCGGCCGATTCACAATCTGGAGTCCATGGAAGAACTGGTGCGCGCGCTGTCGCACATGCCGACGCGCGATCACGATCCCAGGCTGTGGCTGAACAAGGTAGCGTAAGTTTTGATGTCATTGCCGGGTTGACGGGTGACGACTGCCAAAGCGGCAAGGAGGTAGACAATGCTTTCACGCGATGAAGATATTCTCAAAGCCGCCGAGGATTGGCGCAAGAAGGGCCGCGGCGTTGCGCTTGCGACGGTAGTGGAAACCTGGGGTTCGGCGCCGCGCCCGGTCGGCTCCAATCTGGTGATCGACGAGGAAGGCAATTTCCTTGGGTCCGTTTCCGGCGGCTGCGTCGAGGGCGCGGTCGTCACGGAAGCGATCGATGTGATCGAGAGCGGCAAGCCGAAGATGCTGGAGTTCGGCGTCGCCGACGAGACGGCGTGGAACGTGGGACTGTCCTGCGGCGGCACGATCCGGGTTTTTGTTGAGAAGGTGGGCTGAGTGGACCTCAAGATTCTGCAGACATTAAATGAAGAGCGCGCGTCGCGCCGCGCGGTCATTGTCGTCACCGATGTCGCGAGTGGTACTCAGCGGCTGGTGAAGGCGGCGGATATCGCTAAAGATCCGCTCAAAGACGCGCTCGACAAACGCCTGCGCATGGGCAAAAGCGGCATGGAGGAGACGCCAGAGGGCCGCGTGTTCCTGACTGTGCATGTGCCGCCCGCGCGACTCGTCATCACCGGCGCTGTGCACAT
>DASSRW010000230.1:0-12051 GCA_035701545.1 Pseudolabrys sp.
CGGTCACGGCAGGCAGCGGCTCGTAGTCGATCTCGACCAGTTCGCAGGCATCTTCGGCGTCCGCCCGCGTGCGGGCAACGACCGCGCACACGGCTTCGCCTTGCCAGCAGGCGCGATCGACCGCGATGGCATGTTGTGGCGCGGATTTCAGGCCTTTGAGATGCGTAAGTACGCCGACCCATGGCGTGATCACTTTGGCAAGCTCCGCGCCGGCGACGACCGCAATCACGCCTGGTGATTTCCTGGCCGCCTCGGCGGCGATGCTTTTGATGCGCGCATGCGCGTACGGCGAACGCACGAAGGCGACATGGGCCATGCGTGGCAGCATCACGTCGCTGACGTATTGCCCGCGGCCTTGCGCCAGCCGTTTGATGTTCGGCCGCGGCACCGAGCGGCCGATATACGAATTCGGCCGGTCGAGCGCGGAGAGAACGGGCGGATTGTCGTCGGCGATTTTCATGCCTTCCGAGTCTCGGCAGTCATTCCGGGACGGCCCGAAGGGCCGGACCCGGAATCCAGATACGAACTCGTTTCCTGTTTATGGATTCCGGGTTCGCGCTCACGCGCGCCCCGGAATGACGAAGGATTGGCCCTTTGCTTGGCCACCGCTTCGATCGCGTCGATGATCGCGTGATAGCCGGTGCAGCGGCAGTAATTGCCGGAAAGATGCTCGCGGATTTCCTCGCGGCTGGGTACGCCGCCGCTTTTTTTCGCCTCTTTGAGTAAATCCTGCGCCGCTGCCAGCATGCCCGGCGTGCAGAAACCGCATTGCAACGCGTTGCGCTGTTCGAAGGCGGCTTGCAGGTCGGCAAGCTCGCCGGAATCCGACAAGCCTTCGATCGTTTCGACCAGCGCGCCGTCGCACTGCACGGCGAGCATCAGGCAGCCGCGCACGATTTCGCCATTCACCCGCACGGTGCACGCGCCGCAGAAGCCGTGCTCGCAGCCGATGTGCGTGCCGGTAAGCGCGAGATCGTCGCGCAAAAAATCGACCAGTGTCTTGCGCGCCTCGACGCGCTCGGAAACCGGCTCGCCGTTGACGGTAAGGGCGATATCGCAGTGATGGTCGTTCATGGCGTCGGCGCGATCATGCCGGGCCCGCCGCATAAAAAAAAGCCCCGTGTTGCGGGGCTTTTGCCGAGACCGGGCCGGCGCTCACTTTTCCTTCAGAAAGCCTGAGAATTTCTTCTGGAAACGCGACAATCGTCCGCCTCGATCGACCAGTTGCTGCTGGCCACCGGTCCAGGCCGGATGCGACTTCGGGTCGATGTCCAGGTGCAGCACATCGCCTTCCTTGCCCCAGGTGGAGCGCGTGGTGAATTCGGTACCGTCGGTCATCACCACCTTGATGGTGTGGTAATCGGGATGCGTATCGGCCTTCATGGTGTTGTTCCAGCGGGCGCGGCTTAAGCGCGCCGGGATTGCATTGGGTTTGGCGGCTCTATACAGGAGGCGGGCAGGGGCGGCAAGCCGGCCCTGAACTCCGACAAGGCAGTAATGAACAATCTCGAATTCCGAGCGGCTCGGTCGCTTGCGGCCGTATTTTCCGTCAGGCTCCTCGGCCTGTTCATGATCTATCCGGTGTTCGCGGCCTATGCCCGCAACCTGTCGGGCGCCAACCCATACCTGATCGGTGAGGCGCTCGGCATTTACGGTCTTACCCAAGGGCTCCTTCAAATCCCTTTTGGCCTTTTGTCGGACCGGCTGGGACGCAAGGTCATGATCGTGGCCGGTCTGATCGCTTTCGGCGCCGGCAGTGCTGTCGCGGCGATGTCCACCTCCATCGGAGGTGTCATCATCGGGCGTGCGCTGCAGGGGGCCGGTGCCGTTGGCTCGGTGATCCTGGCGCTCGTGGCGGATTTGACCGCGGAGGAAAACCGTATGAAGGCCATGGCCATGGTCGGCGTGACCATCGGCGCGGCCTTCATCGTTGCGCTTGTGCTTGGCCCGGTGCTGGCGGGTTTGATCGGCGTTCCCGGGATCTTTTGGCTCATGGTGGGATTGGCCCTCGTCGGCATCGGGATCACCGAATTTTTGGTGCCGAATCCTCCCCGATCGCGGGTGCATCGCGATGCCGAAACCGTGCCGGGCCTGATCGGCTCGGTTCTGCGTAACCCCGAACTGCTGCGGCTCAACGTCGGCATATTTTCCCTTCACGCCATCCTGACGGCGAGCTTCTTGGTCGTGCCCGCTCTGTTGCGCGGCACGCTGAGCGTGTCGGCGGGCAGCGACTGGATCGTCTATCTGCCGGTGCTGCTCGCTTCCGTCGTGGTATTGGTGCCGGCGATCATCGTCGCCGAGCGATATCGCCGAATGAAGCTCGTGTTCGTCAGCGGCGTAGCCGCACTCCTCGCAAGCCAGCTGCTCCTCCATTTCAGCGCCGGCAATCTGTACCTGCTGCTTCTCGGTCTCGTCGTCTTTTTCTCGGCTTTCAACGTCATGGAGGCCAGCCTGCCGTCGCTCGTTACCAAGGTGGCGCCCGCCGACGCCAAGGGAACGGCGATGGGACTCTACTCAAGCCTTCAGTTTCTCGGAATCTTTGCGGGCGGCGCGGTGGGCGGCTGGGCGAACCAGGCCGCGGGCAGCGCCGGAGTGTTCGCGTTGACGGCGGCACTCGCGGCGCTCTGGCTCCTCGCCGCCTCGACCATGGCGCAGCCGAGCTATTTGACGACGCGGCTCATGCCGATCGGCGACGTGCGAGGGGCGGATGCGGCCACGCTTGCGGCCAATTTGCGGCGCCTGGCGGGCGTGGCCGACGCGGTCGTGGTCGAGGAAGAAAAACTCGCCTATCTCAAGATCGACACGAAGTTCTTCGACGCGGCACAGGCGAAGGCGCTTGCCGACGCTGCATCGTCGAGCTGAAATAATTGCCTAGCTCCGCCCTTGCTCCCGCTGATCCAGGGCAAGTCTACGGTCGCCATGACATCCGGTTCACCGACCGTCCCGAAACCGGGTTCTTGTCTTCTCCCGCGTAGCGAAATCCATACTTCTCGTAAAAGCGGATCGCGCGCGCGTTGTCCTTGTTGACCATGAGGTCGATGCCTTTCGGTGAGAGTCGCTTGGCCCCATCGAGCAGGTGGCTCGCGGCGGCGCTGCCCCAGTGTTCGGGCGCCACCACGATCTGGTCGAGATACATTGTCTTTGGATCGATGGTCACAAAGCCGATTGGCGCTCCGTCGATTTCCGCCAGCACAATGCGCGCATTTGGCACGATCTCGCTGCGCCAGCGCGCGCGCCACCAGGCGAGGCGCTCGTCGAAATCGATGTGAGGGTAGTGAAACGTCCAGGTGCGGTGCCACAGATCGATTGCGGCGTCTTCGTCCGCGGCGCAGTAGGGGCGCAGCGTAACCGTCCGGTCAGTCATTTTTTCCGGGCGCATGTCTTGGGACGACGGATCGAGGTCTCGTCACTACCGTTCTGTCAGCTTGAACTCGATGCGGCGGTTGCGCTTGTAGGCTTCCGGCGTGGCGCCGTTATCGATCGGCTGGAATTCGCCGAAGCCCGCGGCCATCAGCCGCTCCGGCGCAACGCCTTTGGCGATCAGATATTTGACTACGCCCGTCGCGCGCGCGACCGAAAGGTCCCAGTTCGACTTGAACTGCCCGCCCGTGATCGGCTGCACGTCGGTGTGCCCGTCGACCCGCAGAATCCACGGAATATCGGCCGGGATCTTCTTCTCAAGTTCGACGATCGCGCTCGCCACCTTGTCGAGTTCGGCGTCGCCTTCCGGCTTCAGGTCGGCTTTGCCGGTGTCGAAGAAAACTTCGCTCTGGAGCACGAAACGGTCGCCGACGATCCGCATGTCAGGCCGGTTGCCCAGAATCTCCCGCAGTTTGCCAAAGAAATCGGAGCGATAGCGGGACAGTTCCTGCACCTTCTGCGCCAGGGCCACGTTCAGCCTTTGACCGAGCTCGGTAATGCGCGTCTGCGATTCCTGGTTCTTCTTCTCGGATGCATCGAGCGCTTGCTCGATCGCTGCAAGCTGTCGGCGAAGCGCTGCAATCTGCTGATTGAGTATTTCGACCTGAGCCAGCGCCCCGGCGGAGATTTTCTTTTGATTCTCGACCTCGCTCGTGAGCGCGCCGATTTTGTTCTTGGCGTCGGCCGCTCCCGCGCCGGCGCTGTCGGCGAGGCCTTTGTAGCGATCCCGGTCACTTTGTGTCGCCGCCAGCGAGGCTTGCAACTGCGCGAGTTGGTCTTGCAAATTGTTCTTGTCGGTTTTTTCCAGCGACAACAATTCGGTGAGTTGCGCGATCTGAGCGTTCAGACGGGTGAGCGCGGTGTCTTTTCCCTGCACCTCCTGCTGAAGATAGAACTGCACGACCACGAAAACCGTGAGCAGAAAAATGATGCCGAGGATCAGCGTCGACAGCGCGTCGACGAATCCCGGCCAGTAGTTCATGCCGCTTTCGCTGCGGCGGGCTCGCGCAAGGGCCATGCTCGGTCTCTAGTTCTCTCTCCGTCACCCCAAGTTGCTCAATGAGCCAGGCGTTGAGTCTCGGCGCGGCGGTTCACGTCCGTTCGCGCACCATCATCTCCAGCAAGCGCTTGATTTCGCGCTGCTGATCGGCCTGTCCGTCCGCCCAGTCGCGGATCATCTGCTGCTCGGTACGCATGTGGTGGACCAGACCCTGGATGGCCTCCGCCAGATTGGCCATGGCGACCGTCGCCGGCCTGTTCGAGCCGGCTTCGGCGATCGCTTCCTTGAGGCGGTCGATAGCGCCCCGCATCTCGCTCGAAAAATTGGCGTTGACCGCGCCGGCCGAACCGGGCTCGGCGGCCTGGTCGTAAACCGTCGTGGAAAGCCAGTCTTCGAGTTCCGTGTAGAAGCGGTTCTGCGCCTGACTCGACTGCAAATCGAGAAAGCCGAGGATCAGTGAGCCGGCCAATCCGAACAAAGATGATGAAAACGAAATGCCCATGCCGCTGAGCGGCGCAGCGAGTCCATCGCGCAGTGAATCGAACATGCTGCCGGCGTCGCCAGAGGCTTTCAGTCCCTGAATCACGCTGCCGACCGATCCGACCGTCTCGATGAGGCCCCAGAACGTGCCCAGCAGTCCGAGGAACACCAGCAGCCCGGTCATGTAGCGGGAAATGTCGCGCGCTTCGTCGAGGCGTGTCGCGATTGAATCGAGAATGCCGCGCATCAATTGCGACGACATCGCCATGCGGCCCATGCGGCTGCCGAGGATCGCTGCCATCGGTGCCAGCAGTGACGGCGTGCGCTCAATGGCGAGGCCCGGGTCGGCGAGCCGGAAATTGTTCACCCAGGAAATTTCGGGGTAGAGCCGCACCACCTGCCGGAACGACAGAATGATGCCGATGCACAGAACCGCGATAATCAGCGCGTTGAGGCCCGGGTTGGCCAGGAAGGCGACCTGGATTTGCTTGTGCAGCAGGAACGCCACCAGTCCGCAGAGGACGACAAAGACCAACATCCGGAACAGAAAGATGCGGGGAGAGGACAGCTTGAGCGGGTCGATTTCTTTCGCCATGACGGTCTGGTTGGTGCCGGGGCCTGCGGTGACTATGGCACAGTCACGCGACCGGGAAAAAGCAGGGCCGCCGGACCATCGGGATTAACCCGTCGATTAAGTTCAAATTGCGGTACCCCGGTCACACCTTTTCCGCCCCTCTGAGCACCTTCAGTGCCTCCCGCTGGATGGTTTCGTTGCCAGCCACGATATGGCCCTTGGCAAACATCGCGTCCCCTCCGTCGAGATCGCTGACGAAGCCGCCGGCCTCGCGGACCAGGACGATGCCGGCGGCCATATCCCAAGGTTTAAGGTCGCGCTCCCAGTAGCCGTCGACCCGGCCTGCCGCGACCCATGCCAAGTCGAGCGCGGCTGCGCCAAAGCGGCGCAGCCCGGCGACCTTTTCCTGCATCGCACCGGTCTCTCGCTGCCCGAGCGCCAGGTCGCCGCGGCCGAGGTGCGGCAGTCCGCAGGCGATGACGGATTCGGCGAGCCGCTTGCGGGCGGCGACCCGAATACGTTGATCGTTCAGGAATGCGCCCTTGCCACGCTCGGCCAAAAACATCTCCTCATTGGCCGGATTGTACACGAGCCCGGCCACGATCGCGCCTTCGCGCTCAAGTGCGATCGAGATGGCGAACTGCGGAATGCCGTGCAGGAAATTCGTCGTACCGTCGAGCGGATCGACGATCCAACGATGCGTCTTGTCCGCCCCCTCGCGTCCGCCGCCTTCCTCCCCGAGAAACCCATAGCCAGGACGGGCCTTGTTCAATTCCTGGTAAAGCGTTTCTTCGGCGCGGCGGTCCGCGGCGGAGACAAAATTGGCCGGACCCTTGAGAGAGACTTGCAGCTTCTCCAACTCGCCAAAATCGCGCTTGAGGGCGCGGCCGGCCTTGCGCGCGGCGGCGATCATGACGTTGAGGAGAGCCGAATGAAGCATAGGTGGGGGTCTGCCCGCGCGGCAGACGCCCGTCAAGACTTCTTGGGTGCGGTCGAAAACCAGAGTTTGACTTTCTTGCCGGCCTCCTCCCGCACTTTGGCGCTTTGCTTGGCGACATAGATGTCGAGGTCCGGATCGCTTTTGCCGGAAGCCCGGGCGATGAGATGCCATTTCACCGCCTCGACCGGATCGGCCTTCATGCCGCGCCCCGCGGACAGGATGTGGGCCATCCGGTTCTGGGCGATCGCATTGCCGTGCCGCGCCGCGATCAGCATCAGTTGCGCCGCGGCGGGCTCATTCTTCGGCGTCCCTTCGCCGTTGAATTGCGCGATGGCGAATTCGGTCATCGCCTCGACGTTGCCGGCCAGCGAGGCGCGGCCCATCAGCCGGGTGGCTTCGGCCTGGTTTTTCGGAACGCCGTGACCCTCCTTGTACATGGTGGCAAGCGCATATTGCGCCTCGGCATTTCCCGCTTTTGCGGCAAAGCTGAAAAGCGCAGCGGCGTGCTTCAGGTCCTGCTGAACGCCCTGCCCCTGCATATAGAGCAGGCCCAGATCGTACGCGGCGGCCGGATGGCCGAGCTTGACGGCGTCTGCGAGCAATTTCGCGCCGGCCTTGATGTCACGGGGGCCGTTGCGGCCTTCGAAGCGGAACATGGCCAGCGCAAATATCGCATTGCGATCGCTGCGGTCGGCCGCCAGCTTGTACCAGCTCTCCGCTTTTGCATCGTCTCGTCCGACCCCTTGACCATTCGCATATAGCTCGCCCAGCAGCGTCATCGACGGAGCATCGTTCTGCTCGGCCAGATGCGTTGCATCGGCAAAGGCGGTGAGAAAGTAGCCGCGCTGATACGCGCCGTATGCGATGTCGGGCACGCGCTTGCTTTCATTTCCGGCGCTTGGCGCCGGCTGCGGCGGAGCAGGCACGGCCTTCGGTACTTGCGCGTACGCCGAGTAGCTCAGCAGAGCAGCTGAAGCCGCCGCAATCATTGCACGCGGCGATTTCATCCGATCGTCTCCGACAGTCCGAGCTGGTTGGCGGAGTGCGCGAGCACGTTCGGCACATCTTTCTGCGCCCACAACCAATCGCCGAGCGCAACGAAATCGGCGCCGGCAGCGGCGATCGGTGCAATCTCCTCGAAAGTCGCGGCGAAGCCGATGCAGGGCGGCTCGAACACCTCCGCCCACCAGGCGACGCGCTCTTCGATGGCTGCGAAGCTCGGGCGTTTGCCGTTGGTTTCGGGCTCGCCGAACATGACATAGTCGGCGCCCGCTTCGGCCGCCAGCATCGCATCGTGCCGCGTCGTCAAGCCGCCCGCACCCGCGATGCGGTCAGGTTTCAGCGTGGGAAGCGCCGCGGAGAAGCTCTCAATGCCGCAAAGATGGGCGCCGTCGGCTCCTGCGCGGGCCACGAGATCCGGATGGCCGTCGACGATCAATGCCACATCCTTGGCCTGCGTCACCGCCGCGATTGCTTTGACCCGGTTGATCAGCGTGCGTTCGTCCGCGTCGGCCAGTCGCAGGAGCACGGCCGCGACATCCGCCGCTCCGAGCGCATCGCCCAAGGCGCCGGCAAATGCGGCGGCGTCGACGATTTGCGGGGTCACGAGATAAAGACGGGGAGCCGGCCGCGGATCTGCTGCTTTTGGTCGCGAACGCATGGTTCTCGCATGGTAGCGCAATCCGGCGGAAAGGTGACCGGGAGTCCGCTCGCGGCTGGTGCAAGTCGTCGCCCCGCCGATACGTGGACGGACCGGCGCCGCACCGCTAGCATCCTGCGCATCAGCGGCTTTCACAAAGGAATTGCGGGAAATGTTGAAGCGTCTGCCGGTCTTGCTGCTCTGCTTTTTTGTCCCGCCCGCATTTGGGGCGGGGTACCCCGACCACGCGATCAAGATGGTGGTGCCATTCGCGCCCGGCGGCGGTACGGATGTGCTTGGCCGCATCATTGCCCAACGTCTATCGGAGCAATGGGGTCAGCCGGTTGTCATTGAAAACCAGCCTGGCGCCTCCGGCGGCATTGGCACGCGCGCAGTCGCAAAAGCCGATCCAGACGGCTACACGCTGTTGATGGATTCGACCGGCGGCCTCATGGCTGCCGCCGCGGCGCTCGCGCCGGAAGGCCACTTCGACGTCAACAAGTTCTTTGCGCCGATCACGGTTGTTGCCGCGCCGCCGTATCTTGTCGTGGTCAATCCCAAGGTGAAGGCGAATTCGATCGCAGAGCTGATCACGCTGGCGAAAGAAAAACCGAAAGGATTGACGTTCGGCTCATCGGGCGTCGGCGCGGCATCGCACCTTTCCGCCGTGCTGTTCGAGAAAGACGCCAACATCGAAATGCTGCACGTGCCCTATCGCGGCACCGGGCCCGCGGTCACCGATCTGCTCGGCGGGCGCATCGATCTGATGTTCTCGCCGTCGACGACCGTGCAGGCGATGATCGAGACCGGCAAGTTGCGCGTTCTGGCGACAACCGGCGCGAAGCGCTCAAAGTTTTTTCCCAAAGTGCCGACCGTCGCCGAAAGCGGCGTGCCCGGCTACGAGTCGGTCGGCTGGTTCGGTTTGCTCGCGCCGGCGCGTACGCCGCCGCAGATCGTCGCCAAGCTTAACAAGGCGGTGGTCGCGATCATGGGCGAGAAGAACGTGATCGACCGCATGGCAGCGCTGGGCGCGGAGCCCGAGCCACAAACGCCGGAAGAGTTCGCGCGTTACATCGACACCGACATCGCAAAATGGGATGCGCTCGTGGCCGAGCGACACATCGTGATGCCGGGTGCGAAGAAGAAGTGAAATGACGTTGTCATCACCGGGCTTGTCGCGGTGATCTCGCTCAGGAAGGCGATATTGCACGAATGAATCGAGATGACCGGAACAAGTCCGGCCATGACAACTCGTGTTCCTCTGTTATCCCGGCATCGGGATCGGGCCCATGTCCTTCGGCACCTTGTAGCCGCGCTGCACCGCCGGGCGAACGGCGATCGTCTCGTACCAGCGCTTCACGTTTGGGTAATGCTTCATGTCGATCGTCTGCCATTCGAACCGCGAGATCCACGGCCAGATGGCGATGTCGGCGATCGAATATTCGTCGGCGACGAAGGCGCGGCCTTCGAGCCGCGTGTTGAGCACCTTGTAAAGGCGGTGACCTTCCTTCAGGTAGCGCTCCTCGGCATAAGGCGCCTTGCCTTTGTTGTATCTCACGAAATGATGCACCTGTCCCAGCATCGGTCCGGGTCCGCCCATCTGCCACATCAGCCACTCGATCACGCGGTAGCGCGCTTCACCGGATTTCGGCAGCAGCTTGCCGGTCTTGTCGGCGAGATAGATCAGGATCGCGCCCGATTCCATCAACGAGATGTTGGTGTCGCGATCGACGATTGCAGGAATTCGGTTATTCGGCGCGATTTTCAGAAATGCCGGCGCAAATTGTTCGTCCTTGGAAATGTCGACCGGATGAACCGTGTAAGGCAACCCAAGTTCTTCGAGCGCAATGGAAGCCTTGCGGCCGTTGGGAGTCGTCCAAGTGTAGAGATCGATCACGGCGAGTGTCCTTGAATGGGATTGGAACAGGAACGGCGAAGCCGGGGAGGGAGTTATCGGTTCGGTTCCATTAGCAGGAGGTCCCCATGAAGCTCAACGTCCTTGTTCTCGCGCTGGCCGCGGCAGCCTTCGGCTCGCTTGGCGCCAACGCGCAAACAGTGATCGAAGAGCGCCACGATCCTGCCGTCGTGACCCATCATCCGGACGCATCGGTAACTGTGCACGAACACAGCGGTGCGGTCGGCTCCGCCGAAAAGAAGACCGTTACGCACGAGACCAACGGCCTCGGCTGCTCGTCAAAAACGGTACACAAGGAAGATGTGACCGGTTCGAAGACGGTCAAGCGCAAGAACTGCGACTAGCGAAAAATCACCGCAGCGAATACCGCAGGGCGCACCGCACGTGCGGCCTTTTGCATGGACCTTCGGCGGCAGACATGCCGGAGTGCCGGCGACACGAAAGGACGCAGCCGGTACAAATACCGCGCTGAACGTGCTATTGCGGGATGCAAGGGCGAGCAGACGGAATGAGATTCCGGTCATGAGCCCGACCTCTCCAGATATTCCCGCAAAAACCTCCGTGCGCCGCCTGAGCCGGTATCCTGTCGGCATCATGATCGCGCTGCTGATTATCGGCGCGCCATTGGCAGGCGGCAAAGCCTGGGCCTGGAATTCGACTGACATGAGCGGCACGTTGCCGCCACTCGATTTCACGATGACGCGGGCGTCCGACGGCAAGACGGTCACCGCTGCCGAATACAAAGGCAAAATCGTGCTGCTCTATTTCGGCTATACCTTTTGTCCAGACGTATGCCCGACGACGCTGCTCAATCTGACGACGATGCTCAAGTCGCTCGGAAAGCGTGCCGACGCGGTGCGGGTGCTGTTCGTGACTGTCGACCCCAACCGCGACACGCTTTCCGTGCTCAAGCAGTATACGCAGGCGTTTGCGCCGCAGGTCGTCGGCCTACGCGGCACGCCGGACCAGCTTGCGTCTCTCGCCAAGCGCTATCGCGTGGCTTATTCGGTAACGCCTGCAAAGGACCGAAAGGCTTACGAGGTTACGCACGGCTCGGCGGTGTATGTTTTCAACCGGAGCGGCGACCTCAAGCTGCTGTTCACGGGACTTTCCGCGCCGAAAACGAAGGTCAAAGCCATGAGCGTTGACTTGCGGCGAATGGTTGCAGGCGCCGGCAGCGAGAGCTTCTGGCGGCGTATGATGAGCTGGCTATAACCGCGGGCGCGCGGTTACTTTCCGCCAGGTCCCTTTACCGGAAATTGTGCCGTCAGCTTCGTGCCGTCGGCAAACGTCAACGCTACCGGCACACTGGCGCCGGCTTTCAGCGTGTCTTGCGGTTTCATGCACATCAGGTGGTAGCTGCCGGGCGCGAAACTGATCGTTCCATGGGCCGGTACCGAAATGCTTTTGACTGCGGCCATCTTGTCAATTCCGTTCGCCTGCTTGCTCTGGTGCAGCATCAGCATGCCGCACGCGGGTGACGATGCACCCGTTAGCTCGGCGGCTGTATCGCTATCGTTACGAAGCGTGAAATAACCGGCTGCCGGACGCGCCTTGATGATGAAACGCATCCATGGATTTTCCAAGGTCAGTTTCGACGCCGCATTCGCGCCGGTCACCGCCACTATTGCCAAAATGAGCGCGGATGCGGTTTTAGCCGGTCCAAAGACTCGTTTGTATGATCGGGCGGGTGTCATTTTCGTCTTCGTTTGTGCACTCATCGCGCATGGTCCTTTCTTCGCTTTTCCGGAGTGCATTGAGAACCAGCAATAGAGCCAGCACGCTCATCATCGCCGGCGGAATCCAGATGATGAGTCCGCCGACCGTTTGGTCGTAATGAGCGCCCATATCCGGATAGATGCGGCCGCACAGATCATAAAATGTATAAAGATCATGTGGGCTGAACGCGATCATGGCGCCGCCGATGATCTGCGGAAACATCACGACCATCGCGAGCGCGGCGCGCGCGCCGAACGATGCGCGGGCAGGCGGCGAGGGGCGCGGATCGAGCACGAGGCACCAGAACAAGATGCCTTCGATCACCATCGTCCAGTTCATTAGCGTAAACAGATTGGGATCGATC